>CAIRQX010000079.1 GCA_903880855.1 uncultured Burkholderiales bacterium | reverse complement strand
TTGAAAGAGTGAAATGACTTCCACCTTGACCTTGGCGCTCTCCAAAGGACGCATCTTCGACGAAACCTTGCCGCTGTTGCGTGCGGCTGGTATTGAAGTACTCGAAGACCCAGAAACATCGCGCAAATTAATTTTGCCTACCAATCAACCGCAACTGCGCGTGGTCTTGGTGCGTGCTTCAGATGTACCAACATATGTTCAATACGGGGGCGCTGATTTAGGCGTAACAGGACTCGACACTTTGATAGAGCACGGTGGCGATTGGGCAGGCAGTGGCACGGGCCTTTACCAACCCCTCGATTTAAAAATTGCCAAATGCCGCATGAGCGTGGCGGTTCGCGCAGACTTTGATTATGTGGGCAAGGTTAAGCAAGGCGCACGTCTAAAAGTAGCCACCAAATACACCACGATTGCGCGCGACTTCTTTGCCAGCAAAGGCGTGCATGTGGACATGGTGAAGTTGTACGGCTCAATGGAATTGGCGCCTTTAACCGGCTTAGCCGATGCCATCGTCGACTTGGTGTCGACGGGCAATACGCTCAAAGCCAATCACTTGGTGGAAGTGGAGCGCATCATGGACATCAGCTCGCGTTTGGTGGTGAATCAAGCCTCGCTCAAAATGAAGCAAGCGCAGATTCGCCCCATCATTGACGCTTTTGCGAAGGCATAGGCCTGAATATGCCCAAGCCGCTTCGACTTTCGACTGCTAGCCCTAACTTTGAGGCCGACTTCAAAGCCCGCTTGCATTGGTCGGCCGATACCGATGCGGCGATCGAGCAACGCGTGGCAGATATCTTGGCGGATGTAAAACAACGTGGCGACGCCGCAGTCATCGAATACACAGAGCGCTTTGATGGTTTGAAAGCTACCGACATGTCCGCTTTGGAGATGACCCAAGCCGAACTAAAAGCCGCGTTTGACGGTCTGCCCGCTGTTCAGCGCACTGCGTTAGAAGCTGCAGCTGCGCGTGTGCGCAGCTACCACGAGGCACAGAAAAAAGCCAGTGGCGAGAGCTGGACTTACCGCGATGCGGACGGCACTTTGTTAGGACAAAAAGTCACGCCGCTAGACCGCGTAGGAATTTATGTACCAGGCGGAAAAGCCGCTTACCCCTCAAGCGTATTGATGAATGCCATTCCTGCGCATGTAGCGGGTGTGCAAGACATCATCATGGTGGTGCCAACGCCACATAGCGAAAAAAACGCATTGGTATTGGCTGCAGCTTATGTTGCAGGCCTCAGTCGCGCATTCACCATTGGTGGTGCGCAAGCCATAGCCGCCTTGGCCTATGGCACGCAAACCATTCCAGCCGTTGACAAAATCACCGGCCCTGGCAACGCTTATGTAGCTGCTGCCAAGCGCCGCGTGTTCGGTACGGTGGGCATCGACATGATTGCGGGCCCTAGTGAAATTTTGGTGTTGGCCGATGGCACAACACCCCATGACTGGGTGGCGATGGATTTGTTCAGCCAAGCCGAACACGACGAACTCGCGCAAAGCGTGTTGCTCTGCCCCGATGCTGGCTTCATCGACCAAGTGCAAGCGGCAATGGAAAAACTTCTTCCCCAAATGCCGCGCCGCGAGATCATTGCCAAGTCGCTCCATGGCCGTGGCGTATTGATCCACACCCGCAGCATGGAAGAGGCTTGTGAAATTAGTAACCGCATTGCGCCTGAGCATCTAGAAGTTTCTAGCCAAGACCCGCACCGTTGGGAGCCTTTCTTGCGTCACGCAGGCGCTATTTTTTTAGGAGCCTATACCAGCGAGAGTTTGGGCGACTATTGCGCAGGCCCTAACCATGTATTACCAACGAGCGGCACAGCGCGTTTCAGTTCGCCTTTGGGTGTGTATGACTTTCAAAAACGCAGCAGCCTGATTGAAGTCAGCAGCAAGGGCGCACAAACGCTTGGCCAAATTGCGTCAGTACTGGCGCATGGCGAAGGCCTGCAAGCCCACGCGATGGCGGCTGAAATGCGCATGCAGAAAGACGCACCATGACCACGCCTATGCGTTTTATCCGTCAAGATGTGCAATCAATGCACGCTTATGCGATCCAACATTCCGATGGCATGGTCAAACTCGATGCGATGGAAAACCCGTTTTCTTTAAGCCCAGAGTTACAAGCCGAATTAGGTAAACGCTTAGGCGCACTGGTTATCAACCGTTACCCCGGTTCGCGCGTCGACGATTTGCGTGCCGCTTTGTCGCGCTATGTGGATTTACCGCAAGGCTATGGCCTGATGCTTGGCAACGGTTCTGACGAGTTGATTTCTCTTTTAGCCATGGTTTGCGCCGTGCCAGGCGCCAAAGTGCTGGCGCCAGAACCGGGCTTTGTCATGTACGCGATGAGCGCCAAGTTACAAGGCTTACCTTTCATTGGTGTGCCCTTGACGGCGGACTTTGCGTTGGACGAGCGCGCCATGTCTGACGCGATTGCGCAACACGAACCCGCGATTGTTTACATCGCTTATCCCAACAACCCAACAGCGAATTTGTGGGACACGCAGGTTATCCGCCGTCTGATTGCCCAAGTCAGCGCTTATGGCGGTTTAGTGGTGATGGATGAGGCGTATCAGCCGTTCTCTAGCTTAAGTTGGTTAGATGAAATTCGCCGCGATCCCGCTAGCAATTCGCATGTGTTGCTGATGCGCACACTTTCCAAATTCGGTTTGGCTGGCGCGCGTTTGGGCTATATGTTGGCGCCGATGGCCTCGTTAAATGAAGTCGACAAATTGCGTCCACCCTACAACGTCAGCGTGCTCAATGCCGAGTGCGCCTTGTTCGCTTTGGAGCATGCCGATGTTTTTGCTGCGCAAGCCAAAACTGTCTGCGAAGAACGCACAGCCCTGACCCAAGCCCTGCAAGCCATGCTAGGCGTGACACCTTTCCCAAGTGACGCCAATATGATGCTGGCGCGTTTTGAGGGTGGGCCCGATACAGCCACCCGTGTATTTGAGTCACTCAAGGCGCAAAAAGTCTTGGTCAAAAACGTTTCTAAAATGCACCCGTTGCTGACAAACTGTTTGCGCCTGACCATCGGCACCCCACAGGAAAACCAACAACTGTTGGCTGCATTAGCAGTTGCACTGAAATAAAAAACCGAAAGTCCACCATGACCGCTCGCATTGCCGAAGTCAGCCGTAAAACGGCCGAGACCCAAATCACCGTCAAGGTCAATCTTGACGGTACGGGCGTGTCCAAACTGTCCACGGGCATTGGTTTCTTTGACCACATGCTCGACCAAATCGCGCGCCATGGCTTGATCGATCTAGAGATCCACGCCACTGGCGATTTGCACATCGACGGCCACCACACGGTAGAAGATGTCGGTATTACTTTGGGCCAAGCCGTGGCCAAAGCCATTGGCGACAAAAAAGGTATTACCCGTTATGGCCATGCATATGTGCCGTTGGATGAAGCTTTGAGCCGCGTCGTGGTGGACTTTTCAGGTCGTCCTGGTTTGGTGATGCATGTGCCCTTCAAGGCCGGCATGATCGGCGAGTTCGATAGCCAATTGGCTTACGAGTTTTTCCAAGGTTTTGTGAACCATGCCTTGGTGACATTGCACATTGACAACTTGCGCGGTGAAAACGCGCACCACCAAGCCGAAACTGTTTTCAAAGCCTTTGCCCGCGCCTTGCGTGCTGCGCTGACGCCGGACCCCCGTTCGGCTGGCGTCATTCCTTCGACCAAAGGATCTCTTTGAACACCATCGCGGTGGTTGATTACGGCATGGGCAATTTGCGCTCGGTGGCGCAAGCGGTGATTCATGCGGCATCCGTGGTGGACCAGGCTGAGGTGGTCGTCACATCCAACCCGCAGGTGGTGCGAGACGCCCACCGCGTGGTGTTACCAGGCCAAGGCGCGATGCCTGATTGCATGTCGGAACTAAAGGCCTCTGGACTGCTCGAAGCGGTGTTGGATGCGGCGGCAAAAAAACCCCTTTTTGGCGTTTGCGTAGGCATGCAGATGTTGCTAGACCACAGCGCCGAGGGAGATACACCGGGCCTAGGTTTGATTCCAGGTGAAGTCATCAAATTTGATTTGGCAGGAAGAACCCAAACCGACGGCAGTCGCTTCAAAGTTCCGCAAATGGGTTGGAACCAAGTGGTTCCGACACAACCCCATCCTTTGTGGGAAGGGGTGCCTAGCAACAGTTACTTTTATTTTGTACATAGCTTCTACGCCAAACCTAAAAATGCCGTGCATGTTGCCGCTGAAACCGACTATGGCGGACTTTTTGCGTGCGCCATCGCCAGAGACAACATTTTTGCGACACAATTTCACCCCGAAAAGAGCGCGGCGCATGGCTTGGCCTTGTACCGCAATTTCATCCACTGGAACCCTTGAACTCCACCCGCCATCATGCTTCTCATACCTGCCATTGACCTCAAAGACGGACATTGCGTGCGCCTCATCCAAGGCGACATGAACCAGGCTACCACCTTCAGCGAAGACCCCGCACAAATGGCACTCGATTGGGTTGCCAAAGGTGCGCGACGTTTGCACTTGGTGGATTTGAATGGCGCGTTTGCGGGCAAACCGCAAAACAATGCAGCTATCAAAGCGATTTTGCGGGCCGTGGGTGACGATATTCCAGTGCAACTCGGTGGCGGCATTCGCGACTTGGACACCATCGAAAAATACATTGATGCGGGCATGCGTTACGTCATCATCGGCACTGCGGCAGTCAAAAGCCCTGGGTTTTTACAAGACGCTTGCTCGGCCTTTGGCGGCCACATCATCGTGGGCTTAGATGCCAAAGACGGCAAAGTGGCCACAGACGGTTGGAGCAAATTAACGGGTCACGAAGTGATTGACCTTGGGAAAAAATTCGAAGACTACGGCGTCGAATCCATCATCTACACCGACATCGGCCGTGATGGCATGTTGAGCGGCATCAACATCGACGCAACCGTCAAACTCGCACAAGCGCTCACCATTCCCGTCATCGCATCGGGTGGTTTGTCCAATATGGCCGACATCGAAAAACTCTGCGAAGTCGAAGACGAGGGCGTCGAAGGCGTGATTTGTGGACGCGCGATTTACAGCGGTGACCTTGATTTTGAAAAAGCCCAAGAGCGCGCAGATGAACTCAATGGTTGAGTATTTCCGCAATCTCCCCTGTTACCGTTTGAGCTTGGCCTGTGGCGACAGCGTATTGATTGCCTTGCAAGGTGCGCAAGTGTTGTCGTGGGTGTCGCAAGGGCATGAGCGTTTGTTCTTGAGCCCCAACAACAAGTTTGATGGACATACACCAATACGTGGCGGTGTGCCCATTTGCTTTCCACAATTTAACCAGCGTGGTCCTTTGCCCCGTCACGGTTTTGTCCGAAACATGGAATGGGAGGCGCAAGATCGCGTGGAGTCGCCTGACATTGCTTTTCAAGACTTTTCGTGTGCCACTCAGGCGCATACCTTGGCGCATTGGGAGTTTCAGTTTGAGGCCCAGTACCGCGTGGAAATTGAGCCCGGGCAACTCAACCTCACATTGCGAGTGATTAACAACGACTCAAATGCGCTTCAATTCACGGGCGCGCTGCATACCTATTTGGCAGTGGACGACATCGCTTTAACCGAGTTGCGCGGTTTGGACGGCTTGCCAGAATGGGATGCCGTAGAAGACGTGCACCACTTTGCGCCTCCCAGCTTGCATTTCGACGGAGAGTTTGACCGCGTCTACCACGCAGGTGACAACGCCTTGCATGTGCAAGACGGCAGTAGCTTGTTACAAATTGAACAAAGTCCCAGTTGGGCGCATACCGTGGTGTGGAACCCCGGTGCTGAAAAGTCAGTGCAAATGCCAGACCTTCCAGACGATGGTTTTGCGCGCATGCTTTGCGTGGAAGCGGCCCAAGTATTTGAGACCGTGCACCTAGAGCCGCAAGAAGAGTGGCAAGGCTGGCAGCGTTTGCGCGTGGTCGGCTAAATGCTCGCCAAGCGCATCATCCCTTGCTTGGATGTCACTGGCGGCCGCGTCGTCAAAGGCGTGAACTTCGTCGAGTTGCGCGATGCGGGTGACCCGGTTGAAATTGCTGCGCGCTACAACGACCAAGGCGCCGACGAACTCACTTTTCTTGACATCACCGCCACCAGCGATGCGCGCGATGTCATCTTGCACATCATCGAAGCGGTGGCCTCACAGGTGTTTATTCCGCTGACGGTGGGGGGTGGTGTGAGAACGGTGGAAGATGTAAGACGCTTACTTAATGCGGGTGCAGACAAAACCAGTTTGAACTCAGCCGCCATCGCCAACCCGCAAGTGATTCGCGATGCGTCTGCTAAATACGGTGCTCAGTGCATCGTGGTGGCGATCGATGCCAAACGTCGTAGCTCGCAAGACGAACAACGTATCGGTGTCAACGGCCTGCCCATGGGCCCAGGCTGGGATGTATTTAGCCACGGTGGACGCCAAAACGTGTGTCTTGATGCAGTGGCATGGGCGGTCCAAATGGCCGATTACGGTGCTGGCGAAATTTTGCTCACGAGCATGGACCGCGATGGCACCAAAGCGGGGTTTGATTTAGAGCTTACGCGTGCCGTGAGTGAAGCGGTGAGCGTGCCTGTGATTGCTTCGGGTGGTGTGGGTAACCTAGACCACTTGGCGGATGGAATTCAAATGGGGGGTGCAGATGCGGTGCTCGCTGCTAGTATTTTTCATTATGGCGAGTTCACTGTGGGGCAGGCTAAGGAGCGGATGCGGGAGCGGGGGATTGCAATTAGATTGTGAGGTACGTTTTGTTATGGCGAAACGGCTTCTATGCGTGTAAATATAGTTATAAATATTTA
>CAIRQX010000078.1 GCA_903880855.1 uncultured Burkholderiales bacterium | reverse complement strand
TTGCGATATCACGGGAACCAAGTGGTCATGCGAGGTAGGGGCGTTCATGCGTAGTCTCCAAGTAAGCGGATCATTCTAATTAGAACTGCACATGTATGTACACCACAGTGGCGACAGGCACAATAATGTCTGTAAGCGAGAAACGCACAAAGACAAAGGAAAACCCTAATGAGTAACCGACTCACACAAATTGCAACCCGCACAGGCGATGCAGGAACAACTGGACTCGGCGACAACCAGCGCGTCTCCAAAAACAGCTTGCGCGTGCACGCCATGGGCGATGTGGACGAACTCAACTCCAGCATTGGCGTTCTGCTGTGCGAAGAGATGCCGCAAGCTGTGCGCGAAGTGTTGGTGGAAATCCAGCACCAGTTGTTTAACTTAGGCGGTGAGCTGTCCATCCCAGGCTTTGAACTTCTTAAAGCCGAGGCAGTTTTGCAACTTGATGAGGCGCTAAAGCGCTACAACGCAGAGTTGCCGAGCTTGAAAGAATTTATCTTGCCGGCCGGCAACCGCGGTGCTGCGCTGGCACATGTCTGTCGCACTGTGGCGCGGCGTGCCGAGCGCGCTGTGGTGGCCTTGGGTAATGAAGAAGCCTTAAAAGACGCACCACGCCAATACCTCAATCGCCTGAGTGATCTGATGTTTGTGCTGGCCCGCGTGCTCAATCGCCAAGACGGTGGCGACGATGTGTACTGGAAAAGCGAGCGGGTGAAAACTGCTTAATTATTAAAAGCGTAGTCAGCGCATTTATCGTGGCGCAAGAATCGCCATGGTGATGCGTGACACGCAGGTCAACTCACCAGCATCGTTATGCATATCGATTTGCCAGACTTGTGTGCTCTTACCAATGTGGACAGGACGTGCTGTGCCTGTTACCCAGCCAGAGGTAGCGCTCTTTAAATGGTTGGCATTGATATCTAAACCGACAGCGCGGTGATCCGGCGGGCACGAATAATGTGCACCGCAAGAGCCGATGGTTTCTGCTAAAACCACGCTCACCCCGCCGTGCAACAGACCATACGGTTGGCGGGTGCGTTTATCAACAGGAACACGCGCACGGATAAAGTCATCTCCTACTTCTAAGAACTCTAAACCTAAATGCTCAGTCGCCGTATCGATATGGTTCGTCGAAAGAATAGCCGGAGAGATTTCTTTTTTCCAAATGCGCATGGTGTTTTAGAAGTTAACGTTGTGGTGGCCTTTGAGCTGCAAAATTTTACGGGCTTCATCGGGCGTTGCGACTTCTAGCGAAAGCCCTTCGATGATTTTGCGAATGCGTGTGACTTGATCGGCATTCGACTCAGCCAATTTACCGGGGCCATCCCACAATGAATCTTCCAAACCAACGCGCACATTGCCACCCATGGCTAAAGACTGTGTTGCGATTGGAATTTGGTTGCGACCGGCACCTAGGACCGACCACACATAAGCGTCGCCAAACAAGCGGTCTGCAGTGCGTCTCATATGCATCACATCATCGGGATGTGGGCCGATGCCACCCAAAATACCAAAGACAGATTGAATCAGGAAAGGGGCTTTGATCAAGCCGCGGTCAATAAAATGCGCTGCGGTGTAGAGATGCCCAATGTCATAACACTCGATCTCGAATCGCGTTTCGTTATCACTGCAAGACTGCAAGATGTGTGCAATATCTTTGAATGTGTTTTTAAACACGCGGTCATCACTGTTGGCGAGATAAGGCACTTCCCAGTCATGCTTAAAGGTTTTGAAGCGCTTGAGCATGTCGTACAAACCAAAGTTCATCGAGCCCATGTTCAAAGACGCGACTTCAGGCTTGAAGTGGTGCGCTGGGCGCAAGCGGTCGGCAATCGTCATGGTTGGCGCGCCGCCAGTGGTGAGATTGATCACGACATTGCTTTTCTCTTTGATTTCTTTCAAAAACGGCGTGAACAACTCGGGGTCTTGTGAAGGGCTGCCATCGACGGGATTGCGCGCATGCAAATGCACAATCGCCGCGCCTGCTTTAGCCGCGCCTAAAGCCGCATCTGCAATTTCTTTGGCTGTCACCGGTAAATGCGGCGACATGCTGGGGGTGTGGATGGCGCCAGTGACGGCGCAGGTGATGATGACTTTGCGAGACATGGAATAACTCCTAAGAAGAAAAGCGCTAAAAGAAGAAGGCTAATTATGAAGTGGCAAATTAGGCAGGTTGGTCTTTCTGGTGACGCCTAAGTGCCATCAAACGGCGATCACGCCAATGTGAACGTGCATCGAGTTGGTTATGTTCTAAAACTTGTCTGCGCTCGCGTTCAATTTCTGCAATCACTTGAGGCGACCAAGTATTGTCAGCTTGGGTTTTACTGACTTCTGCGTACGTTTGGCCATACCGGTTAGCGTAATCGACCACGCCATCTGGCGCATTCAAATCAATGGTTTCAAATGGGCCCATAAATGACCAGCGCAAACCGAGACCAAACTTCATGACTTTGTCGAGGTCCTCGGAACTTGCAAAGCCCTGTTCATATAAATTGAGCATTTCATTTAAAACAGCGCCTTGCACGCGGTTGAGTAAAAAGCCATGTATTTCTTTGCGCACCAAAACAGGTTCTTGTTTAACTAGTTTGTAAAAAGCCATAGCGGCTTGCGTTGTCTTTTCAGATGTCCATGGTGCAGGACTGACTTCGACCAAAGGAATTAGGTATGGTGGATTGGTGGGGTGGCCTACCAAGCAACGTTCGCGGCCAGCAAGATCTTTCGTGAATAACGAGGTAGGGAGCCACGATGTTGAGCTTGCGAGGATAGTGTCCTTGTGCGTGAGGGCATCCATTTGGGAAAAAATGTCTATCTTCGCTTCGACGGTTTCTCGAATGTTTTCTTGGATCAAATCAACATCAGTGCAAACCTCAGCCAAACTGCTAACAGGAGTGATGCGCCGAATAATGTCAGCTGGGCTTTCCTGTACCAAGTCCGCTGCGTGCATGTCTTTCACTAGTGTCTCAATATGCCCCATGCATGCGCTGAGTGCTTTAGCGTCTGCATCAAAGATTTTGACTTGCAAACCAGCGCGCGCAAAGACCATGGCCCATGCGCGACCAATCAAGCCAGCGCCAACGACGCCAGTTTTTGAGGAGTGTGTAAAAGTTGTCATTGCGCGAGAGTCTCCACGTTACCGTCTACTGAAAGGCTTTGCCCTGAAACATTTGCGCCTGCAGGAGAACATACAAAAACAATTTGTGCCGCAATGTCTTGGGCGGACACCATACGACGCAAAGACACACGCTCTAACGCACGTGTGCGCATAGCCTCTAGACTGATACCAAAAGTTTCGGCTTTGGCACTAAGAACGCGATCTTGGCGAGCGCCTTCTACGATGCCGGGTAAGATGGCGTTGACACGAATTCCACTCGGGCCCAATTCCATCGCCCAAGTTTGCGTCAAACCGACCACGCCAAACTTGGTGGCGGAATAGGGAGAGCGCAAAGGAAACCCATGGCGACCAGCAGCAGAAGAAATATTGATGATGCTGCCGCCCTTGGCTTTTTTAATCAAAGGCACAGCACTGCGCGTACACAAAAAAGCGCCGGTGAGATTGACGTCTAGTGTCTGTTGCCACTCACGAAGAGAGGTGTCTTCAATCGCTGCGGTTGGCCCGGCAATACCAGCGTTGTTTACCAATATATCTAGTTGCCCCCAGCGCCTTTGAACCTCGGCAAACATGGAGAGCACTTGGGCCTCATTGCCGACATCGGTGTGACTGATATGTACTTGCGGATACTGTGTTTTGGTTTTATTCAAAGCGGCCTGATCAACATCACATATGTGTACCTCTGCACCTTGTTGCAACAGGGCTTCTGTGATCGCCAAGCCAATGCCCTGGGCACCAGCCGTCACCAAAGCGCGCTGGCCGGTGAGTTGAAAGTTAAGTGAAGCAGTCATTTACATCCAAAGAATTTTTTTACGGTAATCGAGGTCAGTAAGCAAAGGCTCAGCGGGACCTTGATGGAAAACGGAACCACGCTCCAGAGCAAAAACGCGATCTGCAAGAGTAAGAACCAAGTCCAAGTTATGTTCAACAATAATGATCGAGACCTCTGAACGAAGCCTATCAAAAACTGTGAACAGGTCTTGAATGACGGCGGGGGCGAGGCCCTCAAAGGGCTCATCGAGTAGTAAAAGTTTTACATTCCCTGACAGTGCTCTTGCGACCGCCACCATCTGTTGCTCGCCTCCAGAAAGATAGTCTGCGTGCGTATCCATTCGGTCTCGAAGCTTAGGAAAGTAACTCAGCACTTTCTCTTCATCCCAAAAGACGCCGCCAATATTTAAATCTCTTCTACAAAGCCGACCAAGCGCCAAATTGTCACGAACCGTCATCCCAGCAAACAAACCGCGCCCTTGAGGTACGTAGCCTATTCCCAGTCTTGCAATGGCGGGAGCGCTAAGACCTGCTATTTCTTCGCCGTCCAATTGAATGCTGCCGTTGAGTGGCTTTACAAGACCAATCAGCGACTTTAGAAGTGTTGACTTCCCCGCGCCATTTCTACCTAACAGCGCAACGATCTCTCCGTGCATGACATCAATCGAAGCACTATTCAAAATATGACTTTTATCGTAGAAGGCATCTATATTTTTGTATGTCAACAAATATTTAGAGTTGCTCGACTGGGCGTTACTTCTGCCCGTTACGGGTGGGATTCCGGTTCCCGTATAAACCGATTGAACACGCACATCCTCGCGTGCTTCTTTCGGGGTCCCTGACATGAGAACTTCACCTTGGTTCATCACCGTCACACATTGAGAAAAACCAAGCACACGGTCGATATCGTGCTCAACAATTAAAACAGGAACGCCGCTAGCAACAATAGTGACTAAACGAGAAACACGTTCACGCTCAGCAGCGGCCAAGCCAGCAAGGGGCTCGTCTAAAAGCAGAACCCGGGGATGGCTGCCTAATGCGACACCTAGATCGACAAGCCGCTGCCCACCATATGAAAGAGACCCAGCTTCAGCCTTTTCTATTCCCATCAAACCCAGAAACTTAAGTAACTCTTGCGTCTGCGCATTAACAAGCTGAAAGGATTTGACGTTTCGCCACACATTAAAACGCCCGGGATGCTGCGCTTGGATGGAGAGCCTTAAATTCTCCTCAATGCTTAGTCCTTTAAAGAGGTTGGTAATTTGAAACGACCGAGCAAGCCCCATTCTGCATATTACGTGGGCAGGCTTGCCTTCAATTCTTTGACCATTCAAGGTGATGGTCCCTTTGTCAGGGGCAAACATTCCTGAGATTAAATTAAAGGCAGTTGTTTTACCTGCACCATTTGGACCAATTAAAGCGTGAATCTCGCCACTGCGTAAAGTTAGGCTTGCGTCTATAACTGCTTTGATGCCACCGAACTGACGAGCGACATTAACAACCTCTAGGGCATTTGCTCGGCCCTCGTCTTGGTCGCGGACAAGAAATGAGGGCAACGGTAAACCTTCAATGATCTTGCGGCCGCTCATAGCCGCATCTTCAATAGGAGCGGTGTGCCAGCGAAGACGCAGTTTCGACCAAACGCCAACAAGACCAGAGGGTGAAAAGAGAATAAATCCTACAAAAAGCAAACCAAAGTAGAGCAGCCAATTGGGTGTGAAGATTGACAAATACTCACGAAGAAGAACATAAAAAAGTGCGCCTATTGCAGGGCCAATTAGACTTCTCATGCCGCCAATGACGACCATTGCAAGAAGCTCACCTGAAAAGGTTACGGAGGTTACTTCGGCAGAAGTGAATCGGTGATGAAAAGCTAATAACGCTCCGGCAAAGCCGGTAATAGTCGCAGATAAAACAAAAGCCAATAACTTGTAGCGATTGGTATCGTAGCCTTGAAAAGTTGCCCGCTGCTCATTCTCTCGAATGGCAATCAACACATGACCAAATGGAGAACGTATTAAACGGTTTAAAAAGTAAATCAATACTATTGCGAACAAACTTACAGCAGCTAAAAATATGATGGAGTCATCAAGATTAAATATTCCAATTGCAGGTCGAACAATGCCGCCTAGACCAGACTCACCGCCGGTCAAGGCGGTCCAGCGTAAAGAGATCGTGAAAACAAGGGCCGACAGAGCCAGGGTCAATAGCGAGAAATAAACGCCACGGCGGCGAAGAATTAGGAAGCCGAAAACAGTGGATGAAAAAATGATGAATAACAATGAAAACAATAAAGGCAAGAAGAAACTATCGTTAAACCAATTGATCTGAGCTAAAGCTGCAGCGTATGCACCAATACCAAACCACGCGCCATGGCCAAATGAGGTCAGGCCTGTAAAGCCCACTAAAAGATTTAGGCCAATGGCGGCCAAGGAGTAAATAACAAGGTCAGTCGAAGAGGTGTGCGTTAGGCCAATGGATTGAAGTAAAAAAGGAGCAATCAGCAGCGCTATTGCCGTTTTATACATGATCGAATTTTGTGAATGAGCCATCTTGTGTTTAATCGAAGCGTTCGATTCGCTCGCCAAAAAGACCTCGAGGCCTAAAAAGGAGAACTAAAACCATGAGTAAGTACATGGAAGCCTCGCCAGCGGGAGGAATAAAGTGAATCGTTATTCCTTTAACTACCCCTACCAGAATGGCGGCGAGAACCACTCCCCAGAAACTACCAAGGCCTCCAATAACGACGACCACGAATGCAGCAGTCATGATTTCGGACCCCATAGCGGGATGCACTCCGACAATAGGAGAAAACATAACGCCAGCAATCGCTGCAAGCATGACACCAATCACCACAATCCCAGTCATATAGGGCTGCAATTTAATGCCCAATGCGGCGACCATGTCTGGTTTTTGAACCCCGGCACGCACTACACGTCCGAAAGAAGTTCTATTGAGTAAGAACCATATTGCAACAAGGAGCAATATGACTGCACCAAGAATGATGAGCCTATAGCGAGAATAAAGGAACTCGCCAACAACAATGTTGCCTCTCAGTGCAGTAGGGATAGATGAAGCTAGTGGCGCAGCCCCCCAAGCCATCCTAATCAACTGCTCTATCACCATGGAAAGGCCGAACGTTAAAAGCAAGCTAATGATGGGATCAGCAGAATAAAAGCGTCTAAGAATAAATCGCTCAAAAGCAATGCCAATTAAACCAACAAGAATCGGCGAAATAATAATTGCGCTGCCAAAGCCCCATAAGGCCGAAATCTCTATCGCAAAGTAGGCGCCGATTGCGTAAAAGGCGCCATGCGCTAAGTTAACGATACCGCCTAAGCTAAAAATCATGGAGAGTCCGAGGGCGATTAGCAAGTAATAGCCCCCGGACAGCAATCCATTGATTACCTGTTCAAGTAAATAGACTGCAGCCATAAATATCAGTTAGACAATAAAAACTAAGCCATCTTGCAATCGTTTTCTTCACGCGTTGGAGCAAGTGACTCAAGCTTAGCGTTATCACCTGGCAGTGGGCTGCTGAGCTGTAAGAAGTCCCACTTGTTTTTAACTTGCGCTTTGGGCTTGGGTGTTATTGAATACATCTCTTGCATCAATTGGTGATCCCATTTACGGAAGTACCCTTTGCGTCCTTTCAGGATGTCGAACTCTGTTTCTTTTTCTAAATGTGCAATTAGCTTTTCAGAATCCGTAGACTTGATTTCGTTCATTGACTGAACAAGAAGCTTCAACGTGGAGTATTCGGCGGCCGCTTGATCTTCTGGCGGCTTTCCATATTTGGCGGTGAAAGCAGTCACGAAGGCCCTGGCCGAAGGGCTCGCCACGTCTGGATGCCAACGGACTGGCCAAGTGCCTGAAAAGTTTTCTGCGCCTGAGGCCCATGCAATCGCAGGAGCCATATCAAATCCCACCAACGGATAATTTAAACCAAATTCAGCATATTGCTTGATGAAGTTTGAAACCTGAAGTCCAGCCAAATTAGAAACAACAATATCAGGCTTTGCTTGGCGAATCTTTAATAAGAAGGGGCTAAAGTCGGTCGCATCTGTCGCAACCAAAACGTTTTCAACAAGGTCACCATTGTTGGCCTTTAAGAAGCGAGAACTGACGCGATGCAGGTCATGACCAAAGGAATAATCAGCGGTAAGACTAAACCAGCGCTTGCCCGAGACCATGTTGTTACGCAATAAAGCAGTCGCAACCGCGTTTACGTACATGGTGTTTGCCGCTTCGACATGGAACATGTAGCGGTTGCAGGTCTTGCCCCTGATTTCGTCGGAATTTCCGCCAGTATTGACAAAAACCTTTTTGTTTCTAGCTGCCACTTGAGCGATTGCAGTGCAAGAAGCTGATGATATTTCTCCAAGAAGAAGAACAGCTCCATCACGCTCTAATTGCCGCTGCGCTTTAGTAGATGCTGTGGCGGGATTTACAGAGTCCTCTGATAGAAGTTCTATCTCTCTTCCAAGTAAGCCGCCAGATTTGTTAATCTCCTCGGCGGCCATCTTGACCCCCATCGCGGCATACTCACCGATGGTCCCCAAGAAGCCCGTTAATGGCGTTAGATGGCCAATACGAATTTTGTCTGACTGCGCTTTGACGATGGCGGGGAATCCCATCGCAGAAACTGCTCCAGCTGCTGAGCCAGCGATGATTAATCGGCGGCGGGTTTCAGATACGTCTTTCATTCGAACTCCTTAAGGAAATGAATTACTAAAAAACATCATATGATGTTTGATCAAATATATTTCATGGCAGAATAAAGTCAACGGATAAATGACTAGGACATTCCCTGTGCCCAAAGAAATTGTCGCCCTACCCATTGGGCGTATCGCGCATGAGACGATGTCGCAACGTGTTTATAGTGATTTGCGTGAGCTGATCATGAGTGGGCGGGTGCAACCAGGCCAAAGGCTAACTTTAAAAAGCTTGTCGGAGGCGGTTGGAACAAGTCAGATGCCTGTTCGTGAGGCCTTGCGCCAACTGGCGGCAGAGGGTGCCCTGGAGTTTTTGCCCAATAAATCTGTGCGCGTTCCTTTAATGACCAAGGAAAAATTTCTAGAGCTTCTGGCTATTCGTCTTCAGGTTGAGTGCCTAGCCTTAGAACATGCCACCCAACGCATTACAAAAGACCAGTTGCAAGAATTAGCCCGGCACCATGAAACATTTTCAAAAGAGGTTAAGCGCAAGTCACCAGACCCTACGATAGCGATTGAAGCCAATATGCGATTTCATTTCACTGCGTACCGAGCTGCGCAAATGCCAACGTTGATGAATATGATTGAGGGCCTGTGGTTGCAAGTCGGCCCTGTTCTAAATCTAGACATGCGTTCGGGCTCTAAAAGACTTACGGATGCAGAGTCAGCGAGAAATCACCATCAAAAAATTCTCGAAGCAATGATGAAAAAAAATATAAAAGCGGCTAAAAACGCCTTAATCGCCGACCTAACGTCTGCCGCAAATTTCATTGTGAGCTTGGGTAAGCTCAAATAGGCTTGCGTCAAGGGGCTTGGTTAAAACTTCTTCAAAAAGTACATGATGCAAAAGCCACCGTACATACCGCAAATACGCCTGTATCAAAACTGGCTCAAAGAAAACTGTGGCATCAGTTTTGACAGCTATGACGCTATGTGGCAATGGTCGGTTACAGATCTCAATGCTTTTTGGCAAAGCATTTGGGATTACTTCGATATGCAATCGCCGACGCCACATCGAGCAGCGTTGGCGCGCAACACAATGCCTAATGCGCAGTGGTTTGCAGGCGCACAAACCAATTACGTGCAACAGGTTTTTCGACATTGCGATGCTGCGCATGCAGCAGGATTTCCCGCCATCATTAGCACCAATGAAAAAGGACAAACGCGAGAGCTAAGTTGGCCTGAACTCAGGCGACAAACTGCTGCATTAGCCATCCATTTACAAAAACAAGGTATACAACCAGGTGACAGGGTAGCTGCTTACTTGCCCAATATCACTGAAGCAGCCATTGCCATGTTGGCATGCTTAAGTATCGGAGCAGTATGGAGCATTTGCGCTCCCGATATGGGAACCCATGCAGTGTTGGACCGCTTCCAGCAAATTGAACCAAAGGTACTGATTGCCTGCGATGGCGTGACTTACGGCGGCAAAGACCATGACCGTTTGCAGGTAGTGGAAGAATTACGCAAGGGCCTACCGACAGTCCATCATGTAATTCTTTGTCGAAATCTCCATACACATTCAAGCTTAGCAAATAGCGCGGACTTAGAAATGGTGTTGTCCCAAAACAGTGCGACCATACAGGACTTCAAGCCACAGTGGTTGCCGTTTGACCACCCACTTTGGATTGTCTATTCCAGCGGTACAACTGGCTTGCCAAAGCCCATTGTGCATGGGCATGGCGGTACGTTAATCGTAGCGTTAGCGTTAAAAATCTTGCATAACGATATTGGTTGCAGCTATCACCCTAACAGTTGGGGCGAACGGTTCCATTGGTACAGCTCAACTGGCTGGGTCATGTGGAATGCACAAATTGGTGGATTGCTCAATGGCACCACCTGCGTCATTTACGACGGTAATCCCGGTGGTACCAAAGAAAAACCAGACTGGAGTACGTTGTGGCGATTCGCCGCTAATCACGGAGTGACTTTTTTTGGAGCGGGCGCTGCGTTTTTCGCAAATTGTCAAAAGACAGGCGTTGACTTACAAACTATGCCGGCTCTAAAAAGCGTTCGTTCGTTAGGAACGACGGGTTCACCATTAAGCGAAGAAGCACAAAGATGGGGAGATGAGCAGTTTAAAAAACTGGGTAACGATATCTGGTGGTGCAATATCTCAGGCGGCACTGATTTTGCTGGCGCATTTATTGGGGGTAACCGTGAATTACCGTTGCGCCTTGGAGAGATGCAATGTCGATTACTTGGCTGTGCTGTAGAGGCCTGGAGTGAAGATGGTAGACCTGTGATTGGTGAAGTGGGTGAATTGGTATGCACCCAACCACTGCCTTCTATGCCTTTGTATTTTTGGAATGACACCAACAATGTGCGCTATCTATCTAGCTACTTTGAGATGTACCCCGCAGGACTAGGGCGCAAGCCAGGCGGCGGCGATGGGCCTACAGACATGGGCGGCGTGTGGCGCCATGGCGATTGGATCAAGATTACGGCTGATGGAGCGTGCGTGATTTATGGTCGTAGCGATGCCACTATCAATCGACATGGTTTACGCATGGGAACTAGTGAAATCTACAGCGCAATAGAGGCTCTGCCTGAGGTCCTAGACAGCATGGTGGTGGATTTGGAGTACTTCGGCCGAGAAAGCTACATGCCCTTATTTGTGTCCCTGCGCGAAGGCCTTGTCTTAGATGGCGCGATGAAAGACAAATTGAATAACGCCATCAAAACAGCGCTGAGCCCACGCTTTGTCCCTAGTGAAATTTTTCATGTTGCCGAAATACCGCGGACCTTAACTGGGAAAAAACAAGAGCTTCCCGTAAAAAAGCTACTGCTCGGGCAACCCCTAGAAAAAGTAGTGAACAAAGACGCAATGGCCAATCCTGCTAGTTTGGATTGGTTTGTTGAATTTGCAAAGCAAAGAGCACAAACATCATGACTTTTCCGCCTCCCGCCCTTGAGCATGTGTGTGATATTTCGGTCACGATTGATGCCCCTGTGGAGGTTGGCCTCACCACTTTTGGACTGCGTCGCATGATCCCCATCACGGGCGGCACAGTGAAAGGTCCTTTACTCAACGGGCACATCGTGCGGGGTGGCGCAGACTATCAGCTGTTACTTGAAGACGGCCGGCACGCCCACTTGGATGCGCGCTATGTATTGGAACTAGATGATGGCAGCCGTGTGTTTGTGAAAAACACGGCGCTTCGTGTTGCATCGGTAGAAGACTCCGCCAAGATCAGCAATGGCCAACCGGTAGATCCATCGCGGGTGTACTTTCGCTGTCAGCCGCAGATGGAGCCAACTGCTGCAAAGTGGATGTGGTTAGCCGAGCACCAGTTTGTTGGCGTGGGCATGCGCGCGCCAGACGGAGTGTTTATCAGCTTTTATAAAGTTTGCTAACAGACCTAGAGCCTGTTGGGCAGCCACAGTGCGATGATGGGAAACGCGATCAAGATCACTAAGCGCAAGATGTCCGTGATCACAAACGGAATGACGCCTTTAAAGATGGTCATAAACGTCACGTCTTTGACCACGCTCTTGATCACAAACACGTTCATTCCCACTGGCGGATGAATCAAACCAAGCTCCACCGTCATCACGATGATGATGCCGAACCAAATAGGATCAAACCCAAGCTGAACTATGACTGGAAAAATAATGGGCACGGTCAAAATGATCATGGCCATGGCATCCATCAAACAACCCAACACCAAATACATCAGCATGATGAGCGCTAAGACACCGTAACGGCCAATGCCTAGGCTTGTTAGAAACTCGGTGAGCTTTTGCGGCGTTTGTGTGATGGTTAAAAAATAACCAAACAGCAACGCACCAATCAACACAGTAAATACCGCTGCTGCTGTTCGAGTAGCAGAAAGCAACGCCTCTCGAATACCAGCACGGTCTAACTTGCCGCGCAAAACGCCAAGCAAGAACGCGCCGCTCGCGCCAACACCACCTGCTTCAGTCGGCGTGAAAAAACCACCGTACAAACCACCGATCACAAATAAGAATAAAACCAAGGGGGCCCATACATCTTTTAATCCAGCGACGCGCTCAGAAAAAGGTTTGGCTTCACCTGCTGGTAACCATTCGGGTCTAAAAAACACAATCAGCATGATGGTGATGACATACATGCCCATAGCGAGAAGTCCCGGAACAATGCCCGCCATGAATAATTTGCCGATGTCTTGCTGGGTCAAGATGGCGTAGACCGCAAGCACAGTAGACGGTGGCAGCATGGCACCCAATGTGCCGCCGGCTGCAATCACCCCAGTGGCAAAAGATTGCGGATAGCCGTAGCGACGCATCTCCGGATACGCAACTGCAGAAAAGGTGGCGGCGGTTGCCACCGATGATCCGCAAATCGCAGCAAAACCACCACAAGCCAAAACAGTTGCAACGCCTAAGCCACCACGTAAATGCCCAATAAACGAGTTCGCTGCACGAAACAATTCGCGACTCACACCAGACACCGACACAAACGCGCCCATCAACATGAACATGGGAATCACACCAAAGGTGTAATCAGTCACTGTGCGCATGGACGTTTGACCCACCAATTTCAAAGCGGGCCCTGTGCCGGCGATGTAGCTGTAGCCGACAACACCGACCAAGCCCATGGCCATTCCTACTGGCACGCGCAAAAGCATCAAGACAAATAAAACGACAAAGCCGATCACGGCTACCGCATTGGTACTGAGTTCCATGGCTAAACGCTTATTCGTTAGATTTAGTTTCTGGGTGGTCGATCAGCGCGTCTGGTTGAAAAACCAAACGCCAAGTCCGAATGGCGATGAGTAATACTGCGCAAACATCGCCCATCCATGCCACTGCGAAAAATGGCCACGTTGGCAAATTCAAATCGTAGGTTAAGACGTTATCGCGTTGCGTCATGCTAACTTTGTCAAACAACATGATCGTCTGAACAGTTACTACCAATAACAGCACCAGCGTTGCAAAAATATCGATCCAGCGACGTACGCGCGGACTTGAACTGCTCCACAACAAATCGACGGTAATGTGATTGCCGCGATAGCTGGTGGCAGCGATACCCCAAAAAATCAAAATTCCTAAAAGCAACCGCCCAAAGTCGTAGCTGTCAGGTATCGACGTATCAAAAAACTTCCGCAACACCACCGCGATAAAAATATTCGCCGCCACGATGCCGACAAATAAAGCCGCCATCCATTCGATGCTATCGATGATGCGATCGAATAGATTCTTCTTGTGCGAGGCAGTGTTAGCCGTCATGCAATCCTCACATGCCAGACTTGTACTTGGTCAATGATTGTTTGAAAGCGGCCATCACAGGGACAGGGTCTTGGCCTGTTTTCTTGAGATCGGCAGCCCATTGGATTTCCGTCGGAGCTACCGCTTGTTTCCAAGCATTAACTTGGTCCGGTGAGAGTTTGTATACCTCGCGACCAGGATCTGCGGCTAGCTTGGCGTGGCCTGAAATTTCAAATTCAGCCCAAGCGCTCGCAACCTTTTCTGCCCACTCACTGGTGCAATGGCTGTCAACGGCTTTTTTCTGACTGGCCGACATCGCGTTGTATTTATCGTTGTTCATCACCCATACGAATGGGGTGACGTACAAAGGCACATCCATGTGGAACTTCACAACCTTGTCGATACCAAACAATGTGAGTGAGCCCCAGGGAAAAGTAATCGCATCTGCCACGCCGCGCTCCAACATATCGCGCGACTCAGGTGCAGAAGCCTGGACATTGGTACCGCCAAGCAGTGTGACCATTTGACCTATCGTTGCAGAGGCGGGTCGCACTTTCATGCCTTTGATCTCCGCTGGTGAAACAATTTTTTTGCGTGAATGCAACGCACCAGGGTCATGTGCGAAAGCAAAGCAGAAATGGACGTCTTTCATTTCTTTGGCGGCATAAGCACGGTACCAAGCGTCGATGGCAGCGGAACCAGCTTTGGCATTACCCACCATGAATGGCAAGGAAGCCGCCGCAAAAATTGGGAATCTACCTGGTTGATAGCCGGGGTTGACGTAAGACACATCAGAAATCCCGTCGCGTGCCATGTCGTAGTGATCGAAAGCTTTACCAAGTTGCTCAGATGGAAACAGCGTGGCCGTGATAGTTCCGCCAGAGGCGGCCTTCAGACTCTCGCCCCACGCAATCAAAGCGGGGTTGAGCGCATGTTGTGCAGGCACCCAACTTCCCATTTTGAGATTGACGGGTTTATCTTGCGCTTGTGCACTGCCAAGAGACAAAGCAGAAAGAGTGGCAAAGGCGGCGATAGCCAAAGTACGTGTCAGGTGTTGGGGCATGGGGTCCTCGCGTGGAGAAGGGTTGGGGATTGAAGGTTATGAGTTGTAACCTTTTTTGCTAGTGAGAATCCTCAGGTGTTTCCCTGTATCTACTTCGCCTTGGATCTAGCCATCCAGCGAATCGGCTGGGCTTTCACTTCGCGAATAGGTGCGCCATGGGCCCGAAGCGCTTGATCAAGCGCTATTCCGCCAGCGTCTCGCAGCGCGGCTTGGCGGGCATCGTTGATAGCGGTGATGCGTTTTTGTAAATGCACTTGCAAATCATGGGATGTTTCCGCGGTGCGGGCAGAAGAATCAACGGACATATCATGAGGCGCTAGATGACGCAAGATGTGTAACAAATTGTCTCGTCCGCGTTCGTTTGTCGTGCCATAGCCTTTGATGAGTTGCCCGCACTGTGCAAGCGCCAACCCTAGGTTGACATCTTCTTGCGCTCCACGCACCACGGCTTTTAACCAATCGTTAATCATGGCTTGTTCTTCGGCGTAGCGATTTCCGAGCACACGCAACCATTTGAAAGAAGCCAAGACGCGCAGCATGATCATGCCGAAAACACTATGCGTGCCAATTTTGATAGGCAGCGCTAGCGGGCTCAAACCCCTAGCAGAGCGTTGGCGGTCCCAACGCAAAAGTGGAAGCGCAAAAACCTTTGGTAACAAGGCTGCGAACTCTGGCACACCAGGCTTGAAGTGGTCGTAGACCTTGAGCACATCGTCCGCTTTGGCTTTCACTTCCGTGCGGACGCGTTGCCAGCGGCTGGCACGGCTTTTTAAGTCGGCCACACGAACGATGTCATCAAACGCCATCCATAAAGCTAACCAGCGGGCGGTTTCTTGCGTTACTGTGCAGGCTCCATCGATGCCATTACGCTTTTCGCTAGCTAATACTTCCCGCAAACGTTGTACGTATAGGGTTACATATGCAACGCCTTGGTAGTCCATCAATCTAGCAACGCCAAGACCCAGCATTTCGTGCATGGCAGACGGAAAAGTCGCAGCAAGCTCAGGCGACAGTTTTGATGGATGTGCGGATGCCACGTTTGAAGTCGGGGCAGTATTGGTCAAAACGGCATCCACAAATTTCGTCTGCGTAGACTGCGCATGTATGGCATCCCAGGCCAAATTAAACCCGCGCAAACTGGCCTGTTGGCTAGCGGACTGATGCTCTTTTGCCGATCCTTCATGAACAGCATATTCAAAGTCTTCCCGACGCAGGGGCAACACGCTGCTGGCTGCAATACATCCCAACATGACTGCGCTGACAACCGTTCCAGCTTGGCGCGTCAGCGCCACCATGTCGAGCACATGGCTGGCATGGCTGTGTTGTTGAAGTAGTTGCAGAAGAGCTGCATCGTCCATACGACCATCACCCATTTGCATTTTTTCGTGCGTGGTCAGTGCTCGGTTGCTCGCGCTAATGAGCAGTGTCCTGTCAGCAGAGCACAGGCCCAAAGAGATTTGTCTCGCGGTTTCTAGTAATTCAGAAGACACCAGTAAATCAAGGCGACCCGGCAAAGGGTTCAAGCCAAACACCGGCCGGCGGCTGCCCAACTCAGAAACAGGCGTTGGAAAAATTTCTAAGTAATAAGTCGTCGCGCCTGTACGTTGCGCTACACCCGGAATCGAGGTCGCTTGTGCGGCAAAACCTCCATGGCGCGCTGCCTCGACCAGCCAGTCTGCAAGAACGCCGCCCCCCTCACCGCCTAAGGCACATAACAAAATAGAAATGGGTTGTGTCATAAGCGCCTTAAGCCGGTTGCAACACACGCACCACGCGCGCACGAATATTTGCTGTCAAACGCTCCCAAGGCGAGGGGTTTTGGACGATTTCAGCACGGTAAAACGAGGGGCATAGCGTGGCAGCATGTGCGTTTTCTCCGCATAAACCACAACCGACGCAGCCATCAATCACTGTAGCGACGGGGTCAACTTTCAAAGGGTCTGGGTTGTCTTTCAAGGTGAGCGTTGGGCAACCAGATAAGCGGATGCAAGCATGGTCGCCGTTGCACACATCTTCATCCACGCCGTATTTCACGCGCTCTACCCGTTCACCACGTTTTAATAAATTAGCAATCCATGGTTTGATGCGCCGCTGGCGCTCTAGTTGGCATTCGCCTTCTGCAACGATGACTTTCAATCCTTGGAAGTCCGATTCAAAAGCCTCCACCAATGTCTCGCGCACCTTGGCAACTTCGTAGGTGTTAACAGTGCGTAACCACTGCACGCCTAAGCCTTCTAAAGTGCGCTCAATCGTTTGGTTGGTATGCGCCAAGCTTTGCCATTTGTCTGCGGCAGCAAGCTTCGCCGCGTCGTTTGGTGTGGAGATGATGTCTTGCGTACCCGTAGCAGAGGTGTAGCCGTTTTTAAAAATAAGCAACACCGCATCGTCGCCATTGAACAAGGCGCTTTGCACACCCGTGAGCAAACCGTTGTGCCAAAACCCACCATCTCCCATGATGGAAAGTACGCGCCTTTGCATCGACGGTGACACGCCTGCTCGGCTCGCCAAGCTCATGCCATAGCCCAAGATCGTGTGCCCTGTTGAAAATGGCTCGAAAGTTCCTAAAGCATGGCAGCCGATATCGGCAGACACGTGCACTGCGCCAATATCTTGTTGCGCCAATTGAATCGCAGAAAACACAGGGCGTTCTGGGCAACCAATACAAAAGCTCGGTGGCCGGGTGGGCAATGCTTGGCCTTTGGCTTGAAGCGTTTTTTGTACCTCTTGTCGACGCGCCATATTGCCTTGTAACCATTTCTGTGTGTCAGCGGTATGCGTTGTTTCAGGCAAATAGTGCGTGACAAATTGCAAAAGACCTTGGGCCATGACCTCTGCTGTGTACTCGCCGCCTTGTGGCAGCCAATCTTTGCCGTGCAGTGGAGTTTGTATATCGCGGCGGCGTAAAAGCAGTGCGATCTCTTGTTCGATGTACTCTGGCTGACCCTCCTCCATCACCAGCACGCCGCGCTTTCCTAAAACAAATTTCGCTATTTGTTCCGGCACCAAGGGCGCTGTGACATTGAGTACGAGCAAGGGAATAGACGTGTTGCCAAATGCATCCGCCTGGTCAAATTGTTGCAGTGCACGTATCAGGGTGTTGTAGAGACCACCTTGCACGATGATGCCTAAATCTATATGCACCCCTTCGAAATGCTCGTTGAGCTGGTGAGCCTCAATATAGGCGCGCGCTGCAGGGATACGCTCTTCGTATTTACGTTTTTCTTGGCCAAAGGTGACGGGTGGGTGCGCTAGGCGGCTGTAATCAAAGCTTGCGGGCTCCGCCATTACATGGTGTGCAGAAATAGCGGGCGCTTGGTTGTCTTTCGTGACAAAGCTGCCACGCACGTGGCAAGCGCGGATTCGCAACTCCATCAAAGCTGGCATGTTTGACGCTTCGGATAAGCGAAACGCATGTTCCACCAAATCAACCATGCGAGATAAATCCGGCCGCGGATCAAAAAGCACCATGCCCGACTTGAGCGCGTAGGCATGGGTACGCTCTTGGATAACCGAAGCGCCTTCACCGTAGTCTTCGCCAACCACCACCAAAACGCCACCTTTGACGCCAGGTGAAGAAAGGTTGCTCAACGCATCTGCGGCCACATTGGTACCCACAATGGATTTCCAAGTCACTGCGCCGCGCAGAGGGTAGTGGATGGAGGCGCCCAGCATGGCAGCGGCCGAAGCCTCGTTGGCGCAGGCCTCCACATGCACGCCTAACTCTTGCATATAGTCTTTTGCTTGCACCATCACGTCGAGTAAATGTGAGACGGGCGCACCTTGGTAACCACCGACATAAGAAACGCCGGACTGCAACAAAGCCTTGGTAATGGCCAATATCCCTTCCCCATGAAAGGTCTCGCCAGCGCCCATGCGTAGCATTTCCACCTCTTTGCTGAATGAAACTTCCATAGTCTTGTCTCCGTTGGGGTGTGGCGAATCAGGTGCGATGCATTATTCATCAAGCGTGGGTGATCTTTAATCGTGCTGTCGCATGGGGGTATTGCGCTGAAGCACTATATGAGTAGACCCGATTACCATTGACAGAATTTTGTAATCAGGAGCCCCCGTATGGCGCACGCAGTATTCAATTGGCAAGACCCTTTCTTGCTAGACCAACAACTCACCGAAGACGAGCGTATGGTGCGCGAAGCTGCGCAAGCCTATTGCCAAGACAAACTTTTGCCGCGTGTGACGGAGGCTTTTCGTAACAGCCATACCGACGTGGCGATTTTTCGAGAAATGGGCGAACTAGGGTTGCTTGGTCCTACTATCCCTTCTGAATACGGCGGCCCAGGTTTGAACTACGTCGCGTATGGTTTGATTGCCCGTGAAGTAGAGCGCGTCGATTCAGGCTATCGCTCCATGATGAGCGTGCAATCGTCTTTGGTGATGGTGCCTATATTTGAATTTGGTACCGAAGGGCAACGCCAAAAATATTTGCCCAAACTTGCAACAGGCGAATGGATTGGTTGCTTCGGTTTAACCGAGCCCGACCATGGCTCCGACCCTGCCAGCATGGCAAGCCGTGCGCAAAAAGTCAAAGGCGGCTACCAACTCACGGGTAGCAAGATGTGGATTTCCAATAGCCCGATTGCCGATGTGTTTGTGGTCTGGGCCAAAGAGGTTACCGAAAACGGAACTGTGGGTCCCATCCGTGGATTCATCTTAGAAAAAGGGATGAAGGGCTTAAGCGCCCCTGCGATTCACAGCAAGGTGGGTCTGCGTGCATCGATCACCGGCGAGATCGTGATGGACTCGGTTTTTATTCCAGAGGAAAACGCTTTTCCCGAAGTGCAAGGATTGAAAGGCCCCTTCACCTGCTTGAATAGCGCGCGCTACGGCATTGCATGGGGCGCGTTGGGTGCGGCGGAAGACTGTTGGTTTCGCTCACGCCAATACACCTTAGACCGCAAACAGTTTGGCCGTCCTTTGGCCGCTAACCAGTTGATCCAGAAAAAATTGGCCGATATGCAAACCGAAATCGCTTTAGGCCTGCAAGGCTGTTTGCGTTTGGGTCGCATGAAAGACGAAGGCACGGCAAGTGTAGAAATTACGTCTATCTTGAAGCGCAATTCTTGCGGCAAAGCATTAGACATTGCCCGCATGGCGCGTGACATGATGGGTGGCAACGGTATCAGCGATGAGTTTGGCGTAGCCCGCCATTTGGTCAACCTTGAAGTGGTCAACACCTACGAAGGCACACACGATATCCATGCACTTATCTTGGGCCGTGCGCAAACGGGTATTGCAGCATTTGCTAATTAATGGCGGTTGACGGGTAGTTGTCAACACATAAAAAAATAACGGAGACAAGAATGGATAAAAAAACGCATAACGCAAATCGTCGACAAACCTTGCATGGGCTCGCCGCAGCAATGGCTAGTTTCACTGCGCCTGCATTGATCAGTGCCAACGCATTGGCACAAGATAAATTTCCTAACAAGCCCATCACCTTGATCGTGCCATGGACCCCAGCCGGCCCTAGCGACGCGGTGTTGCGTGCCTTTGCAGAAAGTGCAAGCCGCATTTTGGGCGTGTCGGTGGTGTGTGAGAACAAGCCAGGCGCGGGTGGCATCTTGGGTGCTTCGGCCATGATGACCGCCAAGCCAGATGGGTACACCATCACGCAATTGCCATTAGGTGTATACCGCATTCCGCACATGCAAAAAACCAACTTTGACCCAGTCAAAGACTTAACGCATATTGCATGTTTGACGGGCTATACCTTTTGCATTGCATCGACTTTAGATGCTCCGTTCAAAACGCTCAAAGAAATGGTCGCCTACGCCAAGGCCAACCCAGGCAAATTGGAATACGGCCATACCGGAACTGGCACAACGCCGCACTTGGCTATTGAAGACTTCAGTCAAAAAGCCGGCATTGAACTCAACCCCATTCCGTTTAAAGGCGCTGCAGAAATTTTGCAAGCGATTTTTGGCGGACATATTCGCATGGCGAGTAGCACATCAGAGATCATTCCTTTGGTGAAAGAAGGCAAATTGCGTTTGCTCTCGACCTTGGGAAGCAAACGTACCAAAGCATTTCCAGATGTGCCCACCGTGAAAGAAAGTGGTTGGGACACCATCTCTGAATCACCATTCGGTATTGGCGGCCCCAAGGGCATGGACCCCGCCATCGTGCGCGTGTTGCAAGACGCTTTCAAGAAAACTCTGGACGACCCCAAAGTGATAGCCACGCTAGACCAGTACTACCAGCCTACTATTTATATGGGTAGCGAGGACTACACCAAGTACGCCGTGCGCACATTTGAGTCAGAGCGGGCTACGGTTGAACGTTTGGGCTTAGCAAAGAAAACTTAACTCGGTTTGCGATTGACCAACACGATGCCCACTGCGACCCCCATCAATGCTGCTACCAATCCTAGGGTGATGGTTTCTTCCAGCCACCATGCGCCAAACAGCAGCGCAAACACCGGTGTGAAAAAAACAAACGCGCTGAGCTTGGTAGCTGGGTAGCGTCCTAGCAACCACATCCAAACCAAGTAGCTGGCAAAAGCGCCGACAACGGTTTGCAGCACGATAGAGCTTGTGGCAAAAATACTCCAGTGCACATCCCAAGACTCTCCAAGTTGCCAAGACACGATAGGTAACAACGCGGCACTGATGGCCACTTGATAAAAGAGCAGCTTCTCTGGGCTTATCTTGATGAGTGAAGAACTACGAATCACCACCGTAGTCAACCCCCACAGCGCACCTGCAGCCAAAGCCAAAGCATCCCCAAGCCACCACAAGGGCGATGCATCACCCACTTTGTTGTGATGGAGTCCATCTTGCAGCGCAAAGGCAACTGCTGCAAATGCGAGCAACAAACCCATCCACTGCATCAACGCCAATCGCTCTGTCTTCACAAATAGGGGCAGTAACAAAGCCACCCAAAAAGGCGCCGTGTACAAAAAGATAGTCAAGCGCGATGCACTGGTGTGTTGCAGCCCCAAATAAATGCAAACAAACTCTGCACAAAATAAGAGCCCAGCTAGAAGGCCCGCCTTGAGCGTGCCATCAGAACTCCAAAGGGCAACGCCGCGAACACGACACCATATCCATAAAAGCGCTGTGGCACCCATAAAACGCAAGCTTGCCTGCATAGCAGGCGGCATCTCTGGCAACGTGGCTTTGACCAATACTTGCTGAAACCCCCAAAACACACAGCAGGCCAAGAGTAAGGCAATGGCTAAAAAATCGAGTTGTAATCTTCTTTCTGTCATGTATTGAACTTAACATGCTTTACCTCATCTACAGATGCATATGAAAAGAAGAGAATTCAATAGCTATTTGCA
>CAIRQX010000077.1 GCA_903880855.1 uncultured Burkholderiales bacterium | reverse complement strand
TATTGATGGTTTCATCTGCGCCCATCGCATGCGCGCACTCCAGAGGTTTGTCTGCAATGTCCACTGCAACGATACGTGCAGCGCCAGCACGGCGTAAAGCGCCAATCAACAAAGTGCCAATCGGGCCGCAACCTGTTACCAATACTTGTTTGCCGAACACGCTGCCTGCACGCTGGATCGCATGCAAACCGACAGACAAAGGTTCCGCCAATGCGGCGAGTGACAAACTCAAAGAGTCGTTGAGAGGATGCGCTTGCGAGGCATCAATCACCAAGGATTGACGAAACGCGCCTTGCACATGTGGAAAGCGCATGGCACTTCCAAAGAAGCGCATGTCCAAACAATGGTTGTGTTGGCCTTTTTGGCAATACTGGCATTGGCCACAAGGGCGCGAAGGAGAGATGGCTATGCGTTGACCCGCTTTGAAGTTTTGCACCGCACTGCCAATGATACGCACGATGCCTGAGACTTCATGGCCTAGCACCATAGGTTCTTTGATACGCACCGTACCAAAACCGCCATGGTGGTAGTAATGCAAATCAGATCCACAAATGCCGCCATAGGCCACGTCGACTTGGAGTTGGTGCGTGCCCAGTACATCTGTATCGAATGTGTCTAAGCGCAAATCTTCTGGTGCGTGGCAAACAATGGCTTTCATAATAATTCCTGTATTTCGTAACGGCTGCTCAGTGTGCGGTGTGAAGTGTTTTATGCAATCTGCAATTGCAACTGTTGTTCAATTTGCGCGACCAACTGTTCCGTTGGCAAAGCAATGTCCAAAGTAATGGCGGGTTCATCCGAGCTTGGAGGCTCCAAGGTTTGCAATTGACTTGTCAATAAGGAGGGCGGCATGTAATGTCCTGTGCGGTATTGCAAACGTTGTTCCAACAAGGCTCTGTCGCCATGCAAATGGATAAAACGCAAATCAGGACACGACGCGCGCAAACGGTCGCGGTATTTGCGTTTGAGAGCAGAGCAAGAGATGATCAAGCCGGCATCAGCTTCCAGTGCGCCGAAGCGTGACGCAATATCGTCGAGCCAACCAGCACGGTCTTCATCGGTTAAAGGCGTACCTGCAGCCATCAAAGCCACATTGCGCGGTGGATGCAAGGTATCACCCTCAATAAATGGGATTCTTGTGCGCGCACCTAAACGTTCCCCTACGGTGCTTTTGCCGCAACCGCTCACGCCCATGATGATGAGGCGAGGTAATGGCATCTTCAGAGGCGTTGTTCGTTGGTGGCGTCAAACACGTGTGCTTTGTTCGCATCGAACTGCAAGTACACCGTGTCGTCGGGTTTGACGTCGGTGCGTCCGTGCATCACCAAAGTCAGCGATTGCTCGCCAATTTGTAAAAGCAACTCAGTCTCTGCGCCGGTAGGTTCCACGACTACGACCTTCGCGGAGATGCCGCTGCTTGCTAAATTTAAATCGCTTGGGCGGATACCGAAGTAGACCTGTTGGCCTTGTGTTGCAGACGTGACATTCGCTGGCATGGCCCACTGTGCGCCTAAAGCATGCACCGCACCGCCTTGCACCGCACCTTTAAACACATTCATCGCAGGCGAACCGATGAACTGGGCAACAAACAAATTACTAGGACGGTCAAACAACTCAAGTGGTGTGCCGATTTGTTCGACGATGCCGTCATGCATCACTACGATGCGATCAGCCATGGTCATGGCTTCGATTTGGTCGTGCGTCACATACACCGTAGTCGTTTTGAGACGTTGGTGCAGCGCTTTGATTTCCGCGCGCATCGCCACACGCAATTTAGCGTCGAGGTTGGAGAGCGGCTCGTCAAACAAAAATACCTTGGGGTCACGCACAATCGCTCGTCCCATTGCCACGCGCTGGCGTTGTCCGCCAGAAAGTTCGCGTGGAAAGCGGTCTAGCAATTTATCTAAATTCAAGATACGCGCCGCATTGCCTACGCGTTCTTCGGTGGTGTGTGCATCGGCTTTGCGCAGGCGCAAAGAGAAAGCCATGTTTTCACGCACAGTCATATGCGGATACAACGCATAGCTTTGGAACACCATCGCGATGTCGCGGTCTTTGGACTCAAGCTCGTTGATGACGCGTCCATCAATTTGGATTTCGCCGCCAGAAATATCTTCTAGGCCGGCCAACATGCGCAACAAGGTGGATTTTCCACAACCTGAGGGGCCGACTAAAACAACGAATTCGCCGTCTTGAATGTCAAATGAAATGCCGTGGATAACTTTGATAGCGCCAAAGTTTTTTTGGATGTTATGAAATGAAACCGAAGCCATGAGTTTTCCTTAGCTTTTCACTGCGCCAGCTGTCAGGCCAGACACCATGTAACGCTTGAATGAGTAATAAATCGCCGCTGGCGGTAGTGCATATATCAAACCTGTAGCCATGAGCAACTCCCATGGCGAATCGTCTGCTGATAAAAAGTTGCCCAACGCCACCGAGAGCGTGACGTCTTGGTCTTTAGACAAAAGCAAGAACGCATACAAGTATTCGTTCCATGCCAAGAGCAAGGCATAGGTGCCTACTGCTACGAGCGAAGGCACCATCAACGGCAAATACACCATCCAAAACAATTGCAAAGGTGTGGCGCCGTCCATACGGGCTGCTTCGTCAAGCTCATACGGCAGTTTGTCACTGGCTTGTTTGAGC
>CAIRQX010000076.1 GCA_903880855.1 uncultured Burkholderiales bacterium | reverse complement strand
TAGCCTGAAGCAAAGTTCTTACTAACTGACCGTCCGCACCCGCGTGGTTAAAAATTAGCTCCACCCTTGGCCAATATTTTGTTAATAAAACTTGATCAACCGATGGCATGGGCCAACCAAGTATTGGTATGGGTGCTTTCTTTCCGTTGGACCTATCTTCACGCGAGGCAAAGGCCTTAGGCCGGTCACTGAAGATTTTCTGAACACCAACCCCAGGATGCACTTCGCCAGCGGACGCAAGGTACACGCCCACGTCTTGTGTTTTTAAAATCCAATCAAGCGCACCTTGGAGATTTTGAGGGCCATCACTCTCGGGCACGTTGGCCGGAAACATAGCGCAGGTGATGGCGATGGGCTTTGTCGGGTTCAAAACAGCTTGCAAGAAAAACGCAGTTTCTTCCAAAGTGTCTGTACCGTGGGTCACTATGACACCCGCCACATCGTTTTGTTGCAACCAAAAGTGACAGCGACCCAGCAATGCCTGCCAGTGGCTAAATTGCATGTCCTTGCTATCAATATTGCAAACCTGTTCTTGAACAAGTTGCACGCCTCTCGTGTCTAAGTTCTGGGTTAACTCCGTGACGCCTAGCTGTCCGGATTCATAGCTGTTTGGTTTTGAAATATCCCCAGCAACACCTGCGATCGTCCCGCCTGTGGCCAAAACAACAACTTTTTGATCTTTTTTTACATCCATCTCTTGCCAAACTCAAATAACTGGTTAAAAATACAGTTACTGGATGCCTAAACAGGCATTGCAACCAAACCTCATTGTGCATGGAGAAGTAACGATGTCAGATTTACCAAAACTCACCGCCAGGCAACAGCAAATTCTGGAGCTCATCCAATCTGCTATCGCCAATACAGGTTCGCCTCCCACGCGCGCTGAAATCGCGGCTGAACTCGGCTTCAAATCAGCCAACGCTGCCGAAGAACATCTACAAGCCCTGGCCCGCAAAGGCGCCATCGAATTGGTGAGTGGCACTTCGCGCGGCATTCGCCTCAAATCCCATAACCGTGCGCAGTCAGCCGTGGGCTTTACCGAACAGTTGTCCGAAAAAATGAGCCAATTTCAGCAAAGTTTGCTTTTGCCTTTAATCGGCCGAGTCGCCGCTGGTTCCCCCATCTTGGCGCAAGAACACATCGACCAAAGCTACCTTATTCAAAGCAGTTTGTTTGACCGTAAAGCCGACTACCTCTTGCGTGTGCGCGGCATGTCCATGCGAGACGCAGGCATTGTGGATGGCGACTTGCTAGCCGTTCAATCCACCCGAGAGGCTAAAAACGGCCAAATCGTGGTGGCGCGGTTAGGTGACGATGTCACCGTTAAACGGTTTGAACGCAAATCAGACCGCATTGAATTGCACGCCGAAAACCCAGACTTCAAAACCATCATCGTCCAAAACGACGAGCCTTTTGAAGTCGAAGGCTTGGCCGTTGGTCTTATTCGTAACAATTTCCTGATGTAAAGAGAGCACCCCATGAACATCGCCTTGTTTAGCGCTTACCGCTTGCTCAATCCCCTCAAGTCTTCCGTTCGAAGCTTTATGCCCTCCCAAGCCATGCAAAGTGCGCCTGCATTTGCAACACCCATACCTTTGCGTGTGGCGCGGGTTATGGAAGCGCAACAGAACCGCCAAAGCGCCGGCCGTATGGTGATATCCGGGCGCATGGCCGACGTTTGCGCTGAACTCGACCGTTTAGCAGAGTTCGAAAATAGGCACTAAGCCTCTGCCCCAATGTGTCAAGGCACAATTGGGGCATGAATATCATCATCCTGGACGACTACCAAGACGTTGTCAGAAAACTCAATTGCTCCAATAAGTTAGAAGCCTATCCTGCCAAGGTTTTTACCAACACGATTAAAGGTGTTGGTCAGTTGTCGGTTCGACTGAAAGACGCTGAAATCTTGGTGCTGATTCGCGAACGCACACAAATCACACGCCAACTTATCGAGAAGCTCCCAAAGCTCAAAATGATCTCGCAGACAGGCAAGATGGGTAGCCATGTAGACGTGGTGGCCTGCACAGAGCGCGGCATTGTGGTGGCAGAAGGCGCTGGCTCTCCCGTTGCACCCGCTGAAATGACTTGGGCTCTGATCATGGCCGCCATGCGCCGTTTGCCCCAGTACATCAACAACTTAAAGCACGGTGCTTGGCAACAATCGGGTTTGAAATCTAGTGCGATGCCTACCAACTTTGCCTTGGGCCAAGTTTTGAAAGGCAAAACCTTAGGCATTTGGGGTTACGGAAAAATTGGTCAGCTATTGGCGGGGTTCGGCAAAGCCTTTGGAATGCGGGTTCTGCTTTGGGGCAGCGAAGCCTCCCGCGCATTAGCCGTAGAGCATGGTTTCGAAGCGGCGGCAAGCAGAGAAGAGTTTTTCAGCCAATCCGACATCTTGAGTTTGCATCTTCGTTTGAACGATTCCACCCGAGGCATCGTCACATTGGCAGACCTTCAAGTCATGAAAACCACTTCTTTGTTAGTTAACACATCGCGCGCCGAACTTTTAGCGCCAGACGCATTGATCGCTGGACTCAACCGTGGCCGACCCGGTATGGCAGCTATAGACGTATTCGAGAGCGAGCCGATTTTGCAAGGCCATGCCCTCTTGCGCTTAGAAAACTGCATCTGCACTCCGCACATCGGCTATGTAGAACAAGAAAGTTACGAGTTGTACTTTGGCACCGCATTTGACAACGTCATGAACTTCATCAAAGGCACCCCAACCAATATCGTCAATCCTGGCGCCTTGCAAGTCCGCCGATAAATAGAGATGCACCGTCTCTCGCCAGCACTGTTGTGGTGCCTGTTGTATGGCAACGCCGTCATCGGTTTTGGCGTGCTAATGGTCCCAGGTTCGCTCAACGACATCAGCCATAACCTAGACGTCAGCATTTCAACCGCTGGGGGATTAATTACCGCTGGCTCTATCCTGATGTGCCTAAGTGCACCCTTTTTTGCCTCTGTGCTCGGCACCTATGACCGGCGTAAGCTATTAGCTCTAGTCATGCTTTGGTATGGCGTAATGCACGCCGTTTGCTTGGTCATGCCCGATTTTGAGCATATCTTGTGGTTTCGTGTCATTGCCATGTTGGCTCCCGCTATCTTCACACCCCAAGCCGCAGCGTGTATTGGGCAATTAGCCGAGCCCCAAGCGCGTGGTCGCGCAATCACTTTTATATTTTTAGGATGGTCTATTTCTTCTGTAGTCGGAATGCCCATCGCCGCATGGTTGAGTGAAGTCTTCGGATGGCGCAGCGTGTTTGGTTTGTTGTCTGTTTTGTCTTTCGTCAGTGCTGCATGGGTTTGGGGTGTTCTTCCCAACAAAATAGCGCCGCCCGTGATGACGCTTGCCGCTTGGCGTCAGACATTCAGCACCAAGCCATTGGTGCTGACATTGCTAGTTACGGTGATCAGCGCAAGCGGTCAGTTTTTCCTGACCGCTTACTTTGCGCCCTACTTCAAACTCACGTTGTTAACCACGCCTGAGCAACTTGGACTACTACTGGCTTGGTTTGGTGCCTGCGGGTTATTTGGAAATGTGATGTTGTCCCGACATGTGGATCGCATTGGCGCAGACAAAGCGGTCACGTTTAGTTTGCTACTTATCTCGGTCAGCATGGTGAGTTGGTCACTGGGTAGTAATTTTTATCTGGCGTTTTTAGTACTGACCCCTTGGGGTCTAGGTATGTTTGCCAGCAACTCTGCCCAACAGGCACGTTTGATCCATATTGAACCCAAGCTATCGGCTGGCTCTGTAGCCCTTAATACGTCTTCCATGTATTTGGGCCAAGCCGTGGGTTCTGCAGGTGGGGGCTGGTTGATCGACCAAGGGCGTATGGACCAATTGCACTGGTTTGCTTTTGGAGGTGTACTACTGGCGATTGCAACAAGCCTATTGGCTGCGCGCGCAACAAGTAGATTTAGAAAATTTCAATAAGTCACCAACTAGCCAACTAGCCTTTGCGATAGATGAGGCTCAAAACGGCTCAGCGATAATTCCCCAATGCAAGCAATTTTTCAAACCGTTGGTGTTGTCGGTACTGGTGCTATGGGCCAAGGAATTGCCCAAATCGCCGCCCAAGCGGGCAGTCTGGTCAAACTTTATGACCTGCAACCTGAGGCCGTCGCCAAAGCCTCCAAGAACATACAACAGCAATGGGACAAGTTGCTGGAGAAAAATCGCTTCACAGCTGAACAAGTTACAAAATTTAAAGCCAATTTACAAAGTGCCAGCCAGTTAAGCGACTTGAGCGACTGTGATTTAGTGATCGAAGCGATTGTGGAACGTCTCGATATCAAGAAGTCCTTCTTTGCAGAACTTGAGCAATTGGTTCGCCCATCAGCTGTATTGGTGACCAATACATCCTCCTTGTCGGTCACGGCGATTGCCGCTGCACTCAAGCGCCCCGAGCAATTTGCCGGGTATCACTTCTTCAATCCCGTTCCCCTTATGAAGGTGGTGGAAGTCATTGCTGGTTTAAAAACCAACCCCAGCATTTGCACAGCGCTTTCCGACTATGCCAAGCAAATGGGGCACAAGGCAGTCGTCGCACAAGACACTCCAGGTTTCATCGTGAACCACGCTGGCCGAGGCTACGGCACTGAGGCGCTACGTATCGTGTCAGAAGGCATTGCAGACTTTGTAACGATCGACCGCATTTTGAAAGACCAAGCCGGATTCAAACTTGGGCCTTTTGAGCTCATGGACTTAACCGCCTTAGATGTCTCGCATCCAGTCATGGAGTCTATTTACCAACAGTACTACGAAGAGCCACGTTATCGACCCAGTGTCATCACGGCACAGCGATTAGCGGGTGGTGTGCTCGGTAAAAAAGTCTCTGATGGTTTCTACAAGTACGAAAACGGTGTTGCCCAAGTACCTCCTGAACCGCCTGTACCTGAAGTCCACGAAATGCCCCCAGTCTGGGTGTCTACCCGTGCGGTCCGTCGCGCGGAACTATTGCAGTTACTCAAAAACTTAGGCGCCAAAATTGAAACAGGCGCTTCACCCTCTGCGCAAGCGCTCTCCCTCGTAGCCCCGTTAGGTTTTGATGTCACCACAGTTGCGATTGTGGAGCGGCTCGATCCAGCACGCACCATCGGCATTGATTTCTTAATTGACGACAAGCTGACCAAGCGTCGAGTGCTTGCCACCAACCCCGCCACAAGGGTTGACATGCGCGAAGCTGCACACGCTTTGTTTGCCCGAGACGGTAAAGCCGTCAGTTTGATCCGCGACAGCGGTGGATTTGTGACCCAACGCGTCATTGCCAATATCGTCAATATCGCCTGCGATATTTGCCAGCAAGGTATTTGCAGCCCCAAAGATTTAGAAGCCGCAGTGACTTTGGGTTTGGGATATCCCATGGGCCCCTTGGCTATGGGCGATTTGTACGGACCCACCGAAATTTTGGAAGTCCTTTTCAATGTCCAAACCGTGTACGGTGATCCACGGTATCGCCCTAGTCCTTGGCTGCGCCGTCGCGGCGCCATTGGTTTGAGTCTCACTCATGTCGAGCAATAAATGACTGGGCAACTCAAAAGTGCAGTGCACGGTCAAACGCTAGTCTTGACCCTTTCCAACCCTACGCTTCGCAACGCATTAGGGCCTGAGATGTATATCGCCGGAATCGAAGCGTTGAATGCTGCCGAGAGCAACACTGAAATTCGCAGCGTCATCATCACTGGCGAAGGTGCACACTTTTGTGCGGGCGGAAATCTTCAGCGTTTACTAAGCAACCGCGAACAACCCAAAGAGGTCCAAGCGCAAAGCATTGATGGACTGCATACTTGGATGGAAGCCATTCATACCTTCCCAAAACCCGTCATCGCGGCGGTCGAGGGTGCAGCAGCTGGGGCTGGGTTTTCCTTGGTATTGATGTGCGATCTGGTCGTGGCAGCTAAAGACAGTATTTTTGTCATGGCCTACAGCAGCATTGCCTTGTCTCCAGACGGTGGTGGCAGTTGGAATTTATCGAGAGCCTTACCACGTCAACTAGCCGCTGAACTCATGCTATTGGGCGAACGAATCGGTGCTGAACGCCTACACGCGTTAGGTAGCGTCAACCTTTTGGTGGAATCGGGAACCGCTTTGACACAGGCATTAGATTTGGCTGAACGCATCAACGCGCGCGCACCCAATGCCATGCAGAGCATCAAAGATTTGATCAACGATGCGGCCACCCAGAGTCTCCATGTCCATTTAGCCCAGGAACGCGACCACTTTGTGAACAACTTACACCATGCGAACTCGGGCGTTGGTATTTCTGCCTTTTTGAACAAAGAAAAACCGCTCTACAAGTAATTACACCCCCGTATTAACGCTAGGACCTGTTCTAAGAAGAGGTCTCCCTCGCGACAATTTATCAATTTGAGGTCACACACAAGACAGGCTATGGACGATCCCATTCTTAATATCGAAGAGCGCGAGTCAATCAACGCTGGCCGTTGGTTCTCATCCCTTTCACCTTCACTCAGGCACGACATACTTCGATGCGCTTACGTCAAACGATGCAAAGACGGCGACCTGATCGCGGCGCGTGGAGATCCGCCCGAAGAGTGGATGGCATGCGCCAAAGGCGCAGTGCGGGTGAGTTCGACATCGCTGTCGGGCAAGCAAATCACTTTTACCTATGTGGAACCAGGCATATGGTTTGGCGATGTGGCCATCTTGGATGGCGATCGTCGCACCCACGATGTCTACGCCCATGGCGAGACAACGATTTTGTGCGTCGCCAAAGCAGACTTTCAGAAAATACTCAGCCAACACGTCGAGTTTTACGAAGCGATGTTGCGCTTGCAGGCAAGACGCATTCGCCAATTATTTGGCTTGGTAGAAGATCTCAATACCTTGCCGCTGCGTTCACGCTTGGCCAAACAGTTGTTACACCTAGTGCGCAGTTACGGGGTTCCTTCACTGTCTCACGGGGAAGAGATTCGAATCGGACTGCATTTAGCGCAAGAGGAACTGGCACAGTTGCTGGGCGCATCACGCCAACGTGTCAACCAAGAACTCAAAGCAATGGAGCGCGAAAACGCGATTCGGATCGAGCCAGGTGGGTTGGTCATACGCAATCGCGATGCACTTTTGCGTATCAGCGAAGCAGACCATTGAAAGGGCTCACTCAATGAGTCGCTACGAGAATTTTGAAGGCACCAAGGCAGTTAGTGGCGCGCACCAGTTTGATGAGTCGGCGTTACAAGCATGGCTTAGCCAACATCTGCCTGATTTCAAAGGCCCTCTTACGGTAGAAATGTTCAAAGGCGGGCAATCCAACCCAACTTACAAACTCATCACCCTATCGCAAAGCTATGTGATGCGTGCCAAACCAGGCCCTGTTGCCAAACTGTTGCCTTCAGCGCATGCGGTCGAGCGTGAATTCAAAGTCATGCAAGGCCTGCAAAATACTGCGGTACCAGTCGCCAAAATGCATGTGTTGTGTGAAGACGAGTCTGTGATTGGTCGCGCGTTCTATGTCATGGAGTTTGTCCAAGGACGCGTTTTGTGGGACCAGACTTTGCCCGACTTGAGCAATACGCAGCGTGCTGGTATCTATGACGAAATGAACCGCGTCATCTCTGCCCTTCACACTGTTGCCTATAAAGAATGCGGACTGGCTGATTACGGCAAACCCGGTAATTACTTTGAACGTCAAATTGGTCGTTGGAGTAAGCAGTACCTTGCTTCTGAAACCCAACCCATTGCAGAAATGAATAACCTGATGCAGTGGTTGCCTGCGAATATGCCTGCGAGTGCTTTGGATGGGTCCAAGGTCAGCATCGTGCATGGGGACTACCGTTTAGACAACCTGATGTTTCACCCGACTGACAACAAAGTCATGGCCGTGTTGGACTGGGAACTCTCCACCATTGGTCACCCTTTGGCTGACTTCAGTTACCACTGCATGGCTTGGCATATCCCGCCAGGAACTTTCAGAGGCATTGGTGGTGTTGATGTTGCGTCTCTTGGCATACCCACAGAATCTGAATACATCCATAAGTACTGCGACCGCACAGGCTTAGCAACTCCCAGCGATTTAAAAACCGACTGGAATTTCTATCTCGCTTACAACATGTTCCGCATTGCTGCAATTTTGCAAGGCATTGCCAAACGTGTGGAAGCAGGAACCGCGTCCAGCGAACAGGCTAAAACGTCTGGCGCTGGCGCACGACCCATGGCTGAATTGGCCTGGAAATTTGCACAACTCGCCTAATTACAAACATAACTCTAGGAGCTCTTCATGAATTTCGACTACACCGACAAAGTCAAGGATATGCAAGCACGCTTGCTCGCCTTTATGGACGCGCATATTTATCCGAACGAAAAAAGGTTCTTTGCTGAAATCGCAGAAAACCGAGCCAAAGGCAATGCGTGGATTCCCACCAAAATTGTGGAGGAACTCAAACCCAAAGCCAATAAAGCTGGTTTATGGAATTTATTTTTACCCCATAGCAAGCGCGCACCGCAAGGCTTAACCAATTTGGAATACGCACCTTTGTGCGAAATCATGGGGCGTGTGCCGTTCGCCGCTGAGATTTTTAACTGTTCAGCACCTGATACCGGCAATATGGAAACGCTAGAGCGTTATGCCAGCGAAGAAATCAAGGACCAATGGCTAGAGCCATTGTTGCGCGGTGAAATACGCTCTGCCTTCTTGATGACAGAGCCTGCTGTCGCGTCATCAGATGCCACCAATATCCAGTGCAGCATCAAACGCGAAGGTAATGAATACGTCATTAATGGTGTGAAGTGGTGGAGTTCAGGTGCGGGTGACCCACGTTGCGCCGTCTACATCGTCATGGGTAAAACTGACCCTGAAGCTCCTCGCCATTCCCAACAAAGCATGATCGTGGTACCTGCCAATACCCCTGGTATCAAAGTTTTACGCCCACTTACCGTTTTCGGTTACGACGATGCACCGCACGGTCACATGGAAGTTGAATTGAAAAACGTTCGCGTCCCTGTAGGTAACTTAATGCTCGGTGAAGGTCGCGGATTTGAAATCGCCCAAGGCCGCTTAGGCCCAGGACGCATACACCATTGCATGCGCACTGTGGGTAGCGCTGAGCGTGCCTTAGAACTCATGTGCAAACGACTCAACTCGCGTGTTGCATTTGGCAAAACTGTATCTAGCCAAGGTGTATGGCATGAACGCATTGCGGATGCACGCATCATGATTGAACAAGCGCGCTTGTTGACGCTCAAAGCTGCCTACATGATGGACACCGTGGGCAACAAGATTGCCAAATCTGAAATTGCGATGATCAAAGTGATTGCGCCCAATATGGCCACACAAATCATCGACTGGGCTATTCAAGCCCACGGCGGTGGCGGTGTCAGCGATGACTTCCCTCTTGCCTACGCATACGCACACCAACGCACGCTTCGCTTAGCTGATGGTCCTGATGAGGTGCACCGCAACTCAATCGCGAAACTCGAATTAGCGCGCCATATTGCCACCATGCCGCAAGATGTGGAAATGCCAATCACTAGAGGTAGCTAAGCATGATTGACGTTTATTCTTGGGCCACTCCCAACGGGCATAAAGTACACATCATGCTTGAAGAATGTGGTTACCGTCTTGGCAAAGATTGGTTAGCGCACCCTGTCAATATTAGTAATGGCGACCAATTTGAGGCGGGGTTTTTAAAAATAAGTCCTAACAACAAAATACCAGCGATGGTGGACCCACAAGGACCGGATGGAAAACCCATCAGTTTGTTTGAGTCAGGTGCTATTCTTTTGTACTTGGCATCGAAAACCGATAAATTTTTGCCTAAAGGTGATCGGGCGAAGTATGAAGTCTTGCAATGGCTCATGTTCCAAATGGGCGGCGTGGGTCCTATGCTGGGACAAAACCACCATTTCAGACAATACGCTCCTGAGAAAATTGAATATGCTGTGAACCGTTATACCAACGAAGCCAAACGTTTGTATGGGGTGATGGACAAACAATTGGCATCGACTAAATTCATCGCCGGTAATTCTTACAGCATCGCCGATATGGCTATATTCCCTTGGCTACGCAATTGGGAAAACCAAGGCATGGATTGGGCTGATTACCCACACGTGAAGAAGTGGTTTGATCTAATTGCTGCAAGACCCGCCGTACAACGCGGCGTTGAAGTTTTAGCGAATTTACGCAAGCCTATCCAAAACGACCCTAAAGCAAATGAAGTGTTGTTTGGGTCGACGCAATACAAATCAAGATAATTTTTTGAAATTTAGGGTATTTACCCTGCAAAAAAGTTGCGTTTCATATGACATTACAAGTATTCAAAACAGGAGACATCGTGCTATGCCAAAAATGAAACTCAACCTTGTATTGCGAAGTGTGGCAATCGCCTCCACTTTAGCCGCCTCATGCTGGTCTGCATCTGCGCAAGAAACCTTCAAAGTCGGCATCGTCAGCTTTTTGTCTGGCCAAGCTGCTGAGAGCTTTGGTATCCCCGCCGTTAATGGGGCCAAGGTTTTAGTGGAAGCTTTCAACAAAGGTCAAGCACCTGCACCTTACAACAAAAAAGGTTTTGGTGGATTAACTATCGAACCCATCTATGTAGATGAAAACGGTGGTGCTACCAAGCAAGTGCAGGAATTGCGGAATTTGTATGACCGTGAACAAGTTGATGCAGTTGTAGGCTATGTTGGCTCAGGGGACTGCCTAGCTGTTGCGCCTGTTGCTGAGGAAATGAAGAAATTCCTGATTCTTTATGACTGCGGTACTCCACGTATTTTTGAAGATGGCAAGTACAACTATGTCTTTAGAACTGCAGCACATGCAACGATGGATAACGTTGCTTTGGCGCGCTACCTTAAAGATAAAAAGATTCCAGTTAAAACCTTCAACATGATTAACCAAGACTATGCATGGGGCCAAGACTCGCGCAAAGACTTTATTTTGTCTATGGAGAAGTTATATCCAGATGCAAAACCTGCTGAAGATTTATTGCCTAAATTTGGCGCTGGCCAATACGGCACCGAAATTTCTGCGTTGATGGCTAAACCTGCTACGGTAGTTCATTCAAGCTTATGGGGCGGTGACCTGCAGTCTTTCATTTTGCAATCTGCACCACGTGGATTATTCAAAAAATCTCAAGTGATTTTGTCTGCGGGTGACCACGTACTCCCAGGTTTGGGAGAAAAAATGCCTGACGGAACTATCTTGGGCGCTCGCGGAGCTTACGGTTTGATGGCACCAAAATCGAAACTCAATGATTGGTGGTGGGAAAACTACCAAAAAGCGAACAACGTTTACCCTGTTCAGGCACCCTATCGCATGGCACAAGCTTTGTTAGGCCTCAAACTTGCTGTTGAAAAAGCTATGGCTGCCAATGGTGGCAAGAAGCCGACCCCAGAACAACTTGCTGCAGCACTGAAAAACAGCGAATGGGATTCACCAGCAGGCAAAATTAGAATGATTCTTGGCGACGGCAATCAAGCTATTCAAGAAACCGCTATTGGTCGCACAAAATGGGATCCAGCTAAAAAAATGGTCACCATTCGTGATATTCAACGTTTTCCTGCAGAGTGCGTGAATCCACCTGCGAACATGAAGTCAGAAGAATGGATAAAAGCCGGATTCCCTGGCGCCAAATGTAATTAAGGAAAACATACCGCATGGATTTGGCTATCACCATTTTGATAGATGGTCTGACCTATGCGTCGTGGCTATTCATTGTTGCCCTCGGCCTCACGCTGGTTTTTGGGGTCCTAAAGATTCTCAATATTGCGCACGGTAGTTTCTATGCGCTAGGTGCATACGCAGCGGCTACTTTCGTAGGCTGGATAGCTACTTTGCAATGGGCTCCAGAATGGAGCCTACTTGCGATGTTTATGGCGGCAATTGCCATCGCAGTTTTGGTGGCACCACTTACTGAACGCGGCTTGCTGCGCTTCTTTTATGGCCACGATGAAGTCCTGCTGGTATTGGTGACATACGCCATGTTTTTATGCATGGAAGACATCACCAAAATTATTTGGGGTGCGAATCCCTATTACGTTTCTGAGCCCTATAGTCTTTTTGGCAATATAGAAATTGGTGAACAGGTATACGTGGGGTATGACTTTTTGCTGGTTATTTTGGCCGTAGTCGTAGGGTCCATTGTGTGGTGGGGACTCAATAAAACACGCCAAGGCAAGATCGTGACCGCCGTCATTCACAGTCCAGAAATTGCATCGAGTATGGGGGTCAAAGTCTCTAAGGTCTATATGTACGCATTTGGAGTGGGCGTTTTCCTAGCTGCCGTCGGCGGCGCTTTTACTGCACCCATGATTTCTGTACAACCCGGTCTTTCAGTGGGCGTGATTATTCTTTCTTTCGCTGTCGTCATCATTGGTGGACTTGGCAGTATTGAAGGCGCTGCCATTGGGGCTTTGATTGTTGGACTCTCGCGTGCCACAGCAGTCCATCTGGTTCCTGTGGCAGAACTTTTCTCTATCTATGTAGTGATGGCCATGGTGTTGATGGTGAGACCCGAAGGTTTATTCCAACGCATACAAGCGCGAAAAATATAGCCATGCACCGGTCGATTGTTTCGTTAACGGTTATCACCGTTTTCACTGCAGCAGCTCTGCTCGCCTTGGGATTGGCATTACCCAAATGGTTGCTTTTTATGTGCACCATGGCATTTGCCAATGGCTTAGTGTCTTTGGGCATCATGCTGCTGATGCGCGGCGGTGTGGTGGCGTTTGGTCAAGGCTTGATGTCTGCCATTGGTGGTTATACCGCAGCATTGATGTTTCAAAAACTAGGTGTGAAAGACGCCCTGTTACTCACCATGAGTGGCGGCGTGACTGCTCTGCTGATAACAGCACCGTTTGCACCTTTGCTGTCGCGTTACCGTGGTATCTTTTTCTCAATGCTCACCTTGGCGCTCTCAATGGTGGGCTATGGCATTTTGGTCAAGACCGAGAGTTTGGGCGGGTCCGACGGCTTTAATTTAGGACGCGTGTCCTTGTTCGGACAAAGCTTGGCCGATGCGTGGGTCGGTTATGTGCTCTACGCCATTTCTTCATGTTTGGCGTGTTTGATGGCTTACATATGCCGTATCTATTTTGATTCCACCCGAGGCTTGATCACCCAAGCCATTCGTGAAAATGAATTGCGTGTGGAATATCTGGGCGGTTCTGTGCGACACACCATGGCGATTAATTTTTTAATTGCTGCATTCTTAGGGGGATGCGGTGGTGCCATGGCAGTGATGGCCTTGGGGCATATTGACCCCACATTTAGTTACTGGACAACGTCGGGGGAATTTGTATTCGTCGCTATCTTGGCTGGCACGCAAAGCGTGGTGGCCATCATGTTGTCTTCGATTATTTTGGAAGCAGTGCGTTCTTTCTCGAGTGCGTACTTTCCTAACACTTGGCAGCTAGCTTTGGGTATCTTTTTGTTGGTAGTGATTCGCTTTCTTCCGCACGGATTGGGTTCATTGTGGAGTCGCACAACTCTTAAGGAGCAGCCATGACTAGCAAAAAAGCGCTTCTGAGTTCAAAAAACCTACAAAAAAAATTTGGTGCAGTTGTGGCGGCACAAGACATCTGCGTCGATATCCAATCTGGGGAACGTGTCAGCCTTATTGGCAGCAACGGCGCAGGTAAAACCACCTTTGTAAATATGATCACAGGCTATCTCAAGCCAGACAGTGGTGTGATCGAATTCGATAACTCTGACATCACGGCACTCTCTCCTAGGCAAATTACCCATTTAGGTGTGGCGCGTTCATTTCAAATTCCGCAACTCTATCCAGCTCTCACGGTGATAGAGAACATGTTGGTGGCTATGGCCTGCCATGAAAACAAACTCTCGATGTGGCGCCCCTCCTCTAACAAAGAACATCTCGCAAGAGGTGCTGATCTACTCCATCGATTTGGACTGTCACAACATAGCCATAGACGCGTCAAAGAACTCCCTGGTGGCATTCGTAAGTTACTCGATATTGCTTTGGCTATGACTGGGTCGCCGAAGCTCTTGTTACTAGATGAACCCACCAGCGGCGTATCTGCAGAAGAAAAATTCCCAATGATGGACACCATCATGCGCGTGCTGGGTAATGAACCACTGACTGCCATGTTTGTAGAGCACGATATGGACATCGTGCGTCGCTATGCTGACCGTGTGATTGCTTTTTACAGCGGTCGCATCATCGCAGACGCTGCACCGGATCTTGCCTTAGCCAATGACGATGTACGTCGCTATGTCACTGGCGAGTTACGGCAGGAGGCAAGCCATGCTTGAGGTGAAGGACCTGCATGTCAGCATAGAGTCCGTTCAAGTCTTACGCGGGCTTAGCCTGACGCTTCACAATGGCGCAATGTCAGGGCTTGTAGGACGAAACGGAGCTGGTAAAACCAGTTTTATGCGCAGTGTGATGGGGCATCTGCAGCCTAGCTCTGGCACTATGGTGTTTAACGGTGAAGACTTAACCAAGTTGCCACCAGAAGCGCGCGCAGCTCTTGGAATTGGCTACATGCCTGAGGACAGGGGCTTGGTGCCTGAATTAACTGTTGAAGAAAATATTTTGATTCCCTTATGG
>CAIRQX010000075.1 GCA_903880855.1 uncultured Burkholderiales bacterium | reverse complement strand
TCAGACCAGCCTTTGGATGGGTGGGTGGCGACGAACTCAGCCAAGATGTGGGTAACTGCGGGTGCGTTGTGGTCTGCGACGACGGTGGTGTTGGTAGCCATGAAAAAAGAAAGTGAAGTTGTAAATAAAGTTAAAAGAAAAGGAAATGGAATCTGGAGAAAAAGGCGATGGACAAACTAACGTTGCAAGTCTTGAAAATCTAAGGTGATTTAAGAATCCAACATGATGCCCCGCTCTTTGGCCAAAGCCGTCCAGCGTGCGATATCGGCTTTCATGTATGCGCCAAAGGCTTCGGGTGTCATGGGTAGTAAGTCGACCGCCTCAGCTGAGAGTTTTTCTTTGAAATCAGGTTGGGACAAAACTTTGCCAAGCGATTCGTTGATTTGTTTGACGATGGGGGTAGGCATGTTGGCAGGTCCTACGATGCCGTACCACTGCTGTGCGTCAAGGCCTTTGAGACCCGCTTCTTCTAGGGTGGGGACATCTTTGAGTTGTGAGTGGCGGTGGGTACCTGTTACAGCTAAGGCGCGAATGCGACCACCACGAATATGGGGCAGTGCAGCCGCCAAACCGGGAAACATTGCTTGGGTTTGACCGGCTATCAAATCGGTAGTGGCTGGGGCAATTCCGCGGTAGGGAATATGCACCATGAATGCACCGGTCTGGAGTTTGAAAAGTTCAGCGGTCAGGTGGGTGAGAGAACCAGCGCCCGCAGAGCCATACGAAACCTTGCCAGGATTTTTCCGAACAAAATCAAGAAAACTTTTGACATCTTGAATCGGCATGGCGGCATTGACGCACAACACATTGGGTGTACTGCCAATCATGCCGATCGGCGTGAAGTCTTTGATCGCGTCGTAAGGCAGTTTGCGCGTTGCTGGTGCCGTGCCATGGGTGGCTACGTAGCCTTGCATCAAGGTGTAACCGTCTGCAGCGGCGCGGGCTGTGGTTTGTGAAGCGATGACGCCACCGCCACCGCCAATGTTGTCGACCACGATGGTTTGTCCAAGCACCCGTCCTAAGCGTTCACACACAGTACGTCCCACCATATCTGACCCACCACCTGCCGAGACTGGAACGATGTAGCGGATGGTTTTGCTGGGATAGGCTGTTTGCGCCAAAGACATGTTTGACAAGCTCCAACCCAAAGGAGCGGCCAGAAGCAGGGATCGACGTTTCATGGGGGAAAATCCTTAAGGAGTGAGGCGCGCTATGCGGGTTCTAGAAGGCAATTGGGCCGCCTGAGAACCGCATGTCAGCCTAACAGTTTAAAGTACAGCCTTTCGCATCCCGCCTAAAAACAACCCCTTTCCTTTCCCCTTGGAGACTCCCTTGATGAAAAAACGCGCATTTATCGTTTCCGCTTTGGCATCGGCCATCCTGTGCACAACTGGCGTCGCCTTTGCCCAAGACAAGTTCAAGATTGGTTTGATCTTGCCCATGACTGGCCCCTTTGCCTCCACTGGCAAGCAAATTGAAGCGGCAGCGCGTCTTTATATGGCTCAAAACGGCGACACTGTCGGCGGCAAAAAAGTGGAACTGATCGTCAAGGACGACACCAGCGCACCTGACGTGACCAAGCGCATCGCGCAAGAGTTGGTCGTCAATGACAAAGTCAATGTGTTGGCTGGTTTTGGTTTGACGCCTTTGGCATTGGCCACCGCGCCCATCGCCACCCAAAGCAAAACACCACTCGTTGTGATGGCTGCTGCGACATCGAGCATCACTGAGGCCTCGCCTTTTATCATCCGCACTAGTTTTACCTTACCTCAAGCCTCGGTCAGTATGGCGGATTGGGCGCCCAACCACGGTATCAAAAAAGTCGTGACCTTGGTGTCGGATTACGGTCCTGGCATGGACGCAGAAAAGTATTTCAAAGACCGCTTCTTGTTCAACGGCGGCCAAGTGGTCGACTCCTTGCGCGTGCCCATGCGCAACCCTGACTTTGCGCCTTTCCTGCAAAAAGTGCGTGACCTCAAACCCGACGCGATGTTTGTTTTTGTTCCCTCTGGTGCTGGCGCAGCGCTGATGAAGCAATTTGCTGAGCGCGGCATGGATAAGGCCGGCATCAAGTTGATCGGCACCGGCGACATCACCGACGACGATATCTTGAACGGCATGGGTGAAGTGGCGGTGGGCGTGGTGACCTCGCACCACTATTCCACTTCGCACAACTCTGCAGTCAATAAGAAGTTTGTTGCGGCTTTTGAGAAAGCCAACGCAGGTTTGCGCCCTAACTTCATGGCGGTGGGTGGTTACGACGGTATGCGCGTGATTTATGAAGCAGCCAAGGCCACCAAAGGCGGTAGCGGTGAAACTTTGCTAGCGGCAATGAAAGGGCAGATTTTTGAGAGCCCACGTGGCCCGATGTTCATCGATGCGCAAACCCGCGATGTCGTGCACAACATCTACATCCGCAAGGTAGAAAAAGTCAACGGCCAACTCTATAACCAAGAGTTTGAAACTCTTAAAGACGTCAAAGACCCCGGCAAGAACAAATAAGACCCTGTGACGATTCTGTTTGACGGCATCGCCTATGGCGTGCTGCTGTTCATTCTGGCCGTAGGCTTGTCGGTAACGATGGGGTTGATGAATTTCATCAACCTCGCACATGGCGCTTTTGCCATGGTGGGGGGCTACCTTACTGTTGTGCTGATGCAGCGTTTTGATGTGCCTTTTTTGGTGTGTTTGCCCTTGGCGTTTGTGGGTACGGCGCTACTAGGTGCTGTTTTAGAGCGCACTTTGTATCGCCCCATGTACCGAAAGCCGCATTTGGACCAAGTGTTGTTTTCTATCGGACTTGCTTTCATGGCGGTGGCATCGGTGGATTACTTTGTGGGTTCGCAGCAGCAAATCATGCAACTTCCTGAGTGGCTCAAAGGCCGTACCGAGTTGGGTACTGGCACGCCTTGGGAATTGGGCATGGGGCACTACCGCTTGTTCATCATCGCGGTGTGTGCTGCACTGACCGTTGGTTTGCAATATGTGTTGTCGGTCACCCGTTTTGGTAGCCGCTTGCGTGCGAGCGTGGATGACCCTCGGGTAGCGGCGGGCATGGGTATCAACGTGAATGTGGTGTTTGCCATGACCTTTGCGGTGGGCTCGGGCTTGGCAGGCCTGGGTGGTGCTTTGGGTGCAGAGGTACTGGGGCTTGATCCCACTTTTCCGCTCAAGTTCATGGTGTATTTTCTGATAGTGGTGGCGGTGGGTGGCACCTCTTCTATCACAGGCCCTTTGCTGGCTGCGTTACTTTTGGGGGTGGCAGATGTGGCAGGTAAATATTACGTGCCAAAGTTAGGCGCTTTCTTCGTTTATCTTTTAATGCTTGCGATTTTGATGTGGCGCCCGCAGGGCTTGTTTGTGCGGCAAGGGGGGAAGTGATTTGGCGAACTTGCAAATTCCTCTGTTGAAGAAGTCCGCCATGCAATGGTGGGAGCCCCTTCTTTGGCTTTTAGCTTTTTCAGCACCTTGGGCTTTCCCGCACCACGCCTTGATCATCAATGAAATAGCCATCGTGGCGCTGTTTGCGGTGTCTCTGGATTTGGTGTTGGGTTACAGCGGCATCGTGTCCTTGGGCCACGCTTCATTTCTAGGCTTCGGGGCCTACACCGCGGCATTGTTTGCCAAGTGGATACATCCAGACCCCTTGCTGGGTTTAGCGGTTGGAACGGCATCAGCTTGTGTGTTGGGCGCGCTGTGTTCGGCCACGATTTTGCGAGGCAGTGATTTGACGCGCTTGATGGTCACCTTAGGCATGGCACTCATCTTGTTTGAATTGGCCAATAAGTTTGACGGATTGACCGGTGGCTCTGACGGTTTGCAAGGCGTTGTGATGGGTCCCGTTTTAGGACGCTTTGAATTTGACTTGATGGGCCAAGTGGCGGCGAGTTATTCCTTAGCGGTCTTGTTGTTGCTATTTTTCTTGGCGCGCCGATTGGTGCACTCGCCCTTTGGTGCCACATTGATGGCGGTGCGAGACAACCGTTTGCGGGCAATGGCGATTGGCATACCTGTGTCGGCGCGTTTGGCTGCGGTTTACACGATAGCTGCAGGTGTTGCCGGAGCCGCTGGCGCGCTGATGGCGCAAACCACAGGCTTTGCGTCGCTCGACGTATTCGCTTTGGAGCGTTCAGCCGACGTCATGCTGATCTTGGTGATTGGCGGTGTGGGCTGGTTGTATGGCGGTGTAGTCGGTGCCGTGGTGTTCAAGCTGATGCACGACGTGATTTCAAACCTCACGCCGCAATATTGGACGTTTTGGATGGGTTTGTTTTTGGTGGTCTTGGTGATGGTCGGGCGCGAGCGCTTGTTCAAGCCTTGGACCTGGATGGAGCGCACATGACACCCGCGACGGTTGTGTTGCAAACCCACGGTTTGGTCAAACGCTTTGGCGGTATCACTGCGACCGACCATGTGAACCTGTCAATCAC
>CAIRQX010000074.1 GCA_903880855.1 uncultured Burkholderiales bacterium | reverse complement strand
GGTGCGAGGCATTGAGCGCGTGGCAAATCAATACCGCATTCGATTTGTCTGCGTTGAGCGTGCCATAGGTTTCGTAGGCCAAGTGGTAGTCGCGCAGGCTTGCGCCACTTTGCAAGCTAAGCGCATTTGCAAAGTGCATGGCCTGCGCAATGGCAATCATGTGTGGCGAAGTTTGAGGCATGAGAAGGTAAAGACTTTATAACAAGTAAACGGCTATCTAAGTAGCGGGTGTCGCGTGCATGAAAGTCCGTTATTCGCCAACCGGACGCAAATGCTTGCCAGCAATACCTGCCAACTCAAACATGGTGACTTGGTCTTTACCAAAAACAGGTTTGAGTTTGGCGTCAGCATTGATGGCGCGTTTGTTCGTGGCGTCTTGCAGACCGTTGGCTTTGATGTAGTCCCAGATTTTTTTAATCACCTCGGTACGCGCTACGGCTTCTGGACCGATTACCGCTGCTAGCTCGTTGCTTGGCAAAAAGCCTGCAGTGACTTTGCGCGGCGCTTTTGGCTTGGCTACTTTTTCGGCTTTGGCTTTAGCGGTCTTGGTGGTTTTGGCTGGAACTTTTTTTCCAGCTGCTTTGATCAACGCATTGGTCGTGGGCGTTTTGCCCGCACGCGCTGGATATTTGCTAACGCGAGGCTCGAAAGCAAAACTCACTTTGCCCGCTTCGGGATCCCATTGCAAAAACGCCTTGAAAGGACGGCGTGTACGCATAGACACAAACTTGTCCAACAAGTCGGTTTTTCCTTCGGCCAAGAGCTTAGTCATTTGCTCAGGCGCCACGCTTTGTTGCAGAATAATTTTTCCGCTCTTGAAGTCGCAACTTGGCGTGGGTTGTGCATGGGTCGGAACCGATTTGCTACATATATAGTTGCTGCCGTGGTCATAGACGGGGCTAGAGCACTTGGGGCAGTTACCCAAACTCGTGGTGTCAGCAAACTCGACAATTTCACCAGATTCCGCGTTTTTGTCTTCACCGAAATCGAATTCGAGCTTCCAGTTTTTCTCTTCTTCGCTGAACTTGAGTGCGATTTCTGCGGTGAAAGGCCAACCCGCTTTGGAGCGGAATCCTTCTAGGGGACCGATCTTTTTATTCTCAATCAGTTGCTCCACTTCAGCCGCCTCGAAAGTGCGACCGCCAGGAATTTTGCTGATGGAGAAACCACAGCCGGTTGCGCTGTCGCCTTCAGCACCAGCACCGGTAACAGCCGAGGAAGGCTTACCGCTGTCGCCCGCCAAAGCATCCTTGCCAATACAGCCATACCGGCGGTAGTTTTCTTTCACTACGCCGCCACAGGTGGGACAAGCAATTGTCAAGGTCGTGTAGTCGCCTGGAATCGTGTCGCGGTCAAATTCTTTCGCCTTTTTGACGATGTGCTCGGTCATCTCGGCTATCTCGCGCATAAACGCTTCGCGGCTCAATTCCCCGTGCTCCATCAAAGAAAGTTTGTGCTCCCAGCCACCGGTGAGTTCGGGCTTGGAAAGTTCTTCTACCCCCAAACCGCGCAACAAAGTAAATAGCTGAAACGCTTTGGCAGTAGGAACCATTTCGCGTATTTCACGAATCATGTATTTCTCGTTGAGTAAGCCTTCGATGATGGCGGCGCGTGTGGCCGGTGTTCCCAAGCCTTTGTCTTGCATGGCTTCGCGCTGGTCATCGTCTTCCACGTTTTTGCCAGCGGTTTGCATGGCGGTCAACAACGTGGCCTCGGTGTAGCGTGCCGGCGGTTTGGTTTTGAGACCTTTGGGCTCGGCTGTTTCAGCCTTAGGCGCTTCGCCCGCATTGACCTTGACCAATACTTTGCCAGACTCCTTGTCTTCTTCCTCGTCCACCTCTTTGCCATAAATGGCTTGCCAGCCCGGCTCGACCAACACCTTTCCACTAGATTTGAAGTGGTGCTCTCCCACTTGGCTCACGCGTGTTGTGTCCATATATTTAGCGGGCGGATAAAACACCGCCATAAAACGGCGCACCACAAAGTCGTAAAGTTTTTGCTCAGCATCTGATAGACCGCTAGGCGCTTGAAGAGTCGGGATGATCGCAAAGTGGTCGCTGACTTTGGCGTTGTTAAACACTTTAGGGCTTGGCTTGATGTAGCCCTGATCAATCGCGGTTTTGGCGAAGGGCGCCAAATGTTTCATCGGACTTTTAGCCAGCATCTCCATCGTGTCTTTCACGGTTTGCAAATAGTCTTCTGGCAGGTGCTGCGAATCGGTTCGCGGATAGGTCAGCGCTTTGTGTCGCTCGTACAGGCTTTGCGCTAGTGAAAGCGTGGTTTTGGCGGAGAAGCCAAAACGGCTGTTGGCTTCTTTTTGCAAAGTGGTCAAATCAAACAAGCCTTTGCTACTTTCGCTACGTGGCTTACTTTCTTCGCTGACGGTGGCGGCTTTTCCGCGCACGGCGTCAGCCACACTTTTCGCCTCTTGCAAACTCCAGACACGGTCTTCTTTTTTCTCTTTGTCTTCCGCGTCTTTTTTATGCTGCGGGTTAAACCATTTGGCGGGGTAGGCGCCTGCAGCCGCTGCAAACTCGGCGTGGATTTCCCAATAGTCGCGGCTGATGAATTTGCGGATTTGCTCTTCGCGTTCCACCACCACACTCAAGGTTGGTGTTTGCACGCGGCCCACGGTCGTTAAAAAGAAACCGCCTTCGCGGGAATTAAAGGCCGTTAAGGCACGCGTACCGTTGATACCTACCAGCCAGTCGGCTTCTGAGCGGCTGCGGGCGGCGTCGGCCAGCCCTTGCATTTGTTGTTGCGTGCGCAGGCTATCAAAGCCCTTGCGGATGGCTTCTAGCGTCATCGACTGCAACCAAAGGCGCTTAACGGGCTTGTCCAGTGCCTTTTTGCCACCAGCGTATTGCTCGATCAGACGGAAGATCAATTCACCTTCACGGCCAGCGTCGCAGGCGTTGATCAAGGCGGTGACGTCTTTACGCTTGGCGAGTTTGACTACGGCATTCAGACGGCTCTTGGTTTTCTCAACAGGCTTGAGGTCGAAGTAGGGCGGAATGACAGGCAAATTCGCAAAGCTCCATTTGCCGCGTTTGACGTCAAACTCTTCGGGGGCTTGGATCTCCACCAAATGGCCGACTGCGCTAGAGACGACGTAGGAATCGTTCTCAAAGTGGTCGTCATGCTTTTCGAACTTACCCGCCACAGGGGTGAGTGCGCGCACGATGTCTTGCGCGACCGAAGGCTTTTCGGCGATCACCAGGGTTTTACTCATTTTGACTTCCTTAGAAAACAGACCACTACAATTCGGCTCTCGCGCGTGCGCACGCGCGCACGCACATGCGTACGTATTTAAGTTAACAGAAAAATCCCAGTGCCAAAAAAACCACTTTCGCCGATCTCGGGCCGACGTATCCAAACCCGACGCTCAGGCGTGCATGGTAAGGGGGTCTTTGCGCTCACCGACTTTGCCCAAGGTGAGACCATCATTGAGTATGTGGGCGAGATCATCACTTGGAAAGAAGCCCTGCGCCGCCATCCGCATGATGCGACAGACCCCAACCACACCTTTTACTTCCATATCGACGACAAGCATGTGATTGACGCGCTCTATGGAGGCAACTCCTCGCGCTGGATCAACCACTCCTGCAAACCCAATTGCGAGCCGGACGAGCGTGATGGGCGTATCTTTATTACCGCGCGCCGCAATATTCTGGCGGGCGAAGAGTTGAGCTATGACTACGGCCTAGTGATCGACGCCCCCATGACCGAAGAACTCCAAGCCGAATACCCCTGTTGGTGCGGCGCCAAGAAATGCCGAGGCACCTTGTTGTCATCTTCTTCCGTCAAGCCTGGCAAAGACAAAAAGAAAAAGCGCAAGC
>CAIRQX010000073.1 GCA_903880855.1 uncultured Burkholderiales bacterium | reverse complement strand
TTTGCCCACATGGTTTAAGAGTGAAAACCTTACATTGTGGACAATGTGGGCAAAGATTTATAAGACCTTGATCATTACTTTAAAATTGTAAGGTAGCTGTAAGTAATGGTAGGAATACCCACGAATGCTCACACCCCCCCATGGTTTGGCGCGCAACTCAAAATCGTGTCCACATTGTCCACATTGTCCACAAATGCCCACGCATGGCGCATGGCGCATGGCGCATGGTCATGGCCAGCGAGCCACCGGGTCATGTGGACACTGCCCACATTGCCCCCCACTAAAGTACTACACTGTAAGGTTCTGTAAGGTTGTCGGCTGGTGGCCGCGTGGCCAATTGCTGTTTGCTTGAAGGCCCCCGGGTAGGGCCGAGCGCCGAAGGTCACGGAAGCGGAGGGGCCACAAACAAAATTTTTAATAGCCCACATTGCCCACACGACCCACAGATTTTTTTAAAAATTTTTGTTATATTCGGCACATGTTTGAAAGCCTACCTTTTGCACCGCGCAAGGTCGAAGCGACTGAGGCGCGCTTGAACCGCATCTACGAAGCCGCCAAGTTGGGGCTGAAAGGCGACTCGTTGGCGTTGGCCTCTGGCATGCTGCCCGCCGAGTACCGGCAACTGGTGCAGCTTGACCCCATCGCGGAGATGGCGGCGCTTAAGGGCAAGGCAGACGCTGAGATGGAAATGTCCCAGTGCCTGCACAAGGCAGCGCGAGAGGGCGACTCCAAAGCGGCGTTGGCCATACTCCAGAACGTCCACGGTTGGGTGGCCAAGCAATCTATCACTATTGATGTCGATCAGCGCATCTCGGTCACCCAGGCGCTGCGCGACGCTGAGTCCAGGGTCATCGACGTCATCGCCCATGAGCCATCACTAAACAAGCTAACACATGCAGAGCACCAAGTACAGCGCTGAAGACGAACAAGAGCTGATGGCCCGGCTGTGGAGCCCGGCGATCAAGGACAACCCTTTAGCGTTTGTAATGTTTGCTTTCCCCTGGGGCGTCAAGGGTACGCCGCTGGAAAACTTCTCTGGCCCGCGCAAATGGCAACGCGAGGTGCTGCTGGACATCGCCGAGCACATCAAACTAAACCAGGGCAAAGCTGACTTTGATGTCTTGCAAGAAGCCATCTCATCTGGCCGGGGTATTGGCAAGTCGGCGCTAGTAAGTTGGATCACAATCTGGATGCTGGCCACAAGGATCGGGTCAACGACCATCATATCGGCCAACTCCGAGTCTCAGCTCAGGTCAATCACCTGGGCCGAGATCACCAAATGGCTGGCCATGGCCATCAACTCACACTGGTTTGAAGTGTCGGCAACCCGAGTGATGCCGGCCAAGTGGCTGACTGAGCTGGTCGAGCGGGATTTGAAAAAGGGCACCCGGTACTGGGGCGTAGAGGGGCGGCTGTGGTCAGCGGAGAACCCCGACGCCTACGCTGGTGTGCACAACTTTGACGGTGTGCTGGTGGTTTTTGACGAAGCATCAGGTATTGACGACTCCATCTGGGCGGTGACCGGCGGCTTTTTCACAGAAAACACGCCAAACCGATTTTGGTTGGCGTTCAGCAACCCACGGCGCAACACCGGGTACTTTTACGAGGCTTTTAACTCCAAACGAGCGTTTTGGCGCACCAGAATTGTGGACGCCAGGACGGTCGAGGGCACCGACAAAGCGGTCTACAACCGAATCATCGACGAATATGGGCCTGACTCATCACAAGCGCACGTCGAGGTCTACGGTATGTTCCCAAGTGCGGGCGATGACCAGTTCATCGGCGCCGACATAGTGGACGACGCCATGGCCCGGCCCAAGTACAAGGACGCCAGCGCCCCAATTGTGATCGGCGTAGACCCGGCGCGGTTTGGAGCGGACGCTACGGTGATTGCTGTGCGCCAAGGGCGGGATATTGTCAAAATCATGCGCCACCGGGGCGACGACACCATGACGGTGGTGGGGTATGTGATCGAAGCGATTGAGGAATTCAAGCCGGCGTTGGTCGTGATCGACGAAGGCGGGCTGGGTGCGGGTATTGTCGATCGATTAAAAGAGCAACGGTACAAGGTCAAGGGCATAAACTTTGGAAATAAAGCCAAAAACCCGATCATGTACGGTAATATGCGCGCGCAGATGTGGGGAGATATGCGAGAATGGCTGAAATCTGCTAGTATCCCTAACGACAGGTTCTTGAAGACGGATTTGATTTCGCCTATGATGAAGCCTGATTCACGGGGAACAATCTTCTTGGAAAGCAAAAAAGAAATGAAAGCTCGCGGTCTTGCCTCACCCGACGCTGCTGACGCTATCTGCGTCACGTTTGCTTTTCCAGTGGCACATCGTGAGTATGTTGAACCCAAGCGCCGCACGTCCAGCTATGGCAGCGCGGTGTCTACTGGTTGGATGGGCGCATGAAAAAGCCTGGACTTTACGCTAACATCCACGCCAAGCAAGAACGAATTGCCGCAGGCAGTAAAGAGAAGATGCGCAAGCCCGGCACACCCGGCGCGCCGACTGCCAAGGCTTTCAAAGAATCAGCCAAAACTGCGAGGAAAAAATAATGCCACTCGTTAAGTCAAAGTCACCCGAAGCATTTCGCAAGAACGTCAAAGCTGAAATTGCCGCCGGTAAACCAGTGAAACAAAGTGTAGCCATTGCATACGCAGTCAAGCGCGCAGCGCAATCTAAACCCATGACCAAAGGAAAGAAATGAAGACCCTCGCCCCCATCGCTAAACTGAACAGCCGCGAGCCCAAAATGTCGGGCGCTGGTATGCCAGCACGCAACAAAGAGACCCATTCACCCACTGCCAATTGTTATGCCACGATTCCGTCGGGCAACAATGTCAAGGCAACGGTGGACAAAGTCCTTAACAAGATTAAATAATGGCAGATTTCACAGGCATTGCGGCTGCTGGCGCAGTGGCCGAAGGCGGTAAACCAAAGAAAAGCGCGTCTGACATCCTGGCCACAGCCCGTGCCAGGCTTGATCTGGCGGTGTCCGCGCTTGCCGAAAGCCGCGAAGATGAGATCGACGATCTGCGCTTTTACGCCGGCTCGCCCGACAACCACTGGCAGTGGCCCGCCGATGTGCTGGCCACCCGTGGCGCGGTGCAAGGCCAGACGATCAACGCCCGGCCTTGTCTGACGATCAACAAACTGCCCCAGCATGTGCGCCAGGTCACCAACGATCAGCGCCAGAACCGGCCAGGCGCCAAGGTCATCCCGGTGGACGACAACGCCGACGTGGAAGTGGCCGACATTTTCAACGGCATGATTCGCCACATTGAGTACATCAGCGACGCCGATGTGGCCTACGACACTGCCTGCGAAAACCAAGTTTCTTACGGCGAAGGTTACCTTCGCCTGTTGACCGAGTATTGCGAAGACAACACGTTCGATCAAGACATCAAGATTGGCCGTGTGCGCAATAGCTTTTCGGTCTACATGGATCCAACCATTCAAGACCCAACCGGCGCGGACGCCAAGTGGTGCTTTGTCACTGAAGATGTGACCAAGGCCGAGTTTGAGCGGATGTACCCAGACGCCTCACCCATCACGACCTTGCAGTCGCTGGGTGTGGGCGATCAGTCGATCAGCAACTGGCTCAATGAAGACACGATCCGCATTGCGGATTACTACTACATCGACTTTGACCGCACGACGCTGAATTTGTATCCTGGCAACGCCACGGCATTTCAAGGCACGCCCGAGGACAAGCAACTGCGGGCGATCTATGGCAAGCCCAAGAAGTCACGCGAATCTGACCGTCCCAAGGTCAAATACTGCAAGATCAACGGGTACGAAATTCTTGAAGAGCGCGAATGGGCGGGCAAGTACATCCCCGTGATCCGCATCGTGGGCAACGAATTTGAAGTTGACGGTCGCTTGTATGTGTCGGGCTTGGTGCGCAACGCCAAGGACGCCCAGCGCATGTACAACTACTGGGTGTCACAAGAGGCTGAGATGCTTGCTTTGGCGCCCAAAGCACCGTTCATTGGCTACGGTGGCCAGTTTGAAGGCTACGAAAACCAGTGGAAGACCGCCAACACGCAGAATTGGCCGTATCTAGAGGTCAATCCAGACGTTACAGACGGCCAAGGCGGCATGTTGCCACTACCCCAGCGGGCACAGCCGCCAATGGCCTCCAGCGGCCTATTGCAAGCCAAGGCGGGGGCGTCTGAAGACATTAAGAGCACCACAGGTCAGTACAACGCCAGTTTGGGCATGGGTTCCAACGAGCGTTCGGGCAAAGCCATTCTGGCGCGCCAGCGCGAAGGCGATGTGGGCACCTACCATTACGGCGACAACTTGGCCCGTGGTGTGCGCCATGTGGCCCGCCAACTGGTGGACTTGATCCCCAAGATTTACGACACCCAGCGCATCGCGCGCATCATCGGTGAAGATGGCGAGACCAAGATGATCAAGATCAACCCGGAGCAACAGCAGCCGGTCAACAAGATCATGGATGAGCGCGGGATTGTGATCGAGAAAATCTACAACCCAGGCGTCGGCAAGTACGACGTGGTGGCAATCACTGGCCCAGGCTACGCGACTAAGCGTCAAGAGGCACTTGAAGCAATGGCACAACTGTTGCAAGGGAACCCTCAACTGTGGGCTGTGGCCGGTGACCTGTTTGTCAAAAACATGGATTGGCCAGGCGCCCAAGAGATGTCTAAGCGCTTTGCCAAGACCATTGATCCCAAGTTCATGTCTGACGGCGAGGACAATCCAGCATTGCAGGCGGCCCAGCAGCAGATGCAGGCCATGGGCCAAGAGATGGAGCAAATGCACACGATGATCAAAAACGTGGGCAAGTCCATTGAAATGCAAGAGCAAGAGCGCAAAGACTTTGAAGCCCAGGTCAAGGCATACGAGGCTGAGACCAAGCGCATTGCCACGGTGCAGGCCAGCATGTCGCCAGAGCAAATTCAAGATATAGTCTTGGGTACGGTGCATGGCATGATCACCTCTGGTGACTTGGTAAGCGAAATGCCTGGCCGGGAACAGAATGAAATGATGCCCGAGAGTGCTGAATACCAACAAGGGATGCCACAATGAAAGCGTGTGATTTTGTAGGTCTATTGTTTTTGGCGCGGGACGTAGCGCATTCAGTGCATCTGAACACCCGCAGCTTTAGCAAACACACAGCGCTTAACATCTTCTACGACCGAATCATTGGCGCGGCGGATGATTTTGCTGAAGCCTATCAAGGCCGGCATGGCCTGATGGGGCCAATTACTTTGCATTCGGCAAAGAAGACGGCTAACATCATTGAATTCTTGGAAGACTCACTAAAAGAAATTGAAGATGCTCGATATGAGGTGGTTGACAAATCCGACTCATCTTTGCAGCAGCTCATTGACAACATCATTGAGATTTATCTTCGCACTCTGTACAAACTTCGCTTTTTGGCATAAGGACACATCATGGCAAACTACACCCAAACCGCTGCAACCACCCAAGTCAAAGTTGGTGCTGGCAAGTTGTTCGGCATTTTTGTGTCGGCATCTTCAAGCGGCACTTTGACAATTTATGATTCGCCTGCGTCTGACACTAACGACCCAAAGATTGTTAACACGTTTACCGTAACCGCAAGCACAACCTACCTGAACATTCCGGCCGGTTTGTACTTTAACAAAGGCTTGTACATTGTTTTAGCGGGCACTTCCGCAGCATTTACTGTCGCGTACGAATAAAGGTTAATCATGGCCGTCTTTCTCTCCCCTGTGGGCGGCGTTGCGGCCCAGTTTTTTACCAATAGCGGTGTAGTTTTATCTGGCGGCAAGCTGTATACCTACGCGGCTGGCACAACCACACCAAAACCAACATACACGTCTTCTAGCGGTGGAACGGCGCATACCAATCCGATTGTTTTAGACTCCGCAGGGCGTGTGCCTGGTGGTGAAATATGGGTGTTATCGCCGCCATATAAATTTATGTTGTACACATCAACGGATGTGCTTATTGCAACATACGACAATGTCTCAGGTATTGGGGCGGCAGAGTTTCAAATACAAAATTTTACCGGCACAGGGTCACAAACTGTATTTACATTAACCAATTCATCTTTTGGTGAAAATTTCACGTTTGTGTACATCAACGGTGTATATCAGCAAAAGAACACATACGCCGTGTCGGGCACCACGCTTACTTTTTCAACAGCACCGCCAAATTTTTCGTCCATTGAAGTGATGTACAACTGACCATGGCCAACAGCAAAATTTCCGCGTTAACCTCTGCAACGACACCGTTGGCAGGGACGGAAACTTTGCCTATTGTGCAGAGCGGCACAACCAAACAAGTATCTGTAGCCAATTTGACCGCTGGCCGCTCGGTAAGTATGGCCGACGCCACACTATCTACCGGCAATTTGACATTTAGCACATCAGGCAAAGGCATTGCAGGCACAACCACCAATGACAATGCGGCTGCGGGTGTGGTGGGTGAATATGTAAATGCAACATTAGGGGCTGCGCCAGGAACATCGTTAACCAGCGGCACGGCAAAAAATATTACAAGTATTTCATTAACTGCTGGTGATTGGGATGTTTGGGGCAGAGTTGGCACATATAACGCAACAGCCGCCACGTGGACATATTTTTATGGTGGCATTGGCGTATCTTCAGCAACTATTACTGGCGAAGAATATTTTGTTGATAAACCAGATGGCGCATCAGTTGCATTGGCAAATTTTCAATTAGTTGTTCCTTTACAAAGACTTAGTTTGGCATCAACAACAACAATTTATCTTGTGTGCAGCCCTGGTTTTGTGGGTGGAACAGGCGTTATTGGTTTTGGGTCAATCAGCGCAAGGCGAAGAAGATGAAATACGCAATTGTTAGAGATGATGGGGCAACAGAAATTCGTGAGGATGAATATCCGTTGCAAGACAATGCAATTGTTTTATCAGACGAGCAACACGCACAACTTATTCGTGGCGAATACCTTTTGCAAGACGGTCAAATTGTTGCAAACCCAAATTTTAGAAAAATAGGAATTTAAAATGGCGCTCACTAAAGTCACCTATTCAATGATTCAAGGCGCGTCCTTGAATGTTTTTGATTACATGACCGCCGCACAAATTGCGGATGTTCAAGCAGGTACTCTTGCAGTAGATGTTACGGCGGCTATCCAGGCCGCTGTGGACTACGCAACGTCTACCCAGTTAGTGACAAATACAACTGGCGCGGCGGGCAGACCCAAGGCATCTATCAGCAACATAATTTTTCCAAAAGGAAAATATTTAATTAGCGATGCAATTACGTTTGCTGGTACGCCAACATACGTAAACGTGTTTTCATTTGACAATGCGTACATTAGCCAATCAAACGCTGCCAAATCTACGTTTATTTACCCAGACGCATACATCAATCGTATTCAAGGCATATATTTTAACGGTGGTGTTTCTTCAATTCGCATAAGTGGCACAAATAGGGATGCTGGGCGAATCATCATCAGCGACTGTGATTTTGAAAAAACAACCAGTTTTGCGATCAACGTATTTGACACCTCACCTTATACGGGTCTGCAAAGCGCAACCGTTCACATTTGGGATTGCCGCGTCATAAATTGCGCCCAGTTTTTACGGGCATCATCTGATGACACTTGGGTAAACAACACTTGGGTGGAAGTGGACAACACTTCAACAATGGCGGCAAATACGGCGGTCATTGAAAACCGTGCGGGTGTTTTGCACTTGGATAAATTGGAAGGCATACCCGCTATTGGAACGTCAGGTGCTGGCAGACCAGTAGGGGTTCGATGGATTGACAATTACGGCAAGATAGTGGCAGATGGTTGCCGTTTTGGTGGTGAAGATGCTGGCATTCCAATCGTCTATAACTACATTGGGGTTTCACAAACATCGCCATACAACGATGGTGGTTCAATTATTATTCGCAATAGTCAGATTCCATCTGGCCCTACTGCACAAGCTGATAGCTGTGTAATTTATTGTGCGACCCAAATTCCACAATACATCACCATTAAAGATTGCTATGGTCAAAGCAGCACACCAATGGTTATTGCAAGTGCTGTGCAACCAAATTTGATTGCTTATTTGGCAGCGCAAACATCGGCGTATCCATACTCAAGACGGATTTTCCAAATTGAGCCAAACATGGTTGCGCCTAATGCGTATTTGCCAGTTGAGTTGCAACCTTATACCGTACAAAATACTTTTGCTTCTACGCAATTAAACACATCTCAAGTTTTGGGCCAGTCAATTACTGGAACTTATTCAAGCGGTGCAAGCACGGTTACATTTGACACTTACATTGCATACAACACAGGCACATATTATTCCTACATTACTGGATACTCACCAGCGGGATATGGGAATGGGTCGGTTTATGAAATGTATCTTTCAATAGACCCAAATGCACCGTCAACAGCGTCATATAGAAACATCTTGGCAGGATTAATTATTGTAGACACGGGGTTTGCTGGTGGTGCAATAAAACAAGAAATATCGTATGTTCCTTTAGCCAATGTGACGGGAACTGCAAGTACGCCTAGCACGGTTGCAGTTTATTTCAAAACTGCTGGTGGTAGCACGGCAACAACATCACCTGACGGCACAACAACTAATTGGATTCAAATTGTAATTGGTAGCGTGAACAATGACCCAGGTGTGCAATACACAATGCGTTTGGTCAAAAAACTTTAAAAGGGTAAAAAAATGGCTTTGACAATAAACATTACGTCTGAAGGCAAATCAAGCGTGCAAACGCCATTTGGTGTTGTTGACAATGGCGTGCAACAAATATCTTTTGCTGCGTATGTAAAAGTTGATTCAATTATTGGCAACAAAAACGAAGTGCAAGCCAAAGTAAGTTTTAGCGGTGAAAACCAACATTTCAACAAAACTTATCAAGTACCTGTCACGGTTGAGCATGGCGCACCAAATTTCATAAAACAGGTCTATGTGCATTTAAAAACTTTGTCAGAGTTTGAGAATGCCGTTGATTGCTAACTAAACCAAATTCCAGCATAATGCTGACAAACCCTTACCGGCGAGGTTCACCGGGGAATCTTAGGATTCATTGAAATGACTGAAGAAGTCCAACAAAACCTAGCGGAAGTAGACTCCGCGCCAGCCACGGATGCGACGGCCGCACCTGAAGTTGTTGAAAGTACGCCGGAAGTAGCTGAGACACAGCCTGCCAAGACATTCTCGCAAGAGGAACTTGACGCTGCAATCGGCAAACGCCTTGCAAGAGAGCAACGGAAGTGGGAACGAGAACAAGCGCAGCGTCAGTCTGAACAACAGACGCTACAAGCAGCCCCGGCAGCATCCGCTGACCAGTTTGAGTCTACTGAAGCCTATGCGCAAGCACTGGCCCTCCAGAAGGCAGAAGAACTGATCGCTAAGCGTGACCAAGCCAGGCAGCAATCGCAAGTTCTTGAGAGCTACCACGATCTTGAGGAAGAAGCGCGGAGTAAGTACGACGACTTTGAACAAGTCGCCTACAACCCCAAACTTCCAGTTACGAACGTGATGGCTGAAACGATTCAGTCTTCGGAGATTGGCCCTGAGTTAGCGTACTATCTCGGGTCTAACCCTAAAGAAGCGGAACGTATCTCACGCATGACGCCCTTGAGCCAGGCGAAAGAGATTGGGAAAATTGAAGCCAAATTGGTTTCAGCGCCCCCGGTCAAGAAAACAACGTCTGCGCCAGCACCGATTTCTCCCGTAACGGCTCGCTCCTCTGGAGCGCCGGCTTATGACACGACTGACCCACGGTCTACCAAGACCATGAGTGCCTCAGAGTGGATTGATGCCGAACGAGCCCGACAGTTGAAAAAGATGCAGGCAACCCGCTAAATTTTTAAAGGATTTTTTCCATGGCTAACAGTATCTTAACCATCGACATGATCACGCGCAAAGCGCTTGAGATTCTCGAAAACAACCTTGTGTTGACCCGTAACGTGAACCGTCAGTACGACGACAGCTTTGCTGTTGAAGGTGCCAAGATTGGTTCGACCCTGCGCATTCGCCTGCCTGACCGCGCTTTGGTGACCGACGGTGCCGCTTTGCAAGTTCAAGACGACAACGAACAGTTCACCACCTTGACCGTGTCAACCCAAAAGCATATCGGCGTGAACTTCACTTCTGCCGAATTGACCATGCAGTTGGATGACTTTGCAGAG
>CAIRQX010000072.1 GCA_903880855.1 uncultured Burkholderiales bacterium | reverse complement strand
GAATTGCCCCGCGTGATGGCCGATCGTTTTGTAGCGCAATACAAGTTGCCTGAATACGACGCCACAACGTTGACACAGAGCAAAGTAATGGCTGCTTACTTTGAAACAGCAGCCCATGTTTGCGAACAACCGAAGCTCGCCAGCAACTGGATCATGGGTGAAGTTTCACGTCGATTAAATACAGGTGATATCGGTTTTGACAATATTCCTGTGTCTTCCACACAACTCGGTGCGTTGATCGTGCGCATCCATGACAACACCATCAGTAACAACGCAGCCAAAGACGTGTTCGATGCTTTGTGGAATGACGCCGCTACTTCTTCAACAGACAAGGCCGCTGCTTTGCAACAAGTCGATGCAGTGATAGACGCTAAAGGCCTCAAGCAAATGAACGACAACGGTGCGCTTGAAACCATCATTGACGAAGTGTTAGCGGCTAACCCCGACAACGTGACGCAATACCGCGCCGGCAAAGATAAAGCGTTCAATGCACTGGTAGGTCAAGCCATGAAAGCCAGCAAAGGCAAGGCCAATCCGGCACAAGTCAACGAGATGCTGAAAAAGAAACTTTCTTAATGGCGCGTTCAGCGATTGTTTTTTGAAGCGCAAATAACTTCTTAACGCTTCTTTGCATTTACACCATGGCAAAAATCCCACTTCTCCTAGTGCCTGGCCTCATGTGCGACCACACATCGTGGGCGCCTATGTTGCCTTTCCTGGATAGCCGCATTGCACACACCACGGTAGACCACGGCAATGCAGATTCGCTAGTAGTCATGGCGGAACGCATCTTGAAGAACGCACCTGCGGTGTTTGATTTAGCTGGGCATTCCATGGGTGGGCGTGTTGCGCTTGAGGTCATGCGTTTAGCGCCACAGCGTGTGCGTCGTTTAGCTTTGCTCGGTACAGGCTATCGCGCCAAAGAAAGTGGCGAAGCGGGTGCAGAAGAACTGCGCAAACGCCAAGTTTTGCTAGCTATTGCACGCACCCAAGGTGTGCGCGCCATGGCCATAGAGTGGGTCAAACCCATGGTGGCACCGTCTCGCTTGAGTGACACCGCTTTTGTAGAACAAATCATTGCGATGATTTGTCGTAAATCAGAAGATGTTTTTAAACGCCAAATCAAGGCGCTACTAGATCGACCTGACGCCAGCGATGTTCTATCGCAAGTTCAAACACTAACGTTAGTGATGGCTGGCGCCTTCGATAGTTGGGCAACACCTGCACAGCACCAAGAGATTGCTAACCTTATTCCAGCAAAACCTGAAGTGGCAGTCATTGGCCCTTCAGGCCACATGATGATGATGGAAGAGCCGCAGTTAGTCGCCCAACACTTCAATCAGTGGTTGGCTTGATATTGCACGCCATAGCGCGCACGGTAAGTTTGCACACTTGGCAAATACGTCGCCAACTCGCCCGAGCCGCCTTGGTTCTCTAAGTACGCGAGCAAATCATCCAGCGTCGCAATGGCGCACACTTGCAAACCCACTTGCTCGCGCACATATTGCACGGCGCTGTAAGGCACGTCTTGCGTGGTGCCATCGGGTTTGACTTCGGTGGCCATTTCTTGTCGGTCTAAAGCGATCGCCACTGCTTGCGGTGTGGCACCAGCAGCCTTGATCAACGCAATTGATTCACGCGCCGCCGTGCCTGCACTCATCACGTCATCAATGATCAGCACGTTTCCTTTGAGGGGGGCTCCCACTAAAGAGCCGCCTTCACCATGGTCTTTGGCTTCTTTGCGGTTGTAGGCAAATGGCACATTGCGACCCAACCTTGCTAACTCGATAGACACTGCAGCACCTAAAGGTATGCCTTTGTAAGCGGGGCCAAAAATCATGTCAAACGCAATACCGCTACTTACTAAGCGTTTTGCATAGAAGCTTGCAAGCTTGCCTAATTTGGCACCATCGTCAAACAAACCCGCATTAAAAAAGTAAGGCGACATGCGCCCCGCCTTGGTTTTGAACTCCCCAAACTTGAGCACGCCGCAATCCAGCGAGAATTGCACAAACTCTTGCGCCAACGTGTCGTTGGTTGCAGCACTTGATGTCATCGGAGAAATCCTTGTTCAAACTCACCAGCCTCAACCTCAACGGAATTCGATCGGCCGCCAAGAAAGGCGTAGAAGCTTGGCTAGAAAAAGCCAAGCCCGATTGTATTTGTGTACAAGAAATCAAAGCTCAAGCCGCTGATGTAGAGCACGGCCTTGATACGCTCGCCGGTTTAAATGGCCACTTTCATTACGCCGAGAAAAAAGGCTACTCTGGCGTAGGCGTCTACACACGCCACACGCCTAGTGATGTAATTGTCGGATTCGATGGCGGCGAATTTGACGCAGAAGGCCGTTATGTCGAGTTGCGCTTTGACACGCCAAAACAAAAGCTCTCCATCATCAGCAGTTATTTCCCCAGTGGGTCTTCTGGGCCAGAGCGGCAAGACGCTAAGTACCGATTTCTTGCTGTGATGTACCCCCATCTCATAGCGCTACAAAAAAAACGCAACTTTGTTCTGTGTGGCGACATCAACATTGCCCACAAAGAGATTGACTTAAAGAACTGGCGCGGTAACCAAAAGAATTCTGGCTTTCTTCCTGAAGAACGTGCATGGATGACCCAACTCACTAGCGAAGGTGGTTTGGTCGATGTATATCGCCAACTGCAGCCCAACACAACTGACGCGTGCTACACATGGTGGAGTAACCGCGGTCAAGCCTATGCCAACAACGTGGGGTGGCGTTTGGATTACCACTTAGCTACGCCTGCGATTGCCGCCACGGCAAAAACAGAGCACATCTACAAAGATCAGAAGTTCTCTGACCATGCACCTATCACTATTCAATACGACGGTTTGATTTAAACCGTTATGCATTAAGGCAGTATGTCGAACACCCCCATACCCATCGCTGTTATCGGCGCTGGGCCCGCTGGCCTCATGGCCGCAGAAGTACTCAGTGCTGCGGGCATTAGTGTTCATGTGTTCGACGCAATGCCTTCTGTAGGACGGAAATTTTTATTAGCAGGAATTGGTGGCTTAAATCTCACCCATGCTGAGCCCTTTGATGTCTTCACGACCCGCTTTGGTGAACGCGCTACTGCATGCGCTAATTGGTTGCAAGGCTTTAATAAAGAAGCCATTCGTGACTGGGCCAAAGGTTTAGGCATAGACACTTTTGTCGGTAGTTCGCAACGCATATTTCCAACGGATATGAAAGCCGCGCCATTGTTGCGTGCATGGTTACATCGCTTGCGCCATCCTGCGCAAGGCGAGCCCGTGCGTTTTCATATGCGGCACCGCTGGAATGGACACATCACCCGCAGCGAGACATCAGTCACTTCAACATGGCAGTTGCAATTTGATACGCCCCATGGTCCGCAATCTGTCCAGACAAATGCAGTGCTGTTAGCTTTGGGCGGCGGTAGCTGGGCGCGTTTGGGATCAGACGGCGCATGGCAACCTTGGTTGCGTGCGTTACAGGTAGATGTTGCACCCTTGGTGCCTGCGAATTGCGGCTTTGAAGTTTCGGTGGGTTCGCGAAAAGGCTGGAGTGAGCATCTGCGCACAAAGTTTGCAGGAACGCCATTGAAGTCGGTTGTGTTGTCATGTACTGACGCACAAGGCCACACGTTTTCGCGCAAAGGTGAAATGGTGATAACCGAGCACGGCATAGAAGGCAACTTGGTCTACGCGGCTTCGGCACTTTTGCGCGACGAGATTGCTCACACAGGCCATGGACAACTCCATTTGAATTTGCGCCCCGACTTCAGCGCGGAGCATGTGCTGGCAGAAGTACGCTATCCGCGGGGCTCTCGATCACTGAGCAGCCATTTAAAAAGCCGCTTAAATTTGCAAGCGGTGCATTTGGCGCTCCTACATGAATTGCTGTCAAAAGATGCATTGAATGACCCCTTGCAACTTGCGCATGCCATTCAGCACCTACCTATCACCGCGACAGGCACGAGACCTTTGGACGAAGCGATTAGCAGTGCAGGTGGCGTCAAATTAGAAGCACTTGACGACACACTGATGTCACGCCACACCCCTGGCCTATTTGCCGCAGGTGAAATGCTGGACTGGGAAGCACCCACAGGTGGCTACTTACTCAGCGCGTGTTTGGCCAGTGGCCGCCACGCGGCAAAAGGCGTATTGACGTATCTCAACGCAAGCATTTGGACATAGTACGGATGAATATTGAGCTTGAATTAATCGAGAATCAGGTTAAGGCTTTATCAGCGGCCGAGCACTATATATTGATGCTTTATCGGTTTGCGACTTATGTCGCATTCAATGTAATTGAAGATGCAGCGATGTTGGCATTTGGGCTGAGTTAGCTAGCAACGCTCTTACAAGGAGTATCAACATCTAATGAGTCAAAGACTTCACTAGTGCATACAACTCAGGCAAATCGTTACAAACCGTTTTCCAAACCATCTCGTAATCAATTTTGTCGTATCCATGGGAAAGTCGGTTGCGCATGGCGTACATAACTTGCCACGGGATTTCGTCGTGTGCCTTGGCAAAAGCAACATCTGCAATCTGTATATTGTTAGCGGCTTCACCGATGACCTCAAGGTTACGAATCACCGCGTCTTGAATTAACTCGCTTGCTAGAAAACCTACTACATCAACATCTGTGGTGTGGCGCTCGATTCTTTCAATAGCTTGAAGAATGTGGCCGAGATATTCTGGGACGCGTAGCGCCTTGTTCATACCTTGACTGCTTGTGCGAGAACAATGTTTCGAAATTTATCGGGCAAAGTGTTTGGTGTCAAAACATCTACAGAAATGTGCAAGAGATTTTCTAGCTCTACTTGAATTGCCGCAATGTCCATTAGTGTTGTGCTGGCCGTCGGATCTATCAAAATATCCAAATCACTATTTTCTGTATCTAGGCCTAACAAAACAGACCCAAATACGCGGGGATTTAAAGCACGATGTGACAACACGACGCTTCTAATAGCGTCGCGATGTGATTGCAGTGCTTGGCTTGGTTTCATGTATCAAATTCTATTTGATTCGCATAATTAGTCAAACATCATCAGCGTTTGATTTGCGAATTAAGAGCCCAGACGCCCAAAACCACCACTATGAAAATCTACAAACGCCTGCTTGATCTCTTCCATCGTATTCATCACAAACGGCCCGTGACCCACGATGGGTTCATTGAGAGGTTGGCCACTGAGCAGCAATGCTTTGACGTCCTCTTTAGCCTCGATTACCAACGCGTCACCTTCTTGCGAGAACACAACCAGCTGGGCTTCATGAGCAGGATGTGCGCGATTGATCTGCGCCTTGCCACTCAAAATCACCAATGCAGTACTCCATCCACCATGCACAGGCAAAGTTATTGAATGCCCCGCCTTTATTGCAAGGTCTACCACTTGAATTGGGGAGAAGGTATCAGCAGCACCACGCGCTCCTAGGAACTCACCAGCAATCACACGCGCGGTAGCTGCACCGTTGTCTATTTCTACTTTGGGTATCTCGGCATTCAAAATGGCTTGGTAACCTGGCGCTGTCATCTTGTCTTTGGCTGGCAAATTGACCCACAACTGCACCATATGCAGTTGGCCGCCACTCTGTGTGAATGCTGGCGAATGGAACTCTTCATGCAAGATGCCAGAGCCGGCCGTCATCCACTGCACATCTCCGGGACCGATGACCCCGCCTTGTCCTGTGGAGTCTTGGTGTGCAACTTCGCCCTTATACACAATGCTGACAGTTTCGAACCCGCGGTGCGGATGCTGACCTACACCGCGTGGTTTTGTTGCAGGCGCAAACTCTGCGGGACCAGCATGGTCGAGCAATAGAAATGGACTGAGTTGTTTGCCCATGCCTTGGTAATCAAACAGTGAACGTACAGGGAAACCGTCACCCACCCAATGCATGTGCGGTTTGCTGTGAATGCCGCGAACTGTTTTCATGGATTGGCCTTTAGTAGCGTTTTTGCACCACAGCAATGGTTTGCTGCATCAATGCGCAAGGCGATTCTTTTCCGTCAGCATCTAAATGCACAACTTCTGCAGTGGTAATAATCAATTTTTTTCCAGCGCGAATCACCAAGCCACGCGCCCGCAGTTCACCGTCTTGAAATGCAGCCAGGAAATTGATTTTGTATTCAACCGTTGTCACCTCATGCCCATCTGGCGCTTGCGTCAGTGCTGCGTAACCGCCAGCAATGTCCGCCAGAGCACCCATGGCACCACCGTGGTAGCCGCCTTGTTGTTGCGTCACGCGCTCAGAAAAAGGCAAAGACAACTCCACCATTCCCGGCTTAACCGATACCAAGCGCGCGCCCAAGTGCTGCATCATGCCTTGGCGCATAAAACTGTCGTGGATACGTTGTTGGAGTTCTGGGTGTTGCATGGTTTGACTTAAAAGGTATTGTTGTAGCGATTAAATCGCATTACTAATTTTGCAGATTGTGTAAAGATTATCTCTAGGATAATGCACACACTATTACTGCTTTGTCCTTGCAACAGCTTTTAAATGCTCCAATACGAAACCATTCCCGTCACCCCTTTCCAACAAAACTGCTCCGTGGTGTGGTGCGATGAAACGATGCGCGGCGCCATCATCGATCCAGGTGGTGACTTAGACATGTTGCTCGATGAGTGCAAGGATCTCGGTGTCACCTTAGAGCAAATCTGGATCACGCATGCGCACATCGACCATGCGGGTGGTACAGCAGAGTTAGCGGAACATTTAAAGCTTCCGATCATCGGGCCACACGAAGGCGATCAGTTTTGGATTGATGGTTTAGCACAAGCAGCTGTGAGTTATGGATTCCCTCCATCACGCGCATTCACGCCTACGCGCTGGTTGCACGACGGCGATACCGTCACCTTAGGCAAACACACTTTGCAAGTGCGCCACTGCCCTGGCCACACGCCAGGCCATGTAGTTTTTTACTCACCAGAAATTAAACGCGCTTTTGTTGGCGACGTCCTGTTTGCTGGAAGCATTGGCCGCACTGATTTCCCGCGAGGCAATCACCAAGACCTGATTGACAGCATCACGCAACGCCTGTGGCCGATGGGAAACGACACGGTGTTTATTCCAGGACATGGGCCAGAGAGCACCTTTGGGCGTGAGCGTGTTAGCAACCCTTATGTCGGTGGCACCTAATATTTATCGAACTACTTTGGCGCGCTCGTACAAGGGCATCACCTTCGGCAAATTAGCCTGAATCTCCTGGATGCGCGAATTACCCGATGGGTGCGTACTCAACCATTGTGGTGGTGCACCTTTATTCGCCTCGCTCATTTTTTGCCACAAGCTCACACCAGACTCGGGGTTGTAGCCTGCGCGAGCTGCGAGTTCCATGCCGACCAAGTCTGCTTCCGTTTCGTCATCACGGCTAAATTTAAGCGAGAGCAAGTTGGCGCCTTGACGCGCCACGAAATCCGTCAAATTGGGGTTGATACCAAATGCTGCCGCCGCGATGGTGCTACCGATTCTCGCAAGACCATCCGTTGCTACTGACTTGCCCATGCGTTCACGCGCATGCTCGCGCAGAGCGTGGGCTATTTCATGCCCCATCACCATCGCCACTTCGTCGTCGGTGAGTTTGAGTTGACTCAAGATGCCGGTGTAGAAAGCGATCTTGCCACCCGGCATACAAAACGCATTGATTTGGTTGGAGCCAATCAAGTTGACTTCCCATGCCCAGTCTTTGGCACGGGGGTTCCATTGCAATGCGTGCGGTATGAGTTCTTTTGAAATACGGCGTAAACGTTGTACCTGCGGGTGGTCATCGGGCCCCAATGCATTTTTGCTAGCCGCCTCTTTCAGCATTTGCGCATACTGTTGTCGCGCCGATTGCTCCACTTCGGCTGCCGGCACTAAATTAGCGAATGCAGATTCTTTGCCCACCTCAACGCCTTCGCGCGCGAGTAAGGGCGCGCCAGCCAAGGCACTGGCAATCATTAAAACAACATAAAGCAAGGCGCGTTTCAAGAGCATAAAAATTCCTCTGACCAATACCCTCAAAATAGGGGCTATGAACGATACAACAAGTCCAACCCCTGCAAACCCCACCCAAACCAGTTGGCGTGATGCATGGCGCGTCTATTTAGAACCTGCTTCTTGGCGCATGTTGTTTTTGGGGTTTTCTGCAGGCCTGCCATTGTTGCTGGTATTAGGTACTTTGAGTTTTCGCTTGCGCGAAGCGGGAATTGACCGCAGCACCATTGGTTTTTTAAGTTGGGTAGGGTTGGTCTACGGCTTTAAATGGATGTGGGCACCTTTGGTCGACCGACTCCCACTGCCATTGCTCACCAAACTACTAGGGCGCAGACGCAGTTGGTTGATGTTTGCGCAATGCTTGGTCATAGCGGGTTTGATCGGCATGGGATGGTGCGACCCTCAACTGAATTTAGAGTCCGTCGTATGGTTCGCATTGTTGGTGGCGTTTGGATCGGCCACTCAAGACATTGCCTTGGATGCATTTCGCATAGAGTCGGCTGACACACAACACCAAGCCGCATTGGCCGCGACTTACCAAACGGGGTATCGCTTGGCTATGATTTGGGCGGGTGCGGGTGTGTTGTGGGTGGCGGCGCGTGCTTCTGTTGTGCCGGTCGCTCCTGCCCATGCTGTCGCAAGTGTTTACCAGCATCTGGCTTGGCAAACCGCTTACTGGGTGATGGCTGCATCCATGAGCGTAGGCTTGCTCACTGTGTTGTTTTCTTCAGAGCCTTTGGCTATTGAGTTACCCCCAGCACGCAACGCCAAGGAATGGTTGCAGTCTGCCTTGGTAGAGCCATTTGCAGATTTCATTCGCCGCTACCAATGGCAAGCGGTGATCATTTTGTTGTTGATTGCCATCTACCGCATCAGCGATGTGGTGATGGGCATCATGGCCAATCCGTTTTATGTCGACATGGGCTACACCAAAGACGAAGTGGCAGCGGTCAGCAAAGTGTTTGGCGTCATCATGACGTTGGTCGGCGCATTCATTGGTGGTGTTTTGTCAATGCGTTTGGGCGTGATGCGTATTTTGATGCTGGGCGCCGTGCTGAGTGCGGCGACCAATTTGCTATTTGCTTGGCTTGCAGGCGTTGGCCACGATGTGACTGCCTTGATTTGGGTAGTCTCTGCCGACAACTTAGCCAGCGGCATTGCTTCCGCTGCTTTTATTGCGTATTTATCAGGTCTCACCAACGTGAACTACTCGGCCACGCAATACGCCTTGTTTAGTTCGATGATGCTACTCGCCCCTAAATGGTTGGCCGGATTCTCAGGGGTGTATGTAGACGCGCACGGCTACGCAGCATTTTTTAATAGCACCGCTTTGCTCGGTGTACCTGTTTTATTACTGGTCTGGCTCGCCGCGCGTCAAAGCAAAGCGTAAACGCGCTCGGCTTGCACATCTTCTAAGCACCGCGTATGGCCTAGAGGGCAAGTGCGTTCGTAACAAGGCGCACAGGCCAATGGCGGTTGGTATTTGGGGTCTACGCGCAACCACACCACGCGCGCTTTGTCGTTCAAAGGCGGTGTATGGTCTGGGCTTGATGAACCAAATACCGCGACCTGGGGTACACCCATAGCAGCGGCAACGTGCATCAACCCTGAGTCATTACTCACGACACGAAAGGCACCGCTGATCAACGCAAAGGCTTGCATCAAATCAGTCTCGCCAGCTAGGTTATGGCAGTGGCCACTTTGTTTGGCATTGGCCGTGTTTGCGATTTCTGCGCAAAATGCTCGATCTTGTGGGCCACCTAACAAGATGATCGGGCTGTCGACCATACCTGCCAATTCAGCAAAGTGCCTGGCTGGCCAACGCTTGGCAGGGCCGTATTCAGCGCCTGGCGCAAACACCACGTAGCTGTTGCGTGCCAAGGTAGGTAAGTCAGGGCGTTTGGCCAAACGCTCTAAGCCTTCGTCCATCGCTTGCGGTGGCACTTGCAGCACGGGTCGTAAATCGCCTGTGAGCTTCATGGGTTGGTTGTTTTGTCCGACCAAGCTCAATGCCGCATACCACTCGACCATCGGAGGACGTGCCTCAGATGAGGGGTTGTCGAGCCGGTCGGTCAATACGCCGTAACGCGCTTCACCGGTATATCCAATACGCTGAGGGATGTTCGCCATCCAAGGTATGAGCGCGCTCTTGAATGAGTTAGGGCAAACATAGGCTTTCTCAAAACGCCCACGCAAAGAGCGCGCGAGCTTCCACCGCTCGAACAACTGCAATCCGCCATGTTGAAAAGGCAACTCCAAAACTTCGAACACACTGGGCATGGCGCGATAAACCGGTGCGACAGACGACATCGCCGCGACGGTTAAGCGTTCGCCGCGCGCAGCGAGGCGTCGCAAAAGGGGTTCGGTCATCACCGCGTCCCCAATCCATTGGGGGGCAATGACTAAGGCTTGTTTAGTGGTGGTTGCCAACGTGTTCGCCGGCTGCAAGTTTAAAAGTAGTGCCACAATACGGGCACTTGGCTTCGCCAGATTTGGCCACGTCTAAATAGACCTTGGGATGGCTGTTCCACAAAGCCATGTCTGCTTTGGCGCTAGGGCAAAAAACGCCGCCATGGCCATTGAGGTCTTTGGCTAAAAGCTCGACTGTATTGGTCATGGCTTAAACCTTGGTCAACCAATGGGCGTAATTGGGATTGCGACCATTGACGATATCAAAGAACGCACTTTGGATTTTTTCGGTGATCGGTCCGCGGCTACCGACGTAATCGTCTTTGCCCATGGGAATACGGTCGAGTTCGCAAATCGGCGTGACTTCTGCGGCAGTTCCGGTGAAGAAAGCCTCGTCAGAGATGTACACCTCATCACGCGTGATGCGCTTTTGCACGACTTCAATGCCGAGGTCTTGTGCAATATGAAAAACAGTGTTGCGGGTAATACCGCTCAAAGCGCCAGCAGAGAGGTCTGGCGTATAAATCACACCGTTTTTGACCACGAAGATGTTCTCGCCAGCGCCTTCTGAGACAAAACCTGAGCTGTCCAACAGCAACGCTTCGTCATAGCCTTCGTCCGTCACTTCCATATTCGCCAGAATCGAATTGGTGTAATTGCTCACAGCCTTGGCTTGCGTCATCGTGATGTTCACATGGTGGCGTGTGTAGCTAGAAGTCTTGACGCGGATGCCTTTCTTCAAACCTTCTTCGCCCAAATAAGCGCCCCATGCCCAAGCCGCCACCATCAAATGGATGGTATTGCCCTTAGGGCTCACGCCAAGTTTCTTGTCGCCAATCCACACCAGCGGACGGATGTAGCAACTCTCCAACTTATTGGCGCGCACCACGTCGCGCTGCACTTCCATGATTTCTTTCTGGCTGAAAGGAATGTGCATACGCAAAATCTTCGCGCTGTTGAACAAGCGCTCGGTGTGTTCTTCTAAACGAAAGATTGCCGTACCGTTAACTGTGTTGTAAGCACGAACGCCCTCAAAAGCGCCGCAACCATAGTGCAAGGTATGCGTGAGGACGTGGATCTTGGCGTCGCGCCACTCGACCATTTTTCCGTCCATCCAGATTTTGCCGTCACGGTCTGACATGGAGGGGATAACGACGCTCATGGGAATTCCTTTGGGATATTTAGGCTGTGGCCAATTAAGTGTTGGAGGAGATTTTAGCGATCAGCTGTTTGCCGCCTCGCCGGGCGTAATGTCGGTCGCCTGAAAAGGCCTATCCAGTGTCCAACTCTGCAGCTTACCCGCGACAAACACTGTGCGCACCACCGACTGGCTTCCGTCGCGCCAACTGAAAATCTCGGGCTGCGCATCTTTTACGCTTTCGGGTTGTCCTAATGCGCGCGTCATGGCAATGACATGTATGAGGTTCATGCCGGGTTTAAGTTTGGCGTTCAACATCACTGCGCTATCAACAAAACCAATAGGGCGCTGACTAGCGCGTTTCATGGTTTGCACGAGCCTAGTGAAGTGAAGTAACGTCCACATCACACCGGCTGAGACCACCATCGCCACGCCCAACCAACCCCATGATTGCCAAGCCCAAGCGGTCAGAACTACGGCAGCTAGAGGTACTAAATATCTTTGAAAGTTCATTGGGCTATTGTCTCAGGCTCAAGATTGAACTTCCCTGCGGCAAAGACACAACGATTTAGGCAAGCCCACAAGTAGCAAAGGTGATATGCCAGTAGCCCATATGGCGACATCAAGAGCGAAGCGAGGAGCCATATGGGCTACTGGCCTAGCACCTTTGCGGCGCAAAAAACCAAGGAAGGCCGAACGATTAACTAAGTGAGAGAACCAATGAAATGGCCTCATCTACCCGCTCAACAGCATGCACCGTTAACCCCTCAATGGGCTTTTTGGGGGCATTTGCTTTTGGAATCACTGCGACGCTGAAACCTAGTTTGGCAGCCTCTTTCAAACGCTCTTGCCCCCTCGGAGCAGGACGAACTTCACCGGCCAAACCTACTTCACCGAAAGCAATAAACCCTTGCGGTAGCGGCTTACCTCGCAAACTACTTTGGATGGCGAGCATGACCGCCAAGTCTGCGGCCGGTTCACTAATGCGCACTCCGCCCACCGCATTGACAAATACGTCTTGGTCCATGCAAGCCACGCCAGCGTGTCGGTGCAAAACCGCCAACAACATCGCCAAGCGGTCGCGGTCTAAGCCAACGCTTAAACGCCTAGGCGATGGCCCACCACTGTCTACCAATGCCTGAATTTCTACCAGCATTGGGCGCGTGCCTTCGAGCGTTACCAAAACGCAACTGCCAGGCACAGGCTCAGCATGTTGGCTGAGAAAAATCGCACTTGGATTGCTTACGCCTTTGAGTCCTTTTTCGGTCATCGCGAAGACGCCGATTTCGTTCACAGCGCCAAAGCGGTTTTTGATCGCGCGTACCAAGCGGTAGGTGGAATGGGTGTCGCCTTCGAAGTACAAAACCGTATCGACCATGTGCTCCAACACACGAGGGCCCGCCAAAGCACCTTCTTTGGTGACATGCCCGACCAGCACAACAGCCGTGCCGGTGGCTTTAGCCATGCGGGTGAGATGCGCCGCACATTCACGCACTTGCGCGACGGAGCCTGGCGCGCTGGTGAGTTGGTCTGAATACACGGTTTGGATGGAGTCCATCACCACCACTGCGGGTTGCAGTTTGTCGACGGTGGCCAGCACTTTTTCGAGTTGCGTTTCTGCCAGCACTTGCACTTGCGATTTGTCGAGTCCTAGCCGACGCGAGCGCAAGGCCACTTGCGCGCCAGATTCTTCGCCGGTCACATACAAAGTGTTCCAGCCGCTGCGCTGCAAACCGTCCATCGCTTGCAACAGCAAGGTCGATTTACCAATGCCAGGGTCGCCGCCGATCAGGACCACGCCACCTTGGACCATGCCACCGCCCAAAACGCGGTCGAGTTCTTCTTGGCCGGTGGGTGTGCGCGGCACTTCCGACGCTTCAATGTCCGACAAGGTCGCAACTTCTGCCGCAGGCACCAACGCCGCCATTCCGGCGTAACGGTTTTTGACGGGCCCGCCGGACTCGACCGCGCCCTCGATCAGGGTGTTCCACGCATTGCAACTCGGGCATTTGCCCAGCCACTTGGGGCTGGTGCCGCCGCATTCGGTACAGGTGTACTGGGTTTTGTCTTTAGCCATTGATCAATGATACTGGATGAACAACCAGTGTTTTTGATTTTTAAGGGTAAATCCTAGTCAACCAGTCAGCGTTAGCACTTGGTTTATCGTTGTAAATTATTTAACATGCTAAATAATTTAGTTCGCCATGAAAAAGCAACCCTTCGCCCACCGTAATCTTCCGCGTCTACTACTACAGGCGCGTGAATCGGTCATGGCGCACACGCGTCCGGGGTTGCGCGAACATGGCTTGAGTGATCAACAGTGGCGGGTCTTGCGTGTGTTGGGCGAGGACCACGCCAATGGAGGCACTGGCGTTGAAACTGGTCACATTGCGCGTGAAGCCTTCATCATCGGCCCCAGCTTGAGCGGTGTGTTGTCCCGCATGGAGCGCGACGGGTTGATTGACCGAGAACGCGATGTCAACGACCAACGCCGATCCGTCGTTCGCGCCACGGACAAGGGTTTGCAAAGCGTGCAGACCTTGTCGCACACTATTGAAGCGCATTACCGCTGGATGGAGCAGCGTCTAGGCAAAGACACTCTGCAGCATCTCTACGTCCTGCTCGATGAAGTGATTGCACTAGATGTTGGGGAATAAACGCTTGCCTCATCCTCCCATTCACGGCACGGTTTACGGTGTATTGCTCAATGCTCAGCGCGAATGGGCGTTGTGCGAACACGTTATGCACGAATCGCCTTACCAATCGCCGCCTTCGGCACCAGTTCTCTACATCAAAACTGCCAACACCTGGTCCGCGCATGACGCCGCCATTGCCTTGCCAGCAAACGTGCCGTCGATTGAAGTTGGTGCCACGCTTGGCGTCGTCATAAGCGAGCCCAACGCCAACGATTCATTGCATGTAAGTGGTTTTGTACTGCTCAACGATGTGTCGATTCCGCACGGCGTAGCCGCACAAGGCTTTTATCGGCCACCTATCAAATACAAAAATTTAGATGGCTTTTTAGGTATTGGCCCACATGTGGCCACAACATCGCAAGTACCCTACCCAAATCAATTGACGCTTGAAGTGCGTATCAATGGCGTGTTGCAACAAACCGTCGATCTGCAAACCATGCGCCGCCTTCTTCCGCAGTTGCTGACCGATGTCGACGCCTTTACACCGCTGCAAGCGGGCGATGTGCTGATGCTCGGTCTAGACGTGTGTGGCCATGGCCCAGAAGCGGGCCATCGCCCGCACGCCCGTGCGGGCGATGTGATTGACATACGTGCACCACAATGCGCCGCACTGGGTCACTTGCGCAACTCCTTAGTTCAGGAGGCCGCATGAAACACGCACGCGTTATTGTCCATGGACAGGTTTGGGACGCCACCCAACAAAACGACCAACTGCTGCTGGCGGATGGTCGACTCGTCGGTTTTACTGATGTGCAATGGCTGCCCCCCTTATCCCCCGTTGCGCGTCCACGCACCGTGTTGGCTCTCGGTCTCAACTACGCTGACCACGCCAAAGAGCTGGCTTTCAAAGAGCCGCCCAAAGAACCGCTGGCATTTGTCAAAGGCGAGGCCAGTTTGATCGGTCACGGGCAATGCACCGTGCGCCCGCTAGGTGTGAAATTTATGCACTATGAGTGCGAACTGGCCGTGGTGATAGGCAGGACGGCGCGACACGTTCAACCTGCACAAGCGCTTGACTTTGTAGGGGGCTATACGGTGGCAAATGATTTTGCAATTCGCGACTACCTTGAGAACTGGTACCGTCCAAATTTGCGAGTGAAAAACCGTGCCACTTCTACACCCATCGGTCCTTGGTTGGTCGATGCTGCCGACCTTCATGCCAGCTTTGGCGAACCATTGCAGCTTGCATTACAAACGACGGTAAACGGCAAAGTCACGCAAAGCGGCAATACACGTGACATGATTTTTGATGTGCCCACCTTGATCGCGTATTTCAGCTCCTTTATGACCCTCTACCCCGGCGACTTGATTCTGACTGGTACACCTGATGGCGTAGTCGATTGCCAACCAGGTGATGTGGTCGTGACGGAAATTGAAGGTATCGGCGCACTGACCACCACCATGATTGACAACACACCATGCAACACATCCAACACCTGATCAACGGCAAACACGTTCAAAGCCATCAGACGTTTACCTCGATCAACCCTGGAACGCAAGAAGTATTGGCTGAGGTAGCAGTTGGCGGTGAACAAGAAGTTGGTGCGGCAGTTGCTGCGGCCAAGCAAGCCTTTCCCGCATGGGCTAACACCCCAGCAACTGAACGTGCAAAACTGTTACGCAAACTCGGTGAACTGATCGCACACCATGTGCCCGAGATTGCCCTTACAGAAACCAACGACTGCGGACAAACGATTTCGCAAACTGGCAAACAGCTCATTCCGCGCGCGGCTGACAACTTTTCTTACTTTGCCGAAATGTGCACAAGGGTGGACGGACACACCTATCCCACGCCAACGCACTTGAACTACACCTTGTTTCACCCCGTAGGTGTTTGCGCCCTCATCAGTCCATGGAACGTGCCCTTTATGACTGCGACGTGGAAGGTCGCGCCATGCCTTGCATTTGGCAATACCGCCGTATTAAAAATGAGCGAGCTCTCACCTCTCACCGCCGCACGTTTAGGTGACTTAGCGCTTGAAGCCGGAATCCCAGCAGGCGTACTCAACATCGTGCACGGTTACGGCAATGAAACTGGCGGGCCCTTGGTGGCGCATCCAGATGTGCGGGCGATTTCTTTCACGGGGTCTACCGCAACGGGTAATCGCATTGTCAAAACTGCGGGGTTGAAGAAATTCAGTATGGAACTCGGTGGCAAGTCACCGTTTGTCATCTTTGACGACGCCGATTTAGACCGCGCCCTCGATGCTGCCGTCTTCATGATTTTTAGCAACAACGGAGAGCGTTGCACGGCAGGCAGTCGCATCTTGGTGCAAGAAAATATTTATGCAGACTTTGTTGCGAAATTCACCGAACGCGCAAAGCGCATAACTGTAGGGGACCCATTAGACGAAAAAACCATCGTCGGCCCGATGATCAGCCCTGCGCACTTAGCCAAAGTGAAAAGCTATATAGAACTCGGCCCCAAAGAAGGCGCCACACTTTTGTGTGGCGGTTTAGATAGGCCCTCATATGCACCCGAATTGGCGGCACGCGTAGCCAAAGGCAACTTTGTGTGGCCCACGGTGTTTGCCAATGTCGATAACCGCATGCGCATTGCCCAAGACGAAATTTTTGGACCCGTCGCATGTTTAATTCCATTCAAAGACGAGGCGCACGCCATCTCACTTGCGAATGACATCGCCTATGGTTTGAGCAGCTATGTGTGGACCGAAAACATTGGTAAAGCCCATCGCGTAGCAGCTGCTGTTGAAGCGGGTATGTGCTTCGTCAACAGCCAAAACGTGCGCGATTTACGCCAACCGTTTGGTGGCACCAAGGCCAGCGGCACAGGACGCGAAGGCGGCACGTGGAGTTACGAAGTATTTTGCGAACCTAAAAATGTTGCGGTGAGTTTGGGAAGCCACCACATTCCGCACTGGGGACTCTAGCCATGGGACAACTTGCGCTCGCCGCCAAAATCACCCATGTACCTTCGATGTATTTGAGCGAATTGCCTGGGCCGCGTTTTGGCACACGGCAAGATGCGATCGATGGCCACCGAGAAATCAGCAAACGTTGTCGCGACTTAGGTGTAGACACCTTAGTCGTGTTTGATACACATTGGTTGGTGAACGCAAATTACCACATCAACTGCGCGCCCCATTTCAAAGGCACCTACACCAGCAATGAGTTACCGCACTTCATCAGCAATATGGGCTATGAAACGCCTGGTAATCCTGCGTTGGGGCAATTGCTGGCGAAAGTCTGCAACGAGTTTGGCGTAGAAACTCTGGCGCATGACAAAACCACACTCGCGCCCGAATATGGCACCTTGGTGCCTCTGCGCTATATGAATGAAGACCAGCATTTCAAAGTGGTGTCAGTCTCCGCTTTGTGCCAATCGCATTATTTGAACGACAGTGCGCGCTTAGGTTGGGCTATGCGTCAAGCGGTCGAACACCACTATGACGGCAAGGTGGCATTTTTTGCGAGTGGGTCCTTGAGCCATCGGTTTGCACAAAACGGATTGGCGCCTGAGTTTGCTTTCAAGATTTGGAGTGCCTTCTTAGAAAAGCTAGACGCCCAAGTGGTACAGATGTGGCAAAACGCTGAGTGGGAGAGTTTTTGCGCCATGCTGCCCGAATACGCCAGCAAAGGCCATGGCGAGGGGTTTATGCACGACACTGCCATGTTGATGGGCGCATTGGGTTGGTCGGGGTACGACGCGCCAGCTGAAATCATCACGCCATACTTTGGCGCGTCGGGCACGGGCCAAATCAATGCGGTGTTTCCGGTGACGCCACAAAACGGACAGCACCTCCCTCCCGCACAAGCCAGTGCGGCAGGTGCTTACCAATCGTTCTCAAGGCTTTGATTTTTTTATGCCCCATCTTGTGATTTTGTACACCCCGCAACTCGACAAAGAAACCGATATGGATGTGCTGTGTCGCTCGCTGGCCAACACCATGCTGGCGGCGCGTGATGAAAATGGCGTAGCAGTTTTTCCGCCTGGTGGTACACGTGTACTGGCTTTTCCCGCCGCACATTTCGCGGTGGCAGATGACGGCAGCGCTGGCCGTGCAGTCGGAGGCACGGGAGACTACGCCTTTGTTTATTTGCAATTGCGTGTGGCCGATGGCCGAACATCTGCCACGCACACGCAGGTTGGCGATGCACTCTTACAAACAACACAAACGCACTTCGCAAATATTTTTGACAAACGCCACATCGGCATCACTTTGCAAATTGACGAAGGCTTGCCTGTTTATGACGGCAAGCACAGTAATCTCCATCCTTTATTTACCAAAGCCTGAATATGCTGAGCACTGAAGTCATCGCACAACTTGCTGCAGAGTTGAATCACGCAGAAAAATCACGCGTGCAGGTCGAACATTTCTCCAAACGTTTTCCTGAAATGACGATTGAAGATGGCTACCGTATCAACCGCGCATGGATGTCGCTCAAACTCTCCGAAGGCCATCAAGTGATCGGCCACAAAATTGGCCTGACCAGCCGCGCTATGCAACAAGCCAGCCAAATCGACGAGCCTGATTTCGGCACTTTGCTGGAGCACATGCGTTACACCTGTGTGGCAGGAAAAGTGTTGGACATCCCCACCAAAAATTTCATTGCGCCTCGCATTGAGGTGGAGTTGGCATTTGTGTTGAAACATCCGATACAAGGTCCGAATGTTTCTGTCGAGCAAGTGTTAGAGGCCACTGCATATGTCACGCCTGCGATTGAAATCATTGACGCTCGGATCGAGCAGTTCGATCGCCACACCAAAGTGATGCGCAAAGTCTTTGACACCATCAGCGACAACGCTGCCAATGCTGGGATTGTTTTAGGGGGTGAGCAGGCAGACCCCTATGCAACTGACCTTCCGTGGTGCGGTGCAGTGCTTAAACAAAACGGCGTTGTTGAAGAAACCGGTTTGGCCGCAGGTGTGCAAGGCCATCCTGGAATTGGTATTGCTTGGTTGGCCAATAAGCTTGCTCCTTGGAATGAATCATTACAAGCGGGGGAAATTGTTTTGGCTGGTTCTTTCACGCGACCCGTAGAAGCCAAAGTGGGTGATGTCTTTGAGGCAGACTACGGGCCTTTGGGTTGTTTGCAATTTAAATTTGTTTGAGGTTTATGTCTACACACTGTCATCCTGATGAATGGGCTGCACGCTTACAACTCGCCGCTTGCTACCGCATTTTTGCCATGCTCGGTTGGACCGAAATGATTTACAACCACATCACCGTGCGCGTGCCAACCACTGCGAGCGGAAATGAGAAGCAATTCTTAATCAACCCATTTGGCTTGCATTACAGCGAAGTGACCGCCAGCAACTTGGTGAAAATCAATTTAAAAGGCGAGGTGCTCGATGGCTCTAAGCACCGTATCAACCCTGCTGGTTTTGTGGTGCATGCCACTTTGCACGACGGGATAGAAGGCGCGCATTGCGTGATGCATACCCACACCACAGCAGGTGTGGCGGTGGCATGTTTGCAAAACGGCTTGATGCAAACCAATTTTTATTCGGCGCAATTGCACAACATGGTCGCGTACCACGACTTTGAGGGCATCACCATCCACGCAGACGAAGGCCCGCGTGTTTTAAAAAGCATTGGAAAAAAACAAGCGGTAATTTTGCGCAACCATGGTCTGTTGGCATGGGGTGGGGCAGTCCCCGAGGCCTTTGCTATTTTGTGGACGCTGCAACGCGCTTGCGAAATTCAACTCGCCACTTTCAGCATGGGTCCTGCGATCAATGTGCATGAAGATATTGCCGCTCGGTGCACACGCGACTCTTTGCAGTTTGACGTCAACCATGGCGGCGCTGGCAAAGACGTGTTTGATGCGCTAGTGCGTCAAGTCGATAAGCTGGATGCGAGTTATCGCCAATGACGTTTTCTAAGATTTGTATTTACGGCGCCGGCGCTATCGGCGGATGGTTAGGCGCACGTTTGGCGCAACGGCCTGGTGTGAGTTTGTCTGTTGTGGCGCGCGGAGAGACTTTGCAGCAATTGCAAACCCATGGCTTGCAATTGCAAATTGGCGATCAGACGCAGCATGCCAAGGTGCAAGCCAGCGCGCAACCCGCTTCTTTAGGTGTGCAAGACTTGGTCATCATCGCAGTCAAGGCGCCCTCGCTGTTGGATGTGTCAAAGCAAATACAACCTTTGATAGGCCCCAACACCATCGTGATGACCGCAATGAATGGTGTGCCTTGGTGGTTCTTACAAGGTTTTGGCGGCATGTATGCCAACACACCTTTAAAAAGCGTCGACCCCCACGGGGAAATCGCCACAGCTATTCCAGCGCAACACGTGATTGGGTGTGTCTTACATGCGAGTTGCTCTTTGCGTGCACTAGGCCAAGTGCAACACCATTTTGGAAATGGTTTGGTCATTGGTGAGCCTGCTGGTGGGTCTAGCGCGCGAGCGAAAGCCCTACATCAGTTACTGCGCGATGCAAGCTTTGATGCCACTTTGTCAGAACACATTCAAAAAGATGTTTGGTACAAGCTCTGGGGAAATATGACGATCAACCCCATCAGCGCATTGACGGGCGCGACATCTGACAAGATATTGAACGATCCCAACTTACTTGGTTTTGTTTCTGCCGTGATGTTGGAAGCCAAGGCGATTGGCGCTGCGATGGGTATTGCAATCGACCAACAACCAGAAGACCGACACGCAGTCACGCGCAAGCTTGGTGCTTTCAAAACTTCTATGTTGCAAGACATTCAAGCTAAACGCGCAGTTGAGTTAGATGCCTTGGTCGGTGCTGTGCAAGAGCTTGGGAAAATTACAAAGGTACCTACGCCGTTTACGGACGCGTTGATGGGGTTGGCGCGTTTACAAGCGCAGGAACTTGGGCTTTATCCAACTAGTCCTGAGTAAAGCCAACCCGGTTAGCTACAGCGCACATCAGCTCATAGCCCACTGTGCTGGCCGATTGCGCAACTTCATCAATGGGCAAAACAACACCACTAGTGGATTTGCCCCACAGCGTGACTTCCGTACCAAAACCAGTTTGAACACCTGCTAGTTCACAAGGCGTCAGGTCCACCGTCACCATGTCCATGCTGATACGCCCTACTGTGCGTGTGCGCACACCATTTACCAAGACAGGTGTGCCTGTGGGGCAATGGCGCGGATAGCCATCGGCATAGCCACACGCCACCACACCAATACGCACGGCTTTGTCAGCGACAAAGGCAGAGCCATATCCCACCGCGTCGCCTGCTTGCAAGTTTTGCACGGCAATCAATTGGCTACGCAAACTCATGGTGGGTTGTAAATTCCAGTCTGCAATCGAGCGCTGCGGAAAATCTGGGGCGCCGCCATAGAGCGCGATACCAGGACGTACCCAATCTGCGGAAACATTTGCGTGCGTGCCATGGCGCAAAACGGCTGCGCTGTTGCAGGTGCTGCGCTCTCCTGGTAAATCTTGGGAAGCTTTATCGAACACTTGCATTTGTGATGCAACACCAGAAGGTCCGTCTGCGTCGCTGAAATGCGTCATCAATGAGATTTCATCCACTTGCGGCAGTTGGTTCAAACGGGTCCATGCAGATCGAAATGCATCCGGCGTGAACCCTAAACGGTTCATGCCGCTGTTGAGTTTTAAAAACACACGGTGCGCTTGTTGGGTTTTATGCTGGCTCAGCATGTCGATTTGCTCGGTGCAATGCACGACGTGCCACAAGTTAAGACGCGAACACAGCTCTAAATCACGGGATTCAAATGCGCCTTCAAGTAGCAAAATTGGGCCGCGCCAGCCTAAATCACGCACACGTTGCGCTTCGTTTAAATCGAGCAACGCAAATCCGTCGCATCCGCGCAAACCCTCATAGGCGCGCTCGATGCCATGCCCGTAGGCATTGGCTTTGACCACCGCCCAAACACGTGCGTCAGGGGTGCAATCTTTCATACGTTGCAAGTTGTGACGCAAGGCGTCGCTGTGCACAAAGGCTTGTATCGGACGGGGCATATCGCTATTGTGTCATCGCGCGTGTTATAACCATTTGTCTTATTTTTTCGATGTTCCCATGAAGCGCGGTTTCTACACCATCATGTCTGCCCAGTTCTTTAGTTCGTTGGCAGACAACGCCTTGTTTGTGACGGCAGTTGAGCTCCTAAAGTCCGAAGGCACGGCCGAGTGGCAACGCGCCGCCTTGGTTCCCATGTTTGCGCTTTTTTATGTGGTGTTGGCCCCTTTTGTCGGTGCATTTGCGGATTCACGCCCCAAGGGTGACGTGATGCTGATGAGCAACAGCATCAAAGTAGTGGGTTGCTTGATGATGCTGTTTGGTAGTCACCCTTTATTGGCATATGCCGTGGTGGGATTGGGTGCTGCCGCTTATTCGCCAGCCAAGTATGGAATATTGACTGAATTGTTGCCTTCATCGCAATTGGTCAAAGCCAATGGCTGGATTGAAGGCCTAACTATTGGCTCAATTATTTTGGGCGTTTTATTAGGCGGGCAATTGGTGGGCCCCAACCTTTCCTCTATCTTGCTATCAGTGGATGTGCCTTTTATCGATACTGGTTTTGATACGCCCGCAGAAGCAGCCATTTGTTTATTGGTTTTGTTTTATGGGTTGGCTGCGTGGTTTAACAAGCGTATTCCGAATACTGGTGTTGAATTGATCCCCATGCGCAGCCACCCTGAATACAGCATGGCGCGCAGTTTGTGGATTTTGATTCCAGATTTTTTCCGTTGTAACCAGTTGTTGTGGAAAGATAAATTAGGTCAAATCTCTTTGGCCACCACCACTTTGTTTTGGGGTGTCAGTGGCAATTTGCGTTACATCGTGTTGGCATGGAGTGCTGCCGCTTTGGGCTACAGCACCACACAGGCATCTAGCTTGGTAGGCGTTGTGGCCATTGGGACCGCAGTGGGTGCCGTTGTCGCATCCATGCGCATGCGTTTAGAGCACGCCACGCGCATCATGCCTTTGGGAATTTTGATGGGCATCGCTTTGCTCGTGATGATTTTTATCCGCGACTTGTGGCTGGCTGTTCCTTTCTTAATTTTCATTGGTGGCTTAGGTGGCTTCTTGGTCGTCCCTATGAACGCGCTCCTACAACACCGTGGTCACAACTTGATGGGTGCGGGTCGTTCTATTGCAGTGCAGAACCTCAATGAACAACTGTGTATCTTGTTACTCGGCGGTCTCTACACTTTGTTCACCGGCTTGGGCATGACTGCGTTTGGAGCCATTACCGCATTTGGTACTTTGGTAGCGTATGTGATGTGGCTGATCAAACTCTGGCATGAGTCCAATCAGCGCCACCACAGCGAAGAACTAGCCAGGCTGATGCATATTGCCAGCCAAGACGACGCGCATAGTTAAGGCGCTAAGACAGCGTCTAGTAGCTCTATCCAGTGTTTGACGGGAACATCTGTTCCGCTTTGCAAATGTGTGATGCAGCCTACGTTGGCGCTCAATATAGCCTTGGGTTGCATCGCGCCTAAATTGCCTAATTTACGATCGCGTAAGGTGTATGCGATATCCGGGTTCAAGACCGAATAAGTTCCGGCTGAGCCGCAACACAAGTGGGCTTCGTTATTTGCCACTTGCACATCAAAGCCCAAATCGCCCAAGTATTTTTCAACACCACCTTTGAGTTGTTGGCCGTGTTGCAAGGTGCAAGGTGGGTGAAACGCTTGTTTGCCAACTTGTTCTAACGCTTGCGTATTTATTTTTGGTTTTAAAGCGGTTATAAGTTCTGGCAACAACTCGCTAAGGTCTTTGGTCAAAGCACTGATTTTTTGCGCTTTGTCTGCGTATTGCGCATCATTAGCTAACACATGGCCATAGTCTTTCACCATAACACCGCAACCAGACGCATTCATGATGATGGCTTCCACGCCTTGCTCCACGTAGGGCCACCATGCATCGATGTTGGCGCGCATTTGAACGGCGCCACCTTCTAGATCGTTGAGATGGAACTTGACCGCCCCACAACATCCTGCCGTCGACGCCACTAGGGTTTGGATACCTGCTGCATTTAACACGCGGGCTGTTGCGGTATTTACGTTCGGCAACATGGCGGGTTGCACACAACCAGCAAGCATCAAAACTTTACGCGCATGTGTTTGCTTAGGCCAAGTCACCCCGTTGCGATGCGCCGCTTGCGGTGCAGGCACTTTGGCTTTTAGACTGGCTGGCAACACGCCGCGCACAGCTTGTCCTAATTTCATGGCGGGTGCAAACAAGGGGGAAGGCAGTCCTTCTTTCAGGACCCAGCGCAATATGCGCTCACCCATAGGTCGTTCTACTTTGGCATCCACCAACTTGCGGCCGATATCCACCAATTGTCCGTATTGCACGCCACTCGGACAGGTGGTTTCACAATTGCGGCAGGTTAAGCAGCGGTCTAGGTGAAGCTGGGTTTTTCGCGTAGGGGTTTCGCCTTCCAAGACTTGCTTCATCAAATAAATACGCCCGCGTGGCCCATCTAATTCGTCGCCCAATAGTTGGTAGGTAGGACACGTGGCGGTACAAAACCCGCAATGCACACATTTGCGCAAAATCGCTTCAGCAGCTTTGCCGTCTTCTGTATCTTGGTATTCAGGGGCGAGATGGGTTTGCATAATTTTTTAAATCAAAGCCGTGCGATGCGGATTAAAAATTCCCGCTGGGTCAAATTGCAGTTTGAGTTGGTTTTGTATGCGCTGTTGCACATCGTTCAATGTCGTAAATACGCCGACGCATTTGTCTGCGTCGCCATGTACAGAGCTTGTTTTAAACAAGGTGACGTGCCCGCCTGCTTTGGTTACAACTTCACGCAAATTTTCTGCTTGAGACGATGGCGCCCACAGCCAACGCTGCCCACCATGCCACTCAATGTATTGCGCATAGGGCAGCTCTAACTCAGACGTAGTTTGCGGCACCGAAAGCCGCCACAAACAATCTTCTTCGCTCGGTGCATCTGTAAAAAACGCTAACTGATGCTCGTTGCTTGCATGCCAATCTTGCGCGGCTTGCGCTTTGTCCATGAGAACTACCTTAGCACCCAAAGCTTGTACTTCTATGCTGATGCGTTGTAGGCCTGCTTCTACAGCAGCAACAGCCCCACGCAAACGTAAAAACAAATAGTTTTGTGCTGGTGTGGCTGTGTAGTCATACACCCAAGCGCTGGCATTCAATGGCAACGGCTGACCGCCCCATTGGTGCAGGCATGCAAGCGCTTGTGCTTGCGACAAACCAGCACACTGCAATGTGGCCTCACCTGGCGCAATAGGCAATACCTTCAACGACAACTCGGTAATCAAACCCAATTGCCCCATGCTTGCTGCCAGCAAACGCGAGATGTCGTAGCCAGCTACGTTTTTCATCACCTGTCCGCCAAATGTGAGTTGCTCACCTTTGCCGTTGATCATCTTGGCGCCCAAAATAAAATCGCGAACATTGCCGACATTCGCGCGCGATGGACCGCTCAGTCCTGCAGCGATCATGCCACCCACTGTGGCACCTTCGCCAAAATGCGGTGGCTCAAAGGCCAGGCATTGGCCTTTTTCTGCCAATGCAAGTTCTAATTCTTTCAAAGATGTACCCGCGCAAGCAGTGACGACCAATTCGCTTGGCTCATAAGTCAATATGCCCGTATGCACTCGGGTATCTAGAATTTCGCCTTCAAGGCTTTGGCCATAAAAATCTTTGGTGCCGCCCCCGCGAAAACGTAACGGTATTTTTGAGGACGCGGCTAGCTTTATAAGTTGCGACCATTCTTGAAGGATGTCAGACATAGCGGGCTATGTTATCCGCTCATACGAATAATTCTTCACCCAAGAAAAAAGCCCGCCGTGAGGCGGGCTGAAAGTCCAAGGAAACTTTTTAAAATCTAAGACAGATTAGCTGTGATAAGCCGTCTCGCCGTGTGAAGAGATGTCGAGGCCTTCGCGCTCTTCTTCTTCAGTAACGCGCAATCCAATCACCAAGTCAACCAATTTGTAAGCGATGTAAGAAACCACGCCAGACCAAACGATGGTGGTGATAACCGCTTGGAGTTGAATCCACACTTGGTCCATGATCACGTACTCTGGGTTAGCAGCATTAGCAACGTAATCAAAGATGCCTGTTCCACCCAAGGCTGGTGCAGCGAACACGCCGGTTAACAAGGCGCCAACAATACCGCCAACACCGTGCACACCAAACACATCCAAAGAGTCATCAGCACCCAACATACGCTTGAGTCCATTAACACCCCACAAGCACATGAAGCCTGCAACCACGCCGATCACAATGGCGCCCATGGGGCCTACGAATCCGCACGCTGGGGTAATAGCCACCAAACCAGCCACTGCACCGGATGCAGCACCCAACATAGAAGCCTTGCCTTTGGCCAGCGCTTCACCAGTGATCCAGCTCAATGTGGCAGCAGCCGTTGCGACGAGAGTGTTGACGAATGCCAGAGCAGTCACGCCATTAGCTTCGAGGTTAGAGCCGGCGTTGAAACCGAACCAACCCACCCACAACAAGGATGCGCCCACCATGGTCAATGTCAAACTGTGTGGGGTCATGGCTTCTTTGCCGTAACCTAGGCGCTTGCCGATCACGAATGCGCCAACTAAACCAGCCATCGCTGCGTTGATGTGCACCACAGTACCGCCTGCGAAGTCGAGTGCACCCTTAGCCCATAACCATCCAGCAGCGGCTGTCACAGTTTCGAGAGTTGCTGCATCAGTGATCGCATCAGT
>CAIRQX010000071.1 GCA_903880855.1 uncultured Burkholderiales bacterium | reverse complement strand
GTGCGCTCCAAGAGATGCATGTGGAACGCACGCTAGAACGTGGCTTGGTAGGTAACGTCTACATCGGCAAGGTAGCCCGTGTTTTGCCCGGTATGCAGTCGGCCTTTATCGATATTGGCTTAGAGAGAGCGGCTTTCTTGCACGTGGCCGATTTGATGAGCAGCGTTGCCGCTCGCCATGCAGATTCTGACCAGTCCAATCCACCGCCTATATTACCGATTGAGAAACAGGTATTTGAAGGTCAATCTTTGATGGTGCAAGTCATCAAAGACCCGATTGGCACCAAGGGCGCGCGCTTGTCCTCGCAAATCAGCATTGCAGGTCGGTTACTGGTGTTTCTTCCGCAGGACCAACACATTGGTGTGTCTCAAAAAATCCCTCTGGAACAACGTGAAATTTTGCGTGCAAGACTACAGAAGCTTGCTACTGACAATTCCAACCAAGGCGATTCCGGAGGTTTTATTTTGCGCACCAACGGTGAAGACGCCAGTGACGCCGAGTTAAGTGAAGACATCCGTTATTTGCGCAAAATGTGGGGGCAAATCAAAGAATCATCTTTACGCTTACCTCCATCATCGTTATTGAGGCAAGACCTCAATTTATTGCAACGTGTTTTACGCGACTTGGTAAATGAGGAAACCCAGACAATTCGCATAGATTCGAGCGAACAATTTACCTTGCTACATGCCTTTGGGTCTGAGTTTATGCCGGCCTCGGTTAGCAAGTTGCAACTGTACAAAGGCGAAAGACCGATTTTTGATCTTTTCAATATCGATGAAGAGATAGCCAAGGCCTTGGGGCGTCGCGTCGATCTTAAATCTGGCGGCTATCTCATAGTGGACCAAACAGAAGCGCTCACCACGGTAGATGTAAATACTGGCGGTTATGTAGGAGCACGTAATTTCGATGACACAATTTTTAAAACCAATCTAGAAGCTGCTGGAGCCATTGCTAGGCAATTGCGTTTGCGTAATCTGGGTGGCATCGTGATTGCAGATTTCATCGATATGGTGCGAGAAGACCACCGCGAAGCAGTGTTAGAAGAATTTAGAAAACAACTGTCTAAAGATCGCGTTAAAACCCAAGTCAGTGGCTATTCTGCTTTGGGTTTGGTAGAGATGACCCGCAAACGCACCCGCGAATCACTGGCGCATATGCTGTGCGAACCTTGTGCCGTCTGCGAAGGCAAGGGGATTGTGAAAACCGCGCGCACCGTTTGTTATGACATCTTGCGCGAAATACTGCGTGAAGCCCGTCAATTCAACCCAAGAGAATTTAGAGTCGTTGCGGCTCCGGCAGTGATAGATATTTTTCTAGACGAAGAAAGTCAGCATCTTGCGGGCTTGAGTGACTTTATTGGTAAGCCTATTTCACTCAGAAGCGAAGGTGCGATGGCCCAAGAACAATACGATATTGTGTTGCTGTAAGCATGCGTCCCATTCCCATACTCACTTACCACCAAATTGCGCAAGCGCCTGAGCGTGGCGCACCGATGCGAAGTTTGTATGTGTCTCCCTTTGCATTTGCTATGCAAATGCACACACTGTTTTTATTAGGGTACCAAGGCCTAAGCATGACGGCTTTGATGCCTTACTTGCAAGGTAAGAAAACCGGGAAAGTGGTTGGCATTACGTTTGATGATGGCTATCTCAATAATTTAGAGAATGCTGCAGCGGTTTTACAAAAATTCAATTTTTCCTCCACTTGTTATGTAGTTAGTGAGTTAATAGGAAAAACGAATTCGTGGGACCACGCCCTAGGCATTGCACCGGTTCCCTTAATGGATATTGACCAGTTACAGCAATGGATAGCAAGTGGACAAGAAGTTGGTTCGCATACGCAACACCATGTAGATCTAACCGCAACTGACCTCCAAGCCAGCCAGCCTGAAATTCTCAATAGCCGTATTTCTCTCTCGCAGCAGTTAAACACCAACATCCAGCAATTTTGTTATCCCTACGGTCGTTACGCACCTGAGCATGTAGGCATCGTTAAATCTTCTGGATACGTGGCCGCAACAACAACTGCGCGTGGAAAGGTGCATGCTGACGACAGTGCATTTGAATTAAGACGCATTCCAGTAGTGCGTTCAACTTCATTGCCTCAGTTTTTATTCAAAATCTTGTCTTCCTATGAAGACCGATACCGCGTCGAATGACAGTAGACAACGCTTCACAGAAAAAACGGTTACGTATCGCTGTTTTGGCGCGTATTTTTTCTACCTCAGCAGGCGGAGCAGAGCGCTATTGCGCTAGTTTGGTGAAGCATCTCGCGCCGCAACATGAGATAAATGTTTTTGCGCAAGACATTCGCACCCAATACCCGGAAGTGGTTTTCCATCAAGTCCCGCTTTTTTGTCGTCGCCCACGCTGGCTGAACCAAATTGCTTTTGCAACATACACATGGTGGCAAACACGCAAAGGTTTCGATGTAGTGCATTCACACGAAAACACCTGGCATGGCGACGTGCAAACCATCCACGTGCTGCCTTTTAGCTATTCGTGGTTTGTAAACCGTCACGGATTTAGTCTTTTTTTTAAAACCTTACAGTTAATTACAAGTCCACGCTTATTGACCTACTGGGTATTAGAAAAATTGCGTATGCAGCATCAACCAGGTAGGTTTTTAGTCGCCGTGTCTGAACCAGTGAAGACGGTACTGAGTAAAGATTTAAAGCTCAAGATGGAGCATATCCACGTGATTTCTCCTGGTATTGAAGCAACGCATGTGCACTCCAGTACAGAAAAAATGCAAGCGCGCTTAGATTTAGGTTTACCTATGCAGGGTAAATGCTTGCTTTGGGTTGGTAACAACGCCATCAAGAAAGGTTTGCCTACATTGCTAGAGGCATTAGCCCAACTGCCCAAAGACATCTTCATGGTCATAGTCGGCTCAGCCACTCCTGAAAACAAGTGGCGTTCTCAGGTTGCAACCCTTGAACTCGAAGATCGCATCTATTTCAAAGGCGTAATAGACGATATGGCGCTTGCCTACACAGCGGCAGATCTTTTGGTCCATCCCACGCTAGAAGACACCTTTGGCATGGTGGTGCTAGAAGCTATGTCTCATGCTGTCCCCGCAATTGTCAGCTCTGCACAATATTGTGGGATTTCTGCAGAACTGACACATTTTAAAAATGCTCGGATTTTGCAAGAACCACTAAATTCACATGCGCTAGAAAACGCCATAGAACAATCTCTTGAGTCAAATACTTATCAGGCCATGAGTCAGCAAGCAATTGCATGGGCAGGTACACAAGATTGGAGTCGCCTTGCGCTTGCGCAAGAGGCGCTTTATTACGACGTCGCTCGGTTGAAAGTATGACCTACCAACGCATACTCATGGTCAAGTCCCACAGCATGGGCGTGGGAGATGTGCTGCGCAGTTCAGCGGCTTGGCGTGTCCTCAAAGATAAATGGCCCCAAGCAGAGTTGCATTTGCTTTTTCTCAGCAAACACGCTGGCTATCCGACCGAAGACTTTATTCGCCAACACCATTTGCTCGCGAGTGCTACTTTTCTGACGATTCGAGAAGGCACGCCTGCAGACCCAGACGCCAAGCGGGTACCCCTAACCGTTACCAAACAAGAAGTCATTGCTTTAAGCCAGCAATTACAACCAGACTTAGTTATTGACTTTGAAGCTTCTGGCATTCGGTCTAGTTTGGTGACCCGCTGGGCTGCCAAGGCAGTTGGCGCTAAAAGCGTAGGAATTGCACAGTTTTTTGGACGCGGGCTTTTCTATGACTTAAGCGCTCCAAGCGTTAAAGACTATGCCCGTGCTCAAGGCCTAAAACTTCCAATGGATTACACCGAACGGGATTTTGTCGCTCTTGCTGCTCTTGGGCTAAAGAGAGACAAAACGCCTATCGAATTACAGGTTTCGCAAGATGGTATTGCCTATGCGCAAACATTAAAAAAACAACTTTTACCTGGAAGACGTGTTATCGGTCTCAATATTGGCTGTGGCACTATAGACGCTTACCCAAGAAGACCGCCAATTGATAAAGTTGTACATGCACTACGTGCAATCGTAAATGAAGGCCACTTTGTTTGCTTGCTCACAGGGGCGCCTTTTGAAAAATCAATCAATCAGAAATTCATAAATACTTTTGGAGTGAATTCTGCAGCAGTCCAATTTATTGATTGCGCAGGTCAAACTTCTTTGACTGAATTAACAGGTCTTATTTCACTTTGTGAGTTATTTATTTCTTCGGACTCCGGGCCTTACCATATGTCCGTAGCATTAAAAAAACCAACAATCGCCTGGTTTATGTTCGATGAACCTGCAGCCTATCACCCATATGGTTGGTGTAGATGCTTAGTTCAACCTTCGGTTGAACAAGTTAAAGAAGCTGTGACCGAGTTAGCTAGCCAGCTCTAATTTTCCTATTTTGAATAATGCTGAGTAAGTCGCGCCAAGTTTTAGTAATTCTTGGTGCGTACCCATCTCAATAATTTTCCCGTTAGCCATCACCACAATGCGGTTTGCATGCTCAATGGTAGACAGCCGATGGGCAATCAGCAATGTGGTGCGTCCTTTTTGTAGTCGTACCATGGCTTCTTGCACCGCACGCTCTGATTCATTGTCAAGCGCTGAAGTTGCTTCATCCAAAATTAAAATAGGCGCATCTTTGTAGAAAGCGCGGGCAATCGCTAAGCGCTGGCGTTGGCCACCCGAAAGCTGTGAAGCGTTGTGTCCCACGGTAGTGTGTATACTTTTCCCCAAACTAGCAACATAGGCACCTAGATTGGCATCTTGTAGGCATTGTTGTACACGTGCAAGGTCAAGGGGCAAACCCAAGGCAACGTTATTTGCCAACGTGTCATTTAACACCACAACTTGCTGACTCACCATAGCAAACTGCGCCCTCAACGACGCAAGTTTCCAATCGCGGATATTCACGTCATCTACATACACATGGCCTGAAGAAATATCTACAAAGCGAGGTAAAAGATTTACCAGAGTTGTTTTACCTGCACCAGATGCGCCGACCAATGCCACAGACTCTCCAGGTCGAATCTCCAGATCAACTTGTTGCAAAGCGGCAGGACTGTCTTTGTCAAACTGCACAACAACTTTATCCAGACGAATATGGCCAGATGCACGCTGCTTTGTGAAACTTCCAGTTCCCTCAATTCGGGTGGATTCAATCAAATCAAGACCACGCTCTAACGCTGCAAGGCCACGGGTCAATGGACTTGCAACCTCAGACAGATGCTTAATTGGAGCCACCAACATCAACATGGCAGTTACAAACGCGACGAACTCGCCCACGGTAGTTCCGTTTTGGTCACTTTGGTAAAGAGCCACACTGATGACAGCAGACAGGGCCGCAGCAGCCATGAGTTGCGTCAAAGGAGTCAAGGAAGACCCGGCAACGGTTGATTTCATGGCGATACGGTCCATCAACCTCCCCAAATGCTCAAAGCGTTGCAGCTGTGCTTTTTGGGCACCATGCAAACGGACTTCTCTGAATGCCAAAGCGTTTTCTTCAACCACATAGGCTAGGGCATCTGTCGCATCTTGATTACTCTTAGTGAGTCCATATAAACGCTTGGTAATGACTTTCATTAGCCATGCAACTGCTGGAAACAAAAATGCCACGATCAGACTTAGTTTCCAATTCAAAAATAATAAATAACCAATTAAAGCAACCAATGTCATCGTGTCTCGGCTAAGGCTTAAAAGGGCGTTCACAAGCAAATTTGCGCCAACCTGTACTTCATAGACCAAGGTATTGCCTAGGGCGCTTGAAGTTTGATTTCTAAATAGGGAAGGGTGCGCATCTAAAAGTCTTTGAAACATTTCTAGACGCAAACTAAATAAGCCCCGATTTGCAACTCTGGCTAATGCGACTTGGCCAATGAACGCGCAAAATCCCCTCACCGCAAACAAACCAATCAAGGCTAAGGGTATAGACCACAACGGAATATTGCCTTTTTGAAAGCCTTGGTCTAGCAAAGGCTTAAGTAATGCTGGGACAAGTGGCTCGGTAAGTGAAATGATGACCACAGACACAATGCTTGCCACCCAAGCCAAAGTAGGCTTGGAAAAATAGTGCCTAGCGCGATCAAGGCGTTTCAAAATTGAAGCGGTTTGGGGCATGTTGGTGCGGGTAATCACGAATAATTAGATTATCGATCCTTAGTCCCTTAAAATAGATGGATTGTTCCTAATAAGAAACACTATGTTAATCAAGCGCTTTTTTTTGCAATTTCTGGGCGGAGTGTCCCTTTTGCTGATGGCGCATGTCAGCCATGCGCAATTTAGGGTTGAAGTCTCAGGTGTAGGGCTGACGCAAGTGCCCATTGCGATAGCGCCCTTGCGCGGCGAAGAAGGTGTTCCGCAAAAAATCAGCGCAATTGTGCAAGCCGATCTAGAGCGTAGCGGTCAATTCAAAGTACTACCTACTGGCAAAGTCATTGACGAAACGGAGCGCCCTGATGTTGGCGATTTAAGGCAAAAAGGTGCAGACGGTGTTTTAACTGGCAGTATCAGCCGTTTATCGGACGGTCGATACGACGTTCGCATCCGCTTATGGGATGTTGTTCGCAACCAAGATCTAGGTGCGATGAGCTATTTGGTGGTGGCTGCAGACCTTCGCTTGGCATCGCATCAAATCTCTGATCTTATTTATCTCAAACTCACTGGAGATAAGGGTGTCTTTTCGACCCGAATTGCCTACGTCACAAAATCCAATACGGGAAGATACAACTTGTGGGTGGCTGATTCAGATGGTGAAAACGCCCAGTCTGCTTTAGCAAGTCCCGAGCCCATCATTTCGCCCAGTTGGGCACCTAACGGAACACAATTAGCTTACGTTTCGTTTGAGGCTCGTAAGCCTGTGGTGTATGTGCATGATATTGCCTCTGGCAAAAGACGCTTATTGGCTAATTTCAAAGGATCCAACAGTGCACCATCATGGTCGCCTGATGGTCGCACAGTCGCTGTCACTTTGAGCCGTGACGGCGGCTCTCAATTGTTCTTGTTAGATTCTCAAGGCGGTGAGCCAAGACGCCTGACGCAATCCGTTGCGATTGACACTGAAACAGTTTTCTCTCCTGACGGAACTGCGATTTATTTTGTCAGTGACCGAGGAGGTTCACCACAGATCTACCGAATGCCCGCTATGGGTGGCCCAGCCAACCGAGTTACCTTCACTGGCAACTACAACATTTCACCCGCATTGAGCCCAGATGGACGTTGGATGGCCTATATTTCGCGCGCTGGCAATGCATACAAACTACACGTCATGGACCTTGCAAGCGGCAATGCTAGTGCGATTACAGACACAACCGCGGATGAACGTCCCAGCTTTGCACCCAACAGCCGTCTCATAGTGTTTGCTACAAGACAAGAAGGGCGTGAGGCATTGATGACAACGACACTCGATGGACGCATCAAAGCGCGTCTCGCGGGGCAGGGCGGTGATATTCGTGAGCCCAACTGGGGCCCTTTTTCTAAAGCCCAGCCATAATCCATTTCTAAATTAATTGAGTACTCCTATGAAAAAACTTTTATCTATTCTATTATTTATTGCCATTATTTCGGGCTGTTCATCTAATGTGAAGCTCAACGATGTCCCAGTGGAAGAACGTTCTGGAGCGAATCCAAATACAGCCGCCGCCTCATCCTCAGTCTCATCTCTAGACGCACGAGGAATCGGCAGTTTGAATGGCATTAAGCCTGGACCTACTGGTGTAGCCAATGTGGTGTATTTTGATTACGACAGTTACACCGTGAAGCCTGAATTTCAAGCTGTTTTAGAAGCACATGCCCGTTTTATCAAAGCAGACGGCACGCGCCGTGCCAATATTGAAGGCCACACCGATGAACGTGGCGGTAGCGAATACAACCTTGCATTAGGACAAAAGCGTGCTGAAGCCGTGCGCCGAGCCCTGAATGCATTAGGCGTAGCGGATGGACAAATGGAAGCAGTGAGTTACGGTAAAGAAAAGCCTTCAATGACGGGTAACGATGAGGCTGCATTCTCTAAAAACCGTCGTTCTGAAATCACCTACCGATGAAAAAAGTCATCCTCGTATCAGCCATGTTCTGCTTAACTGCAGCGCATGCAGCCCTTTTTGAAGATGACGAAGCGCGACGCGCCATATTGGATTTGCGAAAAAAAATCGAAATTCAATCTCAAGAAATCAAAAAGAACTCCGATGACATTAAACAATTTCAAAGTAATTTAATCGAGCAACAAAACTTATTTGAAAATTTGCGCAACGAAATTCAACGTGTGCGCGGTGAAAAAGAAGAATTAACCCAAGAATTACGTAAACAACAGGCTGCAGCGCAAGCCTTGTCACAAGGTGTGGATGAGCGCTTAAAGAAGTTTGAGCCAGTCAAAGTTAAATTGGATAATGTGGAGTTCCTCGCAGATCCAGCTGAGATCCGTTTTTATGAAGCTGCTTTAGCTGCTTTTCGTAAGGGTGAATTTCCAGTTGCCAGCGAAGGCTTTGTGGACTTCAATAAGCGCTACCCCACCAGTGGCTTTGGTGTAATTAGCCTTTTCTGGCTAGGTAATGCGCAATATGCAAACCGTGAATACAAAGACGCTATCAAAACCTTTAATAATTTATTGGGTAAAGACCCTGAGCATGCGCGGGCACCAGACGCTATGCTGTCAGTCGCTAACTGCCAACTAGAAATGAAAGATCTGAAATCAGCGCGCAAGACGTTTGAAGATCTCATGAAAAAATATCCACAATCGGAATCAGCCGCTGCTGCAAAAGAACGTTTATCTAAACTGAAATGATCGACATACAGACCACCACACACGAGGTCCTCTGGGCCTTTTTTTTAGTCTCCTTAGTTTTGGGCGTTATCTCTCAACGTACACATTTTTGTACGCTGGGTGCACTCTCAGATATCGTCCACATGGAAGACTGGACGCGGGCGCGTCAATGGATATTGGCAACTGCAACCGCCATGCTGGGCTTTGCTTATCTGTGTGATATCTCAGCCATCAATCCGGCCAAAACACTTTATGCCAGCAACCGATTGATGTGGCTATCGGCCATTGTTGGTGGGCTCATGTTTGGTTACGGCATGGTCAATGCTTCTGGATGCGGCAATAAAACCTTGGTGCGTATCGGTGGTGGCAATTTGAAATCGTTGGTGGTTTTTATCGTGATGGGTATCAGTGCATTTGCCACCTTAAAAGGTCTAACGGCAGTTATTCGCGCCAAATACTTAGATGTGGTGGCTCTTGATATACCTAGTGGCTCACATGTTGGTTCATTGCTTTCCTCTGTCATGGGGGGTGATGCGCAGCAACTAGCGGTATTTGCTGGATATGCAATTGGAGGTTTATTCTTCGTTATTGCTTTATCGCGTAAAGATTTCATAACAATTGAAAATATTGTTGCGGGAATCGGGGTTGGTGTAACGGTTATCTTATTGTGGTGGGTCAGCGGTCATCTGGGCTTTATTGAAGAACATCCAGAGACGTTAGAGTCTGTTTACCTAGCTACAAATTCTGGTCGCATTGAAGCTTTGACGTTTGTTGCGCCTGCCGCTTACTTGCTTGATTGGCTTTTATTTTTTAGCGATACCTCCAAAGTTTTAACTGCTGGCATCGTTTCCGCGTTGGGAGTCATCGCGGGAGCTTGTGTCTCTGCCATCCTCAATCAATCCTTTCGCTGGGAGGGCTTTGCTGACGTTCCCGATTTAGCCCGACATTTAATTGGCGGAGTACTGATGGGGGTCGGTGGTGTGACCGCCATGGGATGTACTTTTGGTCAAGGTGTGAGTGGCTTGTCCGCTTTAAGCTTAATGTCGTTTGTTGCTGTTTTGTCGATTGTGGTTGGCGCTTTTTGCGCTTTAAAACTGCAAGCTGCTTCTATCGAGCCCTGCACGACTTAAATTTTTGATCAATGGATCACAAAGACATTACCGCAAGACGTTTTGGTGGTCTTGAGCGTTTGTATGGCGTTACTGGCGCGAAGAAAATTCGCGAAGCACATATTGCGGTTGTAGGAATTGGCGGAGTGGGTTCTTGGGCAGTCGAAGCGCTCGCCCGAAGCGGTGTTGGCAAATTGACATTAATTGATTTCGATCACATAGCCGAATCCAATATCAACCGCCAAATCCATGCTTTAGATAACACCCTTGGCATGTCTAAAGTGCTGGCGATGCAACAGCGTATTGCGCATATCAATACGCAGTGTTTAGTGGAATGTGTCGATGAATTTGTAACGCCTGAGAATTGGCCATCGATTTTGAATTCACAGGTTGATGCCGTGATTGATGCTTGCGATCAAATCAAGGCAAAAACGGCGATGGCCGCTTGGGCTATGCATACAAAAACAATATTTATTACTGTCGGCGCTGCTGGAGGTAAACGCGCTGCGCATAAAGTCGATATTGATGATCTCTCTCTGACAACACATGACCCTTTATTGGCGCAATTACGCTACCGATTAAGACGTGAACACCAAGCGCCACGCGATAAGAAAAAAATAGGCATTTCTTGTGTATTTAGCAAAGAATCTGTTGCACCTGTGGATGCAAGTTGTGAAATTGAAGGCGGTACAGATGGCTCACTCAATTGCAGCGGATATGGTTCCGTAGTGAGTGTGACGGCAACTTTTGGACAATGCGCATCAGGGTGGGTCATCGATAAAATTTCTACGCTATAATTTGTGGCTTCTCGTTTGAGCATTTGATATATTTGTTACAACTTGAAACGGGACCATAGCTCAGTTGGTAGAGCAGCGGACTTTTAATCCGTTTGTCGTGGGTTCGACCCCCGCTGGTCCCACCATTTACAAAGTAGAAACACCCTATACAAACGTGTGGGGTGTTTTTTATGTGCTTACAAAACAACGACGCACACTCTGTTTCAACTTTGTAGTCCACGCTGTTAGTCGCGTTGCTAAATGCGAACCCAACTAAAAGATTACAAAAGTAAACAGCCCGCAGTCTCACCTACAAAAAACACATACTTACTTAAACAATACGCCACCGTACAAGCACAAAGCATTTACTTGCGTGACGGTGAAGTGGTGCTGTATAGACGTAGCCGCAGTCTGCTGTACCAATGTCGTTACAAGTTAGCAGACGGCACTTGGTACAGACAAAGCACACGCAAAGCAAGCATAGAACACGCCGTTGCAGTTGCTTGCGACTTGTACGACGAAGCACGGTACAGACAACGCTTGGGTTTAGCACACCAAACACACACGTTTGCACAAATTGCGGCTGTTGCAGTGGCAGAAATGCGAGTGAAGATTGACGCAAGCACTGGCAGAACTGCTTACAGTGACTATGTAGGTTGCATAGAAAAGTATTTTTTACCGTACTTTAAGGACAAGCGGTTGGAAGAACTCTCAAACACAGACATTGTTGAGTTTGAGTTGTGGCGTGACAGACAAATGCGACGCAAACCCAAAGCAAGTACGTTGATGAACTTTGCAAGTGCGTGGAACAGATTGCTGACAGTTGCAGTTGAACGCGGTTACATAAGCGAACGTGTGCCAGTTCCCAAACTTACAACAAAAGGGGAAAAGGGTAAAACACGTCCTGCGTTTAGCGAAGAAGAGATAACGCACTTGCTGACATTTATGGAAACGTGGCAGTACGAGGGATTACGTGCAGTAGAAAAACAAATACGTCCCTTGTTGCGTGACTACATTGAAATGTTGTTGCTAACGGGAATGCGACACGGCACAGAAGCAATGGGTATTTGTTGGAAACACATTGAGTGGCACAAGGACAAAGGTGTGCGTTATTTGCGTATTTGGGTTGACGGAAAGACAGGCGGACGTTGGTTGATAGCAAAACACCGTGCAGTTGACGTGCTCAAACGCTTACACGCACGACAAACGGATATAAGAAATATATTGTTTGACGACTTGTTTGCACAACGTGTGCCGCATCTGCTGTTCCGTTTTGCTGACGGTTACCAACCGCCAAGTATGAACGGCACGTTTAGACGGTTAATGCGTGACACAGGATTGCTTAAGAACACGGAAGGGCAGACACGTACCTTGTACTCGTTACGTCACACCTACGCTACTTTTGAACTACTTAACAACAAAACTGACATACACACGCTGTCAAAGCAGATGGGAAATAGTGCATTAATGATAGAAAAGCATTACAGCAAACTCACTGCGACTATGGCGGCGGATAAGTTAGCTTGAAATGAAAACAAATGCTGTTGTTAAATTGATACGGCACCTGTAACTTTTTTCTAATTAAAAGTATTAGTACATTATACTAATAAATATTTTTCGTTTCGTAAAGGAATCTCATATGAATAAAATCTTAGCCTTAGCTGTTATTGCTGCCGCTTGTTCAACTACTGTGTTTGCACAGAAAACCGGCACTCTCTATGGTGAAGCGGCATACTCAATGGTTACCTTTAATGACACATCACAAGATGGTATCGGCACTTTGAAACCAACAGCAGGTCGATTTACATTGGGAACCGTTGTAATGGACAACGTTGCTGTTGAAGGATTTATGCAACAAGGTTTATCTGATTCTACAAAAGCTTTCAAAACCGAAGCAAATGTGCAATTAGAAATGAAATCTGGATACGGGTTTGCAGTTCGTCCCTTTTTAAATCTTTCAAACGAAACCGAATTGTTCGGGCGTATCGGCTCAATGCGGCAGGAAGCTGCATTCAAAGCCACATCTATTTCTAATGGTACAGTGCTGGCAAACGAAACAAATAAATCAACAAATACTTTGTATGGTGCTGGTATAGCGTACAAAATCAGTGATGATATGAAAGCTGTAGTGGATTACACAAAACTAAATAAAAAAGACAATGTTGACCTCTCAATTGTCTCTATCGGTTTGCGATACAACTTCAAATAAAAACGTACTAATTACTATCTGAAACTTCTTGGTGTGGCGACACACTAAAAAGTTTTTCTAAAGACAAAGAACAGCGTGAGCATCAAAACTCACGCTGTTTTCATTTATGCCAAAACTTGATGGAACACATCTACCAGAAAGACTGGCAGAACGACTGGCTGACTTAAAGGCAGATAAAGAAGTTGCCGCAAGAGATGTGAAGGCATTGCTAAGTGATGACCAGATAGCGGCAATGGAAGCGGCTTGGAAATAACAGCAGGCATTGCGAAAAGTAAAACGAGCACGAACGAAAGAAGAAGAACAAGAACTCGGTTGGAAGACCAAACGTGAGATTTATATTGAAGCATACGAGAAGGCTTTTAGGCAAGCGATTGATGGTGTATTAGAAGAGTTAAAACGATTACAACTTGAAGCAACAAAAAGGCAGATGCGGATTTACTTTACGACTTTGAATGATGCACTTAAAGAAGGTAAGGAAAAACGTGTCGCTGAGAACTTAGCGAACAACGCATTGACGCGGGCTGGATTGAGACGAATGGATGGACAGAAGATAGAAACAGAAGGACTTACGCGAAGAGATAGAGAGATTAGAGAAATGGAAGAAGCGATAATGAAAAAAGCAGTGAGCGAAATGGATGAATACGAGCGTGAGCAATATGAGTTGTCACAAGAGTACGAAAAAGCACTCCGTGAAAAAGGCTCAAAACTTGGTAGGTAGGCTGGAAGCCGCTTGGGCTATGGCTTTGCAGGGGTTTGACAGGTTGGAAGTACACGGTTTATTAAAATGATTGTATGAAAGACATAAATCGTATTGGTTTCATTGTTGGTGTTATTGCTTGGTTTGTAATCATTATTTTTTCGAGTACACAAATAAGTTGTCAAAAGTTTCAAAGTTGTGGAGCAGGAGATTTGATTTTATTTGGAATCATTAGTGTTGGAATAATTGCACCTGCTTCAATAGTTGCTTTGGTAGTTTCAATAATTTTTAAAAGCAAAGAATAGATTAGACAAGTTCAACAGCCTTGCGTTTAACTTCATCGTTTGTAGTGATGTAACGTTGGGTAGTTGTAATGCTTTTATGTCCTGCCAAACTTGCCAACACAAAGACGCTGACACCTTGACTGGCAAGTGATGTCAAAAAGGTTTTACGGCACGAGTGACTGCTGGCACCTTTAATACCTGCGTTCTTAAACAACCAATAAAAGTGTTGGGCAAGTGTGTTTGGACTGAACGAGCAACGAATGCCACGTTGTGTTGAGAACAATGGAAAGTGTTCATCCCGTAGTGTTTTGGTTACGATGAACTGGGTAAGTTCCTGCTGTATAAGTGTATTCAAAAAGATAGTACGTGCGTTGCCGTGTTTTACGCGATCTGAAGTCAAATAGATCTCGCTACGAACCTTGCCATCTGCATCAAGTACGTCACCAAATGTCAATCCAGAAATCTCACCAGTGCAAACTAACGAGGGAGATGATGACAACACCCTTAAACCCAAGCCGCCGTTATCGCCTGAACAGGCAAGAATACAAGGGCTGAAGAACAATGTTGAACGTGACAGACAACAACTACAGGCAGAACGCGACAGACAACGCAGACAGCGTGACGCTGAACGCTTACGTAAGCAACAACAGCAACGCTTCTAAGTTGCGTTGTGTTGGGGGTGACAGCGTTTTGCTACGCACACCACGTTTTGTAAATGCCGCAAATCACGCTGAAAACGTACGGTTTGTGTTGAAAAACATAGCGTTTGCGAAAATGATGGTGGAGGGGATTAGAGGTATAGTAAAAATACCTTCAAGCAACATGCGAAGTTTTTACACCGTTGAAACAATGCTAATACTCGCACACCACTTTTTATCCACGCTAAAAAACGTTGATAGTGTTGCTTATAATGGTACAGAGTTGAGCACTTTTAATCCGTTTGTCGTGGGTTCGACCCCCGCTGGTCCCACCAATAAACCTAAAAAGGGTTTGCAAATATGCGAACCCTTTTTTCATTTAAGTCGCTTCTAGCGCCTCGTTTATTTCCAGCCACCGCGCTTCTAAGCTAGTAATTTCTTGTTCAATTTGTTTCAGCCTTTTAGACGTTTCTGCGATTTCTTTTGATTTCAATGGCTCTAATAATTGCTTAAGACAAATTTCTTTTTCAACCTCCAAAGCAGCTAATTTGGGTTCTACTTTTTCAAGCTCTTTCTTAAGAGGTTTTTTCTTTTCTTGATCCAGTTTGGTATTCGGACTGCTTTCTTTGGATGTTTTAGCTGGCGATGGTGCAATAACACTCGCTGCTGCAACTGCCTCGGCTCTAAGACGCTTACTTTCTTCCAGTAAATAGCGCTGGTAATCATCCAAATCACCATCAAATGGTGCAATACCACCGCGCGAGACCATCCAGAATTCATCGCATACTGCTCTGAGCAATGCGCGGTCGTGACTTACCAGCATGACAGTGCCTTCAAACTCGTTTAGGGCCATGCTCAAGGCTTCGCGGGTGGCTAAATCTAGGTGGTTGGTAGGCTCGTC
>CAIRQX010000070.1 GCA_903880855.1 uncultured Burkholderiales bacterium | reverse complement strand
TGAGCTTATGAAGGACTAATATTCAAAAAAGGAGAAAGTTATGTCTTTTTGGCAAATTTTGGGGCGACTAGCAGTTTCGAGCGAAGGTGAAACCATCCAGCGAGTAAGTGATACGACCAGCGTCAGCAGCGACGGCACCACCTACACCCGCATGGGATCAACTACTGTGGGATCAGACGGATCCATGTTCACTCTTGAGCCAATTGACAATTTCCATGTGCTTCATGCCTTTTTGTTTTTGAACAAGTTTGATCCAATGGTCAATTGGCTGGCCATATTTATTTTCAATGGATGGGAAGTAAGAGGCTGGACCAGAAGCTTTTGTTTGTTCGCTCATCTGAATACTTTGAAAAAAATTTATCTAATTTGCAGACATACAAAAGACAGCCAATTTATTGCCGTCTAAGTCTCTAAAGTAAGCGCCATAAAATTGGCCGCCCCTAGCACCAGGTGCACCTTCGTCTTTTGCACCTAGCGCAAGAGCCTTTGCATGAAGCAATTGAACTTGCTCTGGATCTGCTGCTGCAATTGCAACCATTGAACCGTTCCCAATGGTTGCTGCTTGACCATCAAAGGGCTTCATGACACTGAACATAGGTTTGTCAGCGGACACTCCCCACCCTACACCCCGATCGCTTTTGAAAAAAATTTTTGCATTTAGAACGCTTAGGAGTTCACCGTAAAAATGAACTGCTTTTTCTAGATCGTTAGTTCCTACACAGGTGTAACCAATCATGCCGACTCCTTTGGATGTTGTGGCAGAGTCCAAATCAGGATAAATCTTAAAAACATTTTAGTGTTCATAGTGATGAAGTTGAATAGGTTAGACCCTATTGAATTTCACAATATCTACCAATACTCTGAATAGGCTTATGAGCAGCTTCAAGAAATAAAACCTTATATAAATCAACAGGTTATAAGTGATCCGCAGGGGTGTGGAAGCAAATGTGGAAGCAACGCTAATCCACTTTGACCAAGCTGCGGACTGTTAACCCTACAGTTGAGCGGCTTATGTTTCAAAAATTAATTCAAATTTTGAAGTTTGGAATTTCTAATTACTTACGATCGATCTCCTTGACCTTGTCGCCTCCAGCTACAGAATATTTCATTGACACCTTGCGTGTAGCCTGGAACTGCTCAATAGTTTCTCCTCGGAAAGCAGCATAAACCTCAGGGTTAGACACGCCCAACACGGCAGCCATCTTTTCCAACACAAAGAAAATCACACCACGACGGATCATCTCAATCCACTTACGGTTGCGAATGATGTCTTTTTCTTCATCGTTGAGACCATGCTCGGTGGCCAGGGCCTCGAAGTCGCTCACAAAGCGGGCACGGTGCTCTGGTCGAATCAGTGCGTGAAGGAAACGATTAATGCGGAAATTAGAGTGGCTACGAGAATGTGTAAAAGGATACGTACCCTGCAAAGCCTCCGCGCCTTCGAGTTCGTAGCTCATGTGCTCGCGGTGCGCCTTAACAGCGGCAGAGTCAGGTTCACCTCCCTGATCTTCAAAAACCAACGTAGCAATATTGGTCATTGATGGTGCGTATGTATGCTTGTGCACCAGATTCACTTTGTCAGAGAGTGCCCCACGCATGATCAGCCACATGATGACTTCTGCCCCCTCCATTCCTCCTTTAGCAGCGTATTCGGCAAGACGCATATTGGCCAAAGTTTCAGGCTTAGTTTCCAGCAGGTTAAGAAACTCTGCATCCCACTCCTCATTGAGAAACCCTGCTCGTTCGCCATGCACTTGATGTGACAAACCACCCGTTGCCATGATCGCAACGTTGAGATCCTCCGGATAGCTCTCAATCGCACGACGCAATGCCTTTCCCAGTTTCCACATACGTTTTGCATTGGGAATAGGCAACTGCAATACCCCTACCTGCAAAGGGACAACCTGCCCTGGCCAAGGCCCACTTGCATCACCCAACATCGACAAAGGGGAAAGAAATCCATGATCAACAGGCTTACCTTGGAAGAAAGACATATCAAACTCATCAGCCACGAATGACATGGCGATGTGTTGAGACAAGCCAAGATGCCCCATCGCTGGAGCAACATCGCGCGGACCACCGCCCTCATCTGCTGCCACATACTTATCGTCGATGCCAAGCACAAAAGCAGAGTAGTGATCGAGAAAGAAGGATGTGATGTGATCGTTATAGATCATAAAAATCACATCAATTTTCTTTTCATGCACCCATCCACGGATCTGATCAAACCCATCAAAAATCGGTTTCCAAACTGGGTCATTGTGCTTACCCGTGTCCTTTGCAAAGCCGATCGTTGGTGAATGTGAGGCGCCTATACCGCCGATGATGCGTGCCATGATCGAATTTCTCTAAAGTAAATTAATCAAGCGCCGCTTTAGACTTTTGAATTACAGCTGCCAATCGGATCGACTCAGACTGGATATATTGAACAAACTGATCATGAGTTGGTGTGAAGGGTTCATATCCAAAGGAAACAAACTTTTCGCGTACATCAGGTTCAGCGAGTGCTTTGGCTATATCGGCATTAATTTTGTCAGCAACAGCTTTTGGCAATCCTTTTGGCGCTGCAATTGCTGTCCAACCGCTAACTTCAAAATCTTTAGGACCACCGGCTTCGGCTACAGTTGGTACGTCTTTATAGGCTGGTAACCGACGCGGTGCAGCTATTGCTAAAAACTTTAACTTACCAGCGCGGTAGAGTGGACCTGCTGTAGCACTGGTTCCCATAGCAAACGCTAACTCACCAGTTGCAACACCCGTATAGAGCTGTGAGGTCTCTTTGTAGATAACGTGCTGCATCTCTGTACCCGTGACGGTTTCAAATAAAGCTGAACCTAAATGCACTGGGTTACCGACTGACCATGAACCATAGTTCAACTTACCTGGATTGGATTTTGCATCGGCGACGATGTCAGTAACGTTTTTATATTTACTTTCTGTAGATGCTGTAAAGAAGAAATATGTTTTGAACAATGGAAGCAAAACATCAAAATCTGTTTTAGCGTCGTAAGGCAACTTCTTAAACAGGTGGGGATATGCGGTTAGATGTACGTTATCTAACTGAATCAAGTCGGTGCCATCTGTAGCGCCACGCTTGAAGGCGTCAATAGCGATAAATCCATTTCCACCTGGACGGTTTTCAACTGTTACAGGCTGTCCCCAAGTTTTAGAAAGTTTGTCTGCAACCATGCGTGCAACACCTTCAGGCCCACTACCAACAGGGAAAGGCGTAATGATACGAACTGGTTTTGTAGGGAATGTTTGGGCTTGCGTATTGAGCACTAGCCCTAGAGCCAATATGGAAAGAATTCGGCGAATCATTTAGATGTCTCCATTTTTGATATGAATTAATTCGGTGGTGACCGAGCCAGATCTGAATTTTCAGAAATCCATTGACACTTGAACAGATACCAAGTCCTCACGCGCGATATCATTAGGTTATCGCTAAAGGTCATTTTTTGTATGAAAATTACATCGCTCAAAGCTATCGTTGCCGCCATAGAGGAGGGAAGTTTGCGCAGCGCAGCAAGACGGCTCGGCACTTCTCAACCCGCATTAACCAAATTAGTGCGTGAACTTGAAATCGAGTTGTCGGTTCCTTTGTTGCAGAGGCACTCAAAAGGAGTTGTTGCTACCGCACAGGGACAAGTGCTTTTTGAGCACGCACAAAGAGTGCTTAGCGAGTTGTCGACTGCGACAGATTTAATTCAACAAATGGATGGAAAAATGAAAGGCGACCTAAATATCGCTGCAGTTCCAGTTGCCATGATGCTGCTCATACCTGAGACATTGCGAACCTACAGTCGCGCATTCCCAGAGATTCGTTTGCGAGTAAGCGAAGAGATGTTTGTTGAGCAACTCCAAAAACTTCGTAAAGGCGAAGTTGACTTGGTAGTTGGAGGCATACCAGAAGGCCTTCCCCTGGGGGAGTTCATAACTGAGCCTCTGATGCAAACCCGCATGGTTGTGGTCGCCAGGCAAGGCAGCCGCCATGCAAGAGCCAAAAGACTTGCTGAACTAGCTAATGAGGCATGGATATACACCGGAAACTCGCAACAAACTGGCTACGCTAAAAGTTTGTTTGAAATGCATGGGATGCCACCCCCTCCAGCTGGTGCAATGGTGAACTCGACTTTAGCTTTACTGGCGCTCTTAGGGACTGCCGATTTACTCGGATTAATGCCAGAACAAATCATCTCACAACCCATGGGGCAACATATAGTCAGAGTGCCTGTTCAAGAGCCAGGTTTACCTTTAACAGTTGGAGTCATCGCAAGAAGTAGTTCTGCTATTTCCCCTGCTATACGCAACTTCATTTCACACTTGCACAGGTCAGCACATCAACTTATAAGGTAACGCTCAAATTAATTATTTCAATTTCAGCGGCCTTCTAACTGCAAACCAATTGCACGACATATGACACGGTTTTCAATTCCCATGCCGCTCAATCCTTAAAGCTCGAGACCCGCTTGCAGATCCGAACAAAAGGCCTCAATTGGTTCGAGCCCCGCATGTAGCCTCGAATTTTCGACAGCTATATGCTCTGTCAAAACCCAAATAACTGCCAAAATACCTATTGAGTTACATAATGTAACTTTTGGTCAATTACACGAAATATTACACGTTTAATATTTTAGCTTTTAAGTCGTTGATTTATAAGGGTTTTTGACGAGCCTGGCTTTCTGTTAAACCTTGGATTTTTGTGTTTTAAAAAAGCCACCCAACTCATTTACAAATTTGCTTCTTCTTGCTACATTTGTAGCAGGATTTCATTTTTGGAGAATTTATGGGACTACCCGTTCGAATCGACAGCGATCTTTACGATCAAGCGAAATCTCACGCTCACGCTGAGCGCAGGACCATTTCTGGACAAATTGAATTTTGGGCAATGATTGGCAAAGCAGCTTTAGATAACCCAGACCTACCTATCGACTTTGTACGCGATCTAATGATTGCAAAAGGTGAAGGCAAATCTTTAGCCACCCCCTTCATTCCACAAAGCAAGCACTGATGGCCTCAAAGCAAATTCAAGTCACTCAGTCCTCAGCTTTTGCGCGAGGCTACAAAAAATTACATCAAAGACAAAAACAAGACGTCGATGCAGCAGTTAATGTGATTGTTGCCAATCCACTTGCAGGTGAGGCAAAGCGAGGTGACCTAGCTGGTGTTTATGTCTATAAATTTAAGAGTCAAACACAACTCATGTTGCTCGCATATGAATTTGACCCTGCGACCCGCCACCTGCTGCTACTTGGATCGCATGAGAACTTTTACAGAGAACTCAAACGCTAGAAACAAGCGAACGATGCGCTGAATTCGATCGGTAAACTTCCACATTGTCGGGACATTTCTGCTTAGGTTGCCCTCTCCTACAGCTGAAACTAAATTAGTATTTTTAGTTTCTAACTGTGCAAGGAATGAAAGCGCTTTTAACTCTAGCTTCTCCCGATGAATTACAAATACTGGAAAAACCTCAGGTCTGCCTAAACGGCATTAATTTCGATGAAGACTTTTTGTCGGCGTTGGTGGCAAAGCACTTTACCAAGCAGCGCTGGCAAGTTAGGCACAGAATTTCAGATGCGTTTGAAATTTATATGCGCGAAAACCCATCGGCGCATCGCCGTAAATTTCAAATAGTCGCCCACCACGCATACCGCTTGTTTCTAGCGCAGCTTGGAGACATCGCACTGGATGAGATGCGGCACTGCCACATCACCCAGTTCAGAGACTGCCTATTGGCAGATGGGCTCCATCCAAATAGTGTGAGGCGGCACATCACTGTTCTCAATGCAATGGTAAATATGGCGTTTAAACATTTGGACATAGATCGGCTAAGCCCCATACGAGGACTCTTCATACGCGGGGAAGGAGAACCCTCGCGGACTATTGAGCCAATTACCATGGAGCTGCTTATCAAAGTCAAAGCGCATTTGCTTAGTCACCCTATTCCATCAAGGCTTGCAGCATTGATACAACTTAACACGGGGATGAGAATTTCTGAGCCTGTGTTAGCTCGCTTAGATGACTTGGTGCTAGATCACGACATTCCACATTTATGGGTACGAAAAAACAGATTGACTGACCGCAAAACACAAGCCAGCATTCGCTGCGTACCCCTGCTTGGCGTCTCGCTTCAGGCCGCCAAAGAACTACATAGACGTGCCGTTATGCAAAAAAGTGAATGGCTGATCCCTCAATATGCCTCAGAAGTTGGCAACACGTCGTGCGCGGCCACACTCAACAAATGCATGAGCCACCTGAACTTTAGGACTCACATGTTTCGACATGCTTTTATTGACCGCTTAAAAGCATGCGGTGACGTTCCAGTTCCAATTGCAGAAGCTATCACGGGACATGGACGCAATGTTTCGGATTTTGCACATTACGGCTCAGTGGGATACACACTTGAGCAGAAGAAAGCAGTGATAGAGAGAATCTTGATTTAATTAACAATTACTTGATAAAGCAAGACTTTCAAATAGACTGAATCGCCATGGTACTTTTAGCGGCATGATCTAGAACGCTGCGAGCATGCAGCAAATCTACTCCAGGAAATAACTCAACAAACTCGTTGACAGTTACACCTTCCTCTAGATTTTTGAACAAAGCAGCAACAGGTACACGAGTACCACGAAACACCCAAGCTCCGCTAACAAGCTCGGGGTTAAGTTCTACAGCTGGACAGGAGTTCCAATCAATCATGCACAAATGTTAATTCCACTTTGGATTTGAAGCGATCCAAATGATTGAGCAGCCTACAAACTGCAAACCAATCGCACGACATATGACACGGTTTTCAATTCCCAGGCTGCTCAAAAGATCAAGTTCGACTTCCGAATATGTCATCGAACAAAAGGCCTTAACTGGTTCGAGCCCCGCATGTAGCCTCGAATTTTCGACAGTTATATGCTCTGTCAAAACCCAAATAACTGCCAAAATACCTACTGAGTTACATAATGTAACTTTTGGTCAATTACACGAAATATTACACGTTTAATATTTTCACTTGTAAGTCATTGATTTATAAGGGTTTTTGACGAGCCTATATTTCTGTTAATCCGTAGGTCCCTGGTTCGAGCCCAGGTCGAGGAGCCAGTTAAGTCGATGATTTGTAAAGTAAAGCCCGCAAAAATAATTGCGGGATTTCTTTTTTAGCTCTCTGATGGAAAGTACGGTTGGTTTGTACGCGTGAAAAAAAACAGGGTTATCACCCGCTGCGATGTGTTGTGCTCGAAATAGACTAAGACTACGTAACTCAACGCATCAACCTATGACCGACTTTACAACACCCACTCGACGCCAAGCGCTTTCAATGATCGCCGGAACAAGTGCTGGACTGGTTTTGCCGCAATCATTTGCGCAGTCTGGCAAATGGCCTAACAAGCCTATACGGATCGTCGTGGCCTTTCCGCCAGGCGGACTGACAGACGCCTACGCCCGCATGTATGCGGAACAACTCACGGCAAAGTTGGGCGTGCCTGCGGTTGTCGACAACAAACCCGGAGCTGGTGCCATTATTGGCATCGATACCGTTGTCAAATCGGCTCCAGATGGATACACCTTGTTGATGACCACTTCAGGCACTGTATGGCAAAACCGTGTTTTGTACACCAAATTACCCTACAACCTGGACAAAGACCTAACCCCTGTGGCCAATTTTCCATCGGGACCTTTGGTCGTCGGCATTTCGGAAAAAGTACCTGCCAAGACCATTCAAGAGTTCATCGAGTTTGCTAAAACCAACCAAACCTCGATGGGTACCTATGCCCCTGGGTCTTATCCCCACATGGTGGCAGATCAAATCAACCGCAACTATGGCAGCAAAATACTTTCGATTCATTACAAAGGTGAAGCCGCCATGTGGATTGATGTGGCCTCCAGTCAACTGCAAATAGCCGTTGGCAGTTACCAAGCCTTCAACACCGTTGCAGGCCGAGGTGTTCGTGCTATTGGCGTGACCGGCTCTTATCGTTCACCCAAATTGCCAGATGTGCCAACCTTGGTTGAGCAAGGCATGACGGATCCTTTGGTGGCACTGGAGGGTGGGCTTCCACTGATGGCCCCCGCTGGCACACCAGAAGCCGTTTTGAAAATACTTTCAAGTGTGGTTATTGAAGGGGCTAACACCGAACGCGCTGCCAAATTGCGCGAGTCATTTTCAATTCCTAACAAACCCAAAAATTTAGTCGACACCCGTCGTGATTGGGAGCGTGACGTACCTGTCTGGATCAAATTGGCAGTCGATTTGGGCATCAAGCTGGACTGATGCAGATACTCGCTTTGATCAACACAAAGCGGCCATCGAGCCCTGAACGTATATCCGAACTTTTGCCCAAACTAGTTCGACACCCAGACTCCGAACCAATACGTAGCGAGGGCTTCTGGCACTGAAGCGCTCAGCCTTTTTTCACGGCTTGATGTAGGCGAAGTTCTCGCGGCTTTGCAGCCGCCCGATACGCACTACCCCCGACGGGGTGAATGTCGCGTCCATATTAAACTGACTTTTTTTAAGGTTGCGGTTTAGCAGCGTGATTTCGCAGATCTCAAACGTAACCCCTCTTGCCTTGAGCGAACTCACCAGCGAACCATAGTCGATATTCGGGTCCTTGATGTCTTTGGCGCCGTCCATCAAGAAATCCACTCCGTTGGCATGAGTTACAACCGTAATCTTGGTGTCGGGGGCCACATCCAAATGATTACGTATATTACGCAGGCCCTTGGTTGCCTGAGAGGCCGCATCGTCGATATGGTAGATAACTCGGTCCTGGGCGACGGCGAAGCTGCAAAGCAGAACAGAGGTTGCAAGAACAAGTAGCAATTGAAAAAACCGGTGCATTTTTATTTCCTTCAGTTAGTAGGATGGAATTTAAGCACAAGCACAGATTTTGCGGAAGCGTCATTCGCACCCCACACATTTCTTTTTAGCGATCGATACGCCAAAGCCTTTTTTATTTCTGAATCAATCACCCCATCACGTATCAAAGTGCAAGATGGATTTGACCTTCCACCAGATTCGGTAGGGCTTGGCATTGATTGGGATTGGTCTATGGTTAAAAGCGAGCAATTGTGATACTTCAAATTACCGCGTGATGGAGAAAAGCACGCGTTATTTGAAACGCATAACCTTTTATTTATCTAACAGTTTTCCAGTCTCACTGATATAACCTTTGGCAACGAGTTCTGCTTGTGCTTCAGGAGAGAACTCTGCCTGCGGTGCGTTACCCGCAATCACAAACATTAACCGATGGGTGCGATTCGGCTCGTTGTGGGTGACATTTTCAAAACGTCTTTGCACACCAGGTGGAAAGGAAATGACTTCACAGGGGTCTAGTTCAAAAAACTCAATATTCCCGTCTAACTCCCAAGAACAGCGCCACCGACCAGAAATCGGCATGAAGGTCTCATTGGTGTCGTGGTTATGCATCATGGGACCATGGCCAGGAAGCGCGTCACAAAAACCTAAGTTGAAACCTTCGTTGATTTTGATAGCGGCATTTTCGGCCGCCTGGGCTCCGACAGGCGAGACTAGAGTCGGGTCTCCTTCGGGTGGTTGAAAGCCAATAATATTGATGAGCGTGCGGGTTGCACTTGGGTAACGGCTGTCGGGCAGTCCGCCGTCAAACCCATTTTGATCAGATTTAAGCGCAACGCGTTGGCGCATTTCCTCGACCGTAACGCGGTGGGTAGGAATTTTGTTCATGTTTTTTCTCCAATTTATTTTTAGAAAATTTAATCGCCAATCTCAACTAACACTTTTTTTAGAATCTCTGAAAGGATACATGTTTATTTACGAAACAAACATTTTGCAGGAGGTGTAATCTAAAAGGTTAAGTCTCTTATTTGAACCTTATTGCTTCCATTTAACTTTGAGATATTCATAACCCGTAAATAATAATCAATATTACCCCTAAGTGCGGCCGTTGGTAAATCACCAAGGGGATAAAGTCTTTGTTGCGTAATGCATACTTGCAACTGAAGTAATTGCGTGTGTTTTGTGTTTTAAGTAAGGTTTTTTGATGCGCCTAATATCTAGAAGAAACTTAACCTGGCTGGCCCCATGAGCGCGGTGGGTCGTGGCATTCGGTTTGGGGTGATCGGCATCGATCACCGCCATATCTATGACTTGATCCAAGGCCTGTTAGATGTGGGGGCCACATGTGCCGGCTATGTGGAGCACACCAGCGACCCCAAGGTTTTGGCTGGCTTGCAAGAACGCTTTGCGCAGTTGCCAGCGTTGGCGCGCCCAGAGGTTCTCTTAGAAGACCCGCAAATTGACCTGATCGTTTGCGCCGCCATCCCTGCCCAGCGTGCCGATATCGCTATCGCAGCTATGCGCCATGGCAAAGATGTGCTGGTGGACAAACCCGGCGTGACCACAGCGGAGCAATTGCTGCGGGTGCAAGAAGTGGCGGCCCAAACGGGTCGGATGTTCTCGATTTGCTTTTCGGAGCGGCACATCGTGCCAGCCGTGCAAGAAGCTTTGAAAATGGTGCGCGCCGGTGCCATTGGCACACCCATCCAAACCCTGGGCATGGGACCGCACCGATTGAATGCCGCCATTCGACCCGATTGGTTTTTCGAGGCATCCCAATTTGGTGGCATCTTGGTTGACATTGCCTCCCACCAAATCGATCAATTTTTGGCCTTCACCGATAGCACCGATGCCCAAGTGGTGCACAGCCATGTGGGGCATTACGGCAATCAACTGCCCAACCCAGAGTTTGAAAATTTTGGCGAAATCATTTTGCAAACGCCAGCCCACCGGGGTTATGTGCGGGTCGATTGGTTCACCCCCGATGGCATGCCAACATGGGGGGACGGCCGCTTGTTTGTGCTGGGCACCAGCGGCAGCATAGAAATCCGCAAGTACATCGACATCGAAGGACGGACTGGTACCAACCACCTGTTTTTGGCCGATGGACAAGGCACACGACACATCGATTGCAGCGCCCAGCCTTTGGACTTTTTTCAACAATTCGCGGCCGATGTCGCAGAGCGCAGCGAAACCTGCATGACCCAAGCCCATGTTTTCAAGGTGTGTGAATTGGCCTTGCAGGCACAGTCGTTGGCGATGAAACGAAAGGCGCTGTCATGAAACCCATGGGCATGGCGTTGGTGGGTATTGGCCCGGGTGCGGTGCCGCACCTGCTGAGCTTGAACGATTTGCGCGCCGAGGTTGATTTGCGCTGGGCCATCACCCGCCGACCCGAAACCGCCCAGATGGGACCGTTTCAAGGTCACCTGCAACCCAGCAGCGATTTTCAAGCCATGCTGTGCGACCCGGATGTGCAAGCGGTGATCATTGCCACACCGGCCGCTACGCATTTAGAGATGGCCCAAGCCTGTTTGATCCATGGCAAACATGTGTTGTTGGAAAAGCCTTTGGATGTGTCGCTGGCGCGGGCAAAAACCATTGTCAATTTGGCCCAGCAGCACCAACGCCAACTCGGTGTGGTGCTGCAACACCGATTTCGCCCTGGGGTGGAGCGCTTGCAAACACTGCTCGATCAACACGGCTTGGGCACTGTGCAAGCGGCATCGGTCAGCATCCCCTGGTGGCGGCCGCAAAGTTATTACGACCAAGCTGGTCGCGGCGCCCTGGCACGCGATGGTGGCGGGGTGCTCATCACCCAAGCCATCCACAGCCTGGATGTGTTTCGCGCCTTGGTGGGCGTGCGCCGCGTGGTGGCGGCGCAGGCCAGCCGCACCCGCGTGCACCGCATGGAAACCGAAGACCATGTTCAAGCCCTGTTGGAATTGGGCCAGGGCGCACCGGGCCGCTTGATGGCCACCACCGCGCATTACCCCGGCGGCACCGAATGCATCGAGGTGATCGGCACCCTGGGCACTGCGGTGCTGAGCGGCGGCGATTTGCGGGTGAACTTCATCAACGGGGATACCTCCATTGAGATCAAAGCCGAGGGCGGCACCGGTGGCGGGGCCAACATCATGGACTTTCCGCACGATTGGCACCGCGACTTGATCAGCGACTTTGTGGCGTCCATCCAGCAGCAGCGACCCTCACGCACGCATGGCGGTGAGGCCTTGCAAACCCATCAACTGATCGATGACTTGTTGGCCGCTGCGGGGTCCGTGATCGATCTTTAAACCCGTAAGGATGCAAGATCATTGCGCCAAAAATCCGCCATCAACTGCCAAGGTATGACCCGTGACCATGGAGGAGCAAGGTGCGCATAAAAAAACAAAAGCACCCACCATGTCTTCGGGTTTGGCAAGGCGCCCCAAGGGTGTTAGCCCTTTTATTTTCTCAATCAAATCGGGCTGTGCCAGCAGTGGTTTGATGAAATCAGTTTCCACCCACGTAGGAGCGATTGCATTGACACGTATTTGATGAGGGGCCCACTCCACCGCCAATGCGCGAGTTAAATTAATGATCGCACCCTTGGTCGATTGATAAGAAATATTGGGGTACAAACCACCGCCTGAAAGCCCCATTATTGAGGCAGTGTTGACAATAGCGCCACTGCCTTGCGTAATCATGAAGCGCGCTGCACTTCGCGCACATAAAAATACACCTGTGAGGTTAACTTCCAATACACGGTTCCAATCTGCTAGGTCCAATTCAATTGTTGGCTTCCTGATCGCGATTCCAGCGTTATTGATCAGAATATCTAGCCGTTGATGAAGCTCATACGCTTGCTTCATAGCTTGATCGACTTGGACTTCATCTTTAACATCTACACAGATTGCTTTTGCAGACAGCCCTTCTTTCATAATTTCACTGACTGCAAACTGCGCTGCTGAAAAATCAAGATCCATAACGACCACATGCGCTCCCGAGCGAGCCAAGCCTGTTGCTACAGCTCTACCAATACCATTTCCGCCACCTGTCACAACGGCTGTTTGGCCTTGTAAGCTAAAGGCATCGAGCGGGTTAAAGCCTAAGGTCATGGTTTATCCTTTTGTAGATGAGACAACATTCATAAGGTACTCATCTTGGAACTTTCTCAAGGCTTCAAGTCAAACAAGAAAACAGAGGTTTTGAAGAGTACGTTTGTATTATCTAACTGCTTTCCTCAGTAACTGGTTCGAGCCCCGCGTCTCGCTTCGAATTTTCTTGTCAATATGACAGCTTGGATCTTTTCCTATACTCGAGTAATGATCCAAGGCCTAGTTCAAATCTTCATATTCCAAGCACTAGGCGAGCTACTTTTTAAATTCGCATTGCCTTTCATTCCTGGCCCGGTAATTGGGTTGGTTTTACTGCTGGTTTTTTTGAGCTTACGCGGGCACGTGCCAGCATCAATTGATTTGGTGGGTAGTAGCGTATTACAGCACTTAGGCTTACTATTTATTCCGGCTTCAGTAGGTGTGGTGCTCTACTTGCCTATTTTGAAAGCCAATGCATGGGCCATTGCAACAGCATTAGTTGTCAGCGTCTTAGCTACCATTGCAGTAACCGCTAGCCTACTCAAAGCATTTGGTAAAAGTGACTCAGATGCACACTGATCTACCGCCAATCTCTGAGATTTGGGTTTACCTATCAGGCAGCCCGTTACTTGCTTTAGTTTTAACTCTTAGCGCGTATTTATTAGGCCTCACGCTATACGAGCGTAGTGAACGCAATCCTTTAGCCAACCCCGTCTTGATTGCTGTGATTTTGGTGACATTGAGCATCAATATGCTTGATATGCCCTACGTCAAATATTTTGAAGGTGCACAGTTTGTGCACTTTTTACTTGGTACCGCTACGGTGTCCTTGGCTATCCCCATTTACAAAGGATTTGCATCGCTTAAAGGACGAATGGGCATTTTGATGCTCTCACTGTTAGCAGGTGGGTTTACGTCTGTTTTAACAGCAATTGGCATGGCTCGGTGGTTAGGGGTAGATGAAGCACTGGTGCGTGGTTTAGTTGCGAAGTCTGTCACGGCCCCCATCGCGATGGGAATTGCTGAACGCGTACAAGCATCACCCACTTTGACGGCTATTTTTGCAGTCAGTACCGGAATATTGGGTGCTGTACTGGGACGCTATGTTTTAGACGTTTTACGAATTACCGCTTGGTGGCAACGAGGTTTCGCGTTGGGTATAGCCGCACATGGCATTGGTACTTCAAGAGCTTTTAGCGTTCACCCAGAGGCTGGTGCATATGCAAGTCTTGGCATGGGTCTTCACGGCATTTTGGGTGCAGTATTGATACCGTATGCAGTAGCTTGGTGGTTCTAGACTTTGACTTGAACTTGGTACAAAAAGATCTTTGACGAGCCTATGAAGTACAAACCCATTTCACGAAATTAAGGTCCGAGTTTTTTATGCACTTTAAATCCAGAAGGAATTTGATCCAATCAGGCGCATTGATTGCCTGCTTACCCTCTTTGGCTTTTTCCCAACCCAATAGCCCAGAAGTTGGCTCCCCCATTCCATGGTCGCAGGTCAAACTGCTCAATGATGAGGTTTTAAAGTCGTCTCAACTCAAGGGTCAAGTTCTTGTAACTTACTTTTGGGCAAGTTGGTGTCCGTTTTGCGCCCAACAATCACCTGAGATTGAAAAGCTGTTTGTGAAGTACCAGAGCAAGGGGCTTTATGTTCTGGGTGTATCTGTTGACAAAGATGTAACTGCTGCAAAGATACATATGCAAAAAAATCGATATACCTTCCCTTCAGCATGGCTAGACCCGCAGTTGCAATCAGAACTCAAAAAACCAAAAGGTATTCCTGTAGTCATGGTGTATGACAAATCAGGCCTATTGGTTCAATACGAAAAGGGACAGATGTTTGCTGAAGATGTCCAAGCCTTGTCGCGCTGGATTTGAAAACCTCGCCAATAAAACTTGCTGACGTCGGACAAATTAAAGAAGATTCAAAGCGGATTACATAAGCCTCGTGCCTTGGGCACTTTTAAGCCTGAAAGTGACTTCGGACAGTGTTTTCCTCAAGGGTATGCTTGTTGCATTGAATTAGAAAATAACAATTTATAACTTATCCTTTTGTTGATACTGGCGATTTTGCTCGGGCTTTTTAGTAACTTCGATACAAACACCCTTTGCATCAGGAGTTCCTCCTCCCAAGCACCTTCCATCAGCTATACATAAAGCTTCTCCTGCCACATTTCTTTTTTCCATTCTTGAAGGCGCAGGGCACTTACCCTCATTAGGTAACATTTTTCTAGCACAGTAGCCTGAAAAATACCAAGTTAAGGAGGCAGGGCAACTAACCTTTTCTGAAAATACAGAAAATGGATAAGCAACAACTAATAATGGCAAGAAAGCTCGTCTAATAAAGCGCTCCAAAGAATAATTCATATAACTTATTGCTGTTAAATGTTTCAAGAATCGATGAATAGTGACACATGACTCATCACTTGGTTATAGGGAAAACACTTGCGAATAAACTGCGCCTGTTCCTTAATTCCTTAAAACTTAGTCAACTTAGATGTATGCCTTAAATATAAAGAAATTAAACCAATTACTGTCAATGCTGCAATAACCTTGATAACGATAAGAATTGGGAAGTCAATAAAAATTACCGATTTATTTAAGCGTATTGGTATTCCACAACTCAGTAAAAAGATAACGGCACTTACCGGTAATTGCAGCTGTCGCTACAAACAAAAAGTTGCTGGTTTAGAAGCTAAGCGGCCCAAATGGACTAATTTTTCGAAGATCCAAGCAAATGCTGCAACATATTAGACAAAGCTTTTCTATGCTTTGGATCCGATGCCCCATGCATGGCATCCTCCAAAACATCGCTGATATCTTCAGCCGCCACCAACTCCATGTCCCAATTTGGAAATAGCCTTTCACGGAACTCATCTTCCTTAGTAAGAAGCACAACATTAGAGTGACGAGGATCTTTAGAAATAATCTCAAACAAACTGGTCACATTGTCTTTGGGACCTTCCAACCATTGGAAAAAAATACCACTACCAAAGACCAATAGCCCAGTGATGCCATATATGGGATTATGGTGTCTAGCGGTGGCAATTATTTTCTCGAGCGCCTCTTTACCCATGTGCTGAACTGCTTGGCTGCAGTACACAATATTATGGATAGACTGACCAGATTGACCTTCATCGTTTTGCATGTGGTGAGTATGCCGTATAGAAACTGATACGCTATGCCCGATCGACAAGTATTGTTTTATAAATTTCTAAAAAGGAGCCAACCATGCTCGTACGCCTTTTGTATGTCAGCCAGCCGGTAGGTCCAGTGACTACTACTGTTACAACCCAAATTTTAGAAAAATCCAATATCTACAACAAGAGAGAAAATATTACTGGTGTTTTATGTCAAGGGTCAGGCTTGTACATGCAAGCATTGGAAGGTGAAAGACATCAGGTAAATATTCTTTACTCGCGAATCATGGCCAGTCGTCATCACAATAATATTGAATTGCTGTCGATGGAGGAAATTACTCACAGACAATTTGGCCAATGGTCTATGGCGCTTGTTCAATTGTCTAAAGATGATCCCATGGTTCAGATGGCTCATCCTGAATTTGATCCCTACTCCGCTTCATCTAAGGATGCAATTTCACTCTTAGATGAACTGATCAAAACAAGTAAGCCAATCGTCAACATGGAATCATAATTTTCGTTGGGCAAGAGTTGATGCAATCACTTGAATATGAGAATCAAGCTTACGATTTAGAGGCATCACATAATTAGTTTGGGAGGCCTTAATATGGGCATCACTTCTTCAAAAGCATATGCCGCTTGCAAAACTAATTCGTCAGCAAACATAGGGCCAACTAATTGAAAAGCAATAGGTAATCCCGAGTTAGTGTTGCCACACGGCATGCTACAAGCAGGTTGTTGTGTCAAATTAAATGGATAACTAAATGGAGTCCAACCCAACATAGTATTTGCATCCATTTTTCGATGTCCTGATGGCAAAGCATCGAATGCAGGTATTGAGACTGCGGGGGTAAGCAATAAGTCATAACGACTCATGAATTGCCGCATATGAGAACCCAGCATGCCTCGGCGGAGATTAATTTTTTGGATATCTAAAGCTGATAGATATTTACCTAACTCAGCCTGTACAACAAAGTCCTGGTCGCACTTGGATTGTTGGTCTTTTGTAAGTCCGCTCCAAATAGAAAAAGAACCTAAAAACCACAGGCTAGTAGTTATATCTATAGGGTCTTCAAATCCAGGATCTACAAGTTCTACATGAGCACCTAAAGATTCAAATATTTTTGCGGCTTGTGCAACTTTAAGTGCCACTTCAGGATCCACATTTTTCACATAGCCAAGATTAGGCGAGAAAGCTATCTTGAGTCCGTGCACACCTTCTTTTAAAGTTCTCAAGTAGTTTTTATCATCATAGGGAAGTGATGCCCAATCTCGAGCATCTGGTTTTTTTATGATGTTCATGGTGGTTGCAGCATCTTCAACGCTCATGGTGTGTGGCCCTAGATGAGCAACAGTTCCAAATGGAGAAAGCGGGTAAGCAGGCACACGACCAAAGCTAGGTTTAAATCCAAAATTGCCACAAAATGCAGCTGGAATACGAATAGAACCTGCTCCATCTGTGCCGATTCCAATGGGTCCTAAATTTGCAGAAACTGCAGCTGAAGCGCCTCCGGAGGAACCTCCTGGTGTTTTAGTGAGATTCCAAGGGTTACGAGTGATGCCTGTTAAGGGCGAATTGGTTTCAGCTTTACAACCGAATTCAGGCGTTGAAGTTTTACCCAATACAACAGCCCCTGCCTCTTTAAGTCTTGCAGCAATAGGCGCGTCCACATTCCAAGTTTGGTTTACATCTACAGTGAAGCTACCGCGCAACGTTGGCATGCCCTCTGTCAATATCAAATCTTTAATCGAAATTGGGACTCCATCTAAATCACTGAATGGGGTAGCTTTAAGCCATCGATATTCACTGAGTTTTGCTTGCTGCAGGGCAATCTCACTTGCCCGAAAACAAAACGCATTCAAATGCGGATTAAGTAAATCAATGCGTTTTTCAACCGCTTGAAGCGCTTCAACAGGAGATGCTTTAAGGGTACGAAAAAGAGTAGCCAACTCATTTGCATTACATAAGGCTAAATCGGTATTGGTAGATTGCATATTTGAGCCTAATCATCAAAACCTAAGCTACTTCAATCGCTGAAGGCCGACGAAGGTGCCAGTCGTTGGAGTTTTGATAGGCCCAGCCGATGCGAAGTGCCATTGATTCGTCGTTGGCACGGCAGACAATCTGCAGCGAGGTCGGTAATCCGTCTGGCGCGATGCCGTTGGGTAAAGCAAGCGCGCAAAGGTTTAAGTAGTTGGCAAATCGCGTGTAGTGCGCCGGCGCTTTTGACTGGTCGACGTCTTCAAGCGGCAAGGCCGTGGTCATGGTGGTCGGCGTCAGCAGTGCGTCGATGCCTTCAAGCGCAACAGAAAATTGCGCCTTCATCACATCGCGCATACGTAACGCCTCAATGTAGGCCTGAGCGGTGACTGTGCGTCCGCTGGCGATACGCGGTCGCACATGCGGATCAAGTGGTGCTTTCTCATCATCGATCAATTTGTGATAGAGCGCATAGCTCTCGGCGGCCATGATGCGCAGATTGAATGCGGCGACATCAGCGAATAAAAATGGCAGCTTAATCTCCACAATCTCGGCCCCCAACATTTCTAGCTCAGACAAAGAACGGTCATAGGCTGCAAGTACATCTGCCGAGGCGTATTGCCTTTCTGTTTCCGGCATGCGAGCGATTCGAACGCCGCGCACGCCACGTTGCATGATCGTCATGGGGTCGGTGTAAGGAAGTCCATTGGTAAGCGGGTCTAGCGGATCATTGCCCTGCATGGCTTCGTAGAGTAAGGCTACGTCCTCGACAGATCGAGCCATGGGGCCAGGCGTGTCGAGGCTTGGACTGAGGGGCAATACGCCGTAGGTGCTGATGCGTCCAATGCTCGTCTTCAATCCGGTGATACCGCACCAAGAGGCCGGCAAGCGCACTGAGCCTCCAGTGTCGGTGCCAACCGCCCACGGTACAAGTCCGGCGGCAACCGCCACACCCGAACCACTACTGGATCCACCGGGGGTTCTTGCGCGCTGGAGATCCCAGGGATTCCAAGGCGTACCTCGAAGAGAATTAGTTCCCCAACCACCCATGGCGAATTCCACTGTGTGCGTCTTTCCGAGAACTATCATGCCCTGCGCCATTAGTTTCTTCGCCAACGTCGCAGTGCGCGTCGCACGGTTGGACGTCATGGCCTCGCTGCCGCCAGTAACGATCTTGCCTTCAATTTCGATCAAGTCCTTCAATGCAATTGGCACACCGTGAAGTGGGCCGACACTGTGGCCAGATTGAATAGCCGCCTCAGCACCGCGCGCCGCGAGTCGGGCATCGTCGGCATATACCTCTACGAAGGCGTGCAACTTGGAATCTTGCTGGTCGATCTTTGTTAGGTATGCATCCGTGACTTCGACGGGAGACAGTTTGCGAGATTGCAGTAGCTGGGAAAGTTGGTGCACTGGCACCTGAGTGAGGTCTAGTTGGGACATGATGTCTCTTTGGTTAGTTGCATGGTTGCGGTGCATGACATAGCTGTATGTCCGCAGTGATATTTACTATGAGTGGCCGAGCACAGTGCGCGGTTCGTAGGCTTTTTCTAGCAGCATGGCCTCGCTGGGACTTAGCGTCACATTTATCGCAGCCACTGCATGGTCAACATGGAAATCCTTACTCACACCAGCGATCGGAGCGGTCACTCCCCTGTGCAGCAGCCAAGCATATGCCAATGTCGCCGGCTCAATCTGCTTCTGCCGCGCCATCAAATGGAGCGCTTGGCGCACCTGCAAATCTGCCGCACGGCCGTAGAACTTGCCTTGCGCATCATCGGTTTCGCTACGCGGCGTGGATCGCGCAATCTCACCGGATGGATCACTCACTAGGAAGCCGCGTGCAAGCGGACTCCATGGCAGAAGTGCCACTCCCGCATCTGAGCAAAGCGGGATCATTTCACGCTCTTCCTCACGGTAGACGAGGTTGTAGTGGTTTTGCATGCTTACAAAGCGGCTCCAACCGTTCTGCTGCGCGATCTGTTGCATCTTGGCGAACTGCCATGCCCACATGCTGCTCGCTCCGATATAAAGGACCTTGCCCGCCTTGACCACATCATTTAGTGCCTCCATTGTTTCTTCCAGTGGAGTCTCCGGGTCGAAGCGATGGATCTGGTAGAGGTCAATGTAGTCAGTTCCTAGGCGGCTCAGCGATGCGTCGACCGCGTGGAAGATGCGCTTTCGGCTTAAACCATCGAGATTGGGGCGGCGGCGGAAAGATGCTGAATTCAAGCCTTCGAACGCCATATCCACTGGATTGAAAACTTTTGTGGCGATCACTATCTCTTCGCGTCGTGCACCAGGGAACATCTCGGCCAAGCATTGGCCAGTTATTTTCTCGCTTTCGCCACCAGAATAGGTGTCAGCGGTGTCGAAAAAATTAATGCCCTGCTCTACTGCGCGACGAAAAAGGGGGCGCGCTGAGGCCAGATCCAACATCCAAGGACGCCACTCAGGCGAGCCAAAAGTGAGTGTGCCCAAGCAGATGCGAGACACCTTCAGGCCGGTACTGCCAAGACGGACGTATTCCATATGAGGGACTAGGAACGCAGCACGTCCCCAGCCATTTAGCTTATTGCGGCTCGATGCCTGCTTGCTTGATGATCTGACCGTACATCGCGGAGTCGGTTCGGATCACGTCGGTCATAGACTGCGGCGTTCCTCCAATGGGATCCAAGCTAATCTCGGCGAGTTGCTTGCCCATTTCGGCGGCGAGCGCCTTGTTAAGGTCCGCATTTAGACGATCAACAATGGCCTTTGGCGTTCCCGCAGGAGCAACCAATCCGATCCAAGTGACAGACTCGTAGCCTGGCAAACCGGCTTCGGCGACAGTTGGCAAGTTCGGAAGAAGCGGCGAGCGCTTGGTGCTAGTAATTGCGAGACCCCGCAGCTTATTGCCAGTAACGTACTGCAAAGCCGTTGGAGATGTCTCAAACATCGACTGGATCTGACCTCCAAGCAGATCATTCAAGGCTGGGGCCCCGCCTTTGTAAGGGACATGCAATACTTTTACACCAGCCGCCATCTCAAACTGCTTGGCAGCAATGTCCTGCCCAGTTCCGATACCAGCGCTACCCATAGTGACCTTTTCGGGCTGCGCCTTTGCCAGCGCGATCAATTCCTTCACACTGTTCACAGGCACCGAAGGGTGAACCATCAGGATGTTTGGCTGATTGACTAGACGGATGATCGGCGCGAAGTCTTTGAATGGGTCAAAGCCGGTTCTTTTAAACAAGTGGATGTTTGCAGCCAAAACTCCGGAACTTGTGACGAATATCGTGTTGCCATCTGGGTTGGTCTTTGCGACAAATTCTGCGGCAATGTTTCCAGAAGCGCCGGCGCGGTTATCTACAACGAATGGTTGCCCCAATGAGTCAGTAAGCCGCTTAGCAACTAAGCGTGCCACCATGTCAACGCTTCCCCCGGGTGGAAATGGCACAACGACCTTGACCGGCCCGGTAGGCCAAGTTTGAGCTGATGCAACCCCAAAGCCTAGGATCAGGAAAAACAAGACGCTTAGGCGTAAGTATTTGATCATGTGGGAACCCCTTGTTGTTAATGTAAGAAAGGAAGTCGACTTAGATTTTTAAGCCTGTTTTTGCTTTTCGAGCACATTGAGGATAACCTGAGTCGTGCCCATTATGTCTGGGTACTTTTCCCCAGCATCAATACGGGCGAGCGTGCGCTTTTCGTCCTCCATCATCTTTAACGCGCGGCGGACTGAGTATTCGATATCCTCTGGTGGCATGACCAGTATGCCGTTCTCGTCAGCCAAGATAGCGTCTCCTGGATTAACTGCCACACCACCGCAACTGACAGTAACGCCAAATTCACCGCCAAGTCCTAAAGTCTTTACAGTCACAGCTGAAGTCCCACGAGACCATACAGGTACACCATACTGGCGCAATTCACCCAAGTCAGTGACCAGTCCGTCAACGACTATGCCAGCCACCCCAGCAGCCCGAGCTGCGTACGCAACTGCACCGCCAAGCGAGGCAATCGACATGTCACCGCAGCGGTCGATTACGATGAAATCGCCCGGGCGCGCCTGACCAACGGCATAGTGAACCATTGCTCCATCCATGCCGGGAACTCTAATGGTGATGGCGGTGCCTGCAACGCGACGATCCTGAAAAAGTGCACGAATGTCAGGGCACATAAACCCTGTATAGCGAAAGTGTCCTATCACTGCGGGCTCCGCTTGAACTAGAAGTTTCAACAACTGCGGATCGATGGCTGCTGGCAGTGGATTTAATTTGTACATTGAATTATCCTAAAAGTAGTTTCACCAAAATTTAATGAATGATAGTCTGAGCAATGTCACAGCGCATGTCATCAAACTTTCCACGAAGTGGTCGGTGCTCAGCTAGGGGCATTTAAAGGGGTCTGTAATATGTCGCTGAGTAAAACTACAAAAGTGGTTGGTTAGTTACTGGTATAAACGCTATTTAATCCGTTAAAAATATGATGCAGTACAACAAGTTATTGATCACAGTAGCACTACTTTTTGCTATTCAAACAGTAGCGGCTCTTTCTCTAAGCATTCCAAAGTCATTAATAGACTTGGCAGTGGCCAAAAAATTCCCTAAAGAAAAATTAACAATCACCCTAGATCAACCTGTAACCAAATTCAGCAAAGAACGCCAAAAGATTGAATTGTGTGGAACTTGGGCTAGTAAGCTTCCACAGCGGTCGGGCGAATTTTGTGTAGACACGCAGCCAGTTTGGAACAAGGAGAAGGGAGATATTGAAATTTCAAAGGTCAATATTTTGAAGCTTACAACTGCTGATGGCAAAGAGTTGTCAAGCACTATCGCTGGGACTCTAAACAGCACCTTACTCACGCTATTGGATGGAACTTCTGTTTACCACGTGCCCGATATGGTGGGTAAAAAGCTAGACGCGATTGAAGTTCAAGAAAATAGTTTTAAATTGATTTTTTAATTTAATT
>CAIRQX010000069.1 GCA_903880855.1 uncultured Burkholderiales bacterium | reverse complement strand
AGCGGCTTGGGCTTGGAGACGTTGAAGTTCTTGGTCGCAGAACTGTATTGAGGCTAACTGGGCTTTGGCTTCGTCAGAGAGCTTGTCGAAGTCGTATTCTTTATCGTCGATTTTGATTGTGGGCATTTAAATTTCCTTTGGTTAATATTGCAAAATGTCTTAAGCAATTTGTAATGCTTTTAGGATAGGTAGTTGCTTTAAAGCAAACTCCTTGGCCTGGGTTATCAGTTCTATCAGATTCTCTTCTGCAGTTTCCAACGTCTTGCCTTCCTTGATAATCTTTTGCCCTTGTTCGGCCAAGATTTGTGCCACAAATGCGGCCCAGTCTTCGGGCTTTTTCTTGCCCTGCTGCAAGGCAAGCACAAACAGTTGCTGAAAGCGGTTGACGGTTACACCACCCCCCGTGACAGGGCTCGCTAATTTCGCGATGTCGGCACTACCGCGGGCTTTGTCCATCAGCAGGGCGTTGAGTTTGTCGGTGTGTTTCTTAGCATTAGGCGTAATGGCTTCGTCTTGCACAGCTGCCAGCGTAGCGGTGGCTGCCAGGATCATCACCGCCTGCAAGAGCTGGGCAAAGGCAATGTTCTGGCCTTGAAGCGCTTGCTCGAGTTGACCTAATGTTTTGGGCTTATGGTCGGCCAATGCATCCAATATCAGATTGTACACCGCCTCTTGCATGGCGGCCTCCCCAAGGGCTCCGGTGACTTTTAACGATACATCGGCACGGTGAACAGCCAGTAAGACCCTTTGCGCTCTAAAGGCTTCGGCTTGCTCCAGTTGGGATAGCCGTCTAGCTCCTTTAACCCAATAGTCCTTGCGAAACTGCTGGTTGACCATGAAGTCGCGCACTGTTTGCTTAAACATCGCGTCTGGAATATCTTCTAGCAAAGCCTGTTGGTCCGCTGTGAGGTTTATCTGATCAATGTGGCCTAAATAATCTGCATTGCAAGCAAAGTCCACCTTGGCAGGGGCCAACCACTGCGCCATTTTGGAGAAAGGCATGGGCAGCCAATCACGGTTGAAGTATTCGTGGGCGAGGTAGTTGCGGTTGTGTGCTTTCATGTCCTTCATGCGCTCTGTCACCACCGGGTTGGCTTTGAGGTAGATGGGGCTCGTCGCCAACAGCTTGTCGGCAAAGTCCAATGCACCGTCAATTCGTTTAACGATACCTTGGCCTGCAATACCCATGACTTCTGAATGCTCGCAGAGCAAGTCCCGCATAGGAGCCATGGCCGCCCAGCCGGGTTGGGTGTTGTAGCTGATGTACAAGACACCGCCTACTTTGAGCTTCCTTCGAATGAAGTCCACGATAACTGCGCGGTTTTCGTCGTTGATCCAGCTCCAAATACCGTGCAGGCCAATGCTGTCGAACTCGGGTAAATCTGTGCGCGTACAAAAGTCGGCAAATGCTTCGTCGTAGAGGTGAGCGTTGGCGCCAGAAGCAGCAGCTAAGGACTGTGCAAAACCTGCTTGGGCGGGGTTGAAGTCTGTGGCGAACCAAGTATTAGCAGAGGCTGCTGCATGGATATTGGCACTCATGCCCTGGCCGAAGCCTAACTCGCAGTGAACACCGCTCTCAGGGGGCACCAGACCAGTATTCAGAAAGGCCAAACGGGCACGCAAGGGGTTGAGTTCTAAGTAGTAGCCAAAGGTGTATCCGATGTCGGCTACGTAGCCTGATGCCCAGTCGTTCATAAAAGAAGTGCTTTAAAAATAAGAAAACCCCACCCCCTTGTGAGGGATGAGGTCGGGAGGTTTAAAACCTTAACAAGTCACCCTTTTGAGGGGGTGATTTGGCTTGTTGGCTTAAGAGAAAACCAAAACGTTTGCGCCAGCAGTAGTTGTGTTCAAGCTAGTGATGCCAGTAACACCCGTCAACTCCACAAAAACATCGTCTGTTGTTGCGTTAGTTGCACCTGCGTAGAACACATAAGTGTTTCCGCCATTTTCAAAAGCTGCAGTTTCTAATGTTGCACTCGCGGCGCCACTAACAGCAGCATAGAAGTCAGCAACGCTAGCACCGGCCTTAGTCAAGACACCAGTTGTAACAGTCCAACCCGCGGCAGCAGTAGCCCACACAATTGCAGTACCATCTAAGACCAAGGTGTCGTTTGTACCTGCTGTCGCAGTACGCACAAAGTCTGTAATAACGACTCGGCCAGTAGCAGTTCCGCTTCCGTCAGTGATAGCGAAAATATCTGAACCGCCGTTACCTGTCAAGGTATCCAATCCGCCACCACCAGTGATAGTGTCATCACCAGCACCACCGGCAATGGTTTCACCCAAAGCGCTACCAGTCAATACGTTAGCTTTCGTGTTGGCAGTACCACCAACAGAAATGTTGACAGGTTTCAAAGAGTTGGTTGCGACAATAGTGTTAATACCCATTGAAGAACCAATGATTGTTGCAGTTGGAGCGGCAACTGTTGCAGCGACCAAGGCACCTGTAGTAACTGTGAACGCGTTGTCTGTGCCAGTCAAACCGCTAGCGTCAATTCTTGTTACTGCTGTGCCTGTGGCAGAAGTCAAGTTGAGGCCTTGGTTACCTGAAACATTAATTGTTTTTGCAGCAGCAGCAGTCAAAGCCAAAGTATCCAAGTTATTGGCATAAGTTGAAGCAGTCATGCTTGTCACAACATTAATAGTTTCAGTGTTAGCAACGGTAACAGCACCACCAGCACGCACGCCAGTAGCAGTAGCAGACAAAGCCAATGTCAAAGAGTCTGCTGAGCCGAAAGCTGCATCCTTCACGCCAATAGTGATACCTGTAGCTCCGTTATTACCGTACAACTCAACCGTGCCACCTGAAGCAACGTTATTAATTGTTTCTGTAAACGCACCTGTAGCAGCACCAATTCTGACGTAGCTATTAACTTTAGCCATGAAACCCAGCTCAATGGTGTTTGAAGCGGTGAATGTTGGCGCAGCGATATCAAGTCTTTCAATACTTGTAAGCTTGTCATTGATGGTTGAGCTAGCTGCAATTGCCTCAGCAATTGCCAGAGTTACGACCAACGAATCAGTGCCATCACCTCCATCAACAGTAGCGCCTGTGCCTAACGCGGCAGTCAAAGTCAACGAGTCGTTACCAGCACCCAAAGTTAACGCCTTTGTAGATGCGCCCACTGTCACGTTATCTACACCAGCACCGCCAGTGTAGATTGTCGATGTACCAATGGTGATTGCATTTGCGATAGTGCCGTTTGTTGTGCTGGCTGCAGCAGTTGAGCCAGTAGTGTCAACAGAAGTCACAAAACCAGCTGTTGTAGTAGCACCGTCACCAGAGAAGTCCGAAGAAACACCGCCAGCGCCCTTGATAACAACAGTTGCCAGCTTGGCCAATGTCGAAGTAAGTGTTAGAGATTTAGTTCCATCAACTGTCAATGCAGCCAACTTTGCACCAGCCAAAGTAATTGTGTTACCTGTTGCTGCCGCTGTAGTTGCCGCTGTTGTAATTGTAGAAGTTGTTGCATTACCAGATGTATCGGTAATGGTACCGGCTGTCACACCTTTCAAATTGAGGTTAAAGGCGTGTGCAGTGGTTGTAGCGTTTGTCAAGTTAACGGCACCGCTTGTATCTTTTAATGCAATATCAATGATACCTTTACCTGTCAGGGTAGTAGTACCAGAAGTGCTTTCGACTGTCACAGAGGTCAAGGTTGACCCAACAACACCAGATGCGCCTGAGTTGTCTGTGATATCAACATTACCGGTACCAGTTTTAGCAGTAACCGAAGTGTATGCATTTGCATCCGTTGAAGCTGGAGTAGTAGCCTGACCAACGAGAACATTACCAGCGCCTGTTGTAGTTGCACTTCCGGTAACACCACCACCAACGATAGTCAGGTCTTGGGCACCGGCAGTTGCAGAAGCTGTTACTTTGGTTGTTGTTGCTGCAGTGATGGTTTGAGCAGCACCTGGCGTAGTCATCGCAACTGTTAGGTCGGTCAATCCAGGGAATGAAGTAGCGCTCGATGTATTAAGGGCGCCACCAAGCAAGCCGAGTTTAGAGTTAATTTGGATTTTTTCAACGCTTGTCAATGTCACACCAGAGAATGATGCCAATTCACCAGTAGCTGTGTCATCAATATTAAGTGTGTCAGTACCTGCACCACCGTTGATATTGTCAAAAGCGTTCAAAGTTGCAGCTGTAGAGTTAAAAGTGTCGTTACCAGCTGTGGATGTTGACTTGGTCACGTCGGCTTGCATAACACCTGTTGTGTCCACACCAGTAGTGAGCGTGAAAGTCTGGCCAGTCACAATGCCTGGAACTGAACGACCCTCCGCCGCACCAAATTTAACGTAGTGGGCAATCGCACCGTTTGTAACACTGCCGCCAAAGCTTGCCAAGTTTGCATTGACAAACGTTGCAACATCTGGATTACTTGTGAGATATGTTGACCAATTTACACTACCCAAAGAGGTATTGCCTGGACGGCCTTCGTTTAAACCGAATTTGACATAGTGAAACAGGAGATCTGCAGAATCCAAATTGGCCAAATCTGGGTATTTTTGCTGATAATAAACAGGATCAAAGTCAGCATTTGGCTTGTTACCACGAGCAGCACCTATTTGAACAAAGTGCTCGATTGGCGTCAGGTTACCAGAGTAACTGGTCATGTATTGACCAGCGTAAAAGAACGCATCAAATGCCTTGTAAGAGCCAACTACGCCAGCTGGAAGTGCATTTAATGAGGCAGTCAATGCTGCACCTGTTGAGAAATATGGCATCTATAACCTTTCAAAGTTAATGAATGAATTAAATTAAAAAATAGGCACTGTTTTCGGTGCTTGAGCAGTATTCTAAAGGATTCACCTAATTTCGCAACACACTATTTAGGATTACCCCCGTTAATCGCCGCCACCTCCAAAAAAGTCATATGAATCAATAGGTTGCGACGTAAAAATTATACAACACCCTAACATCTACACCTTTAGGCGTAGGCGCGGGTGTTGTTTTCATGCTAAAAGTTTAGCCGTCGACTACAAAACCTTAGCTTAGGTAACCGCGCCGCAAGCTTAAAAATGGTTTTTCTATCAACTGATAGGTGATAGCGGCCATAAGCGTAGTCAAGGGTAATGCACAAAGGGCTCCCGTCAAAATAGCGTCTAGTCGCTCAAGGCCCGTGAAAGCGACAACGCCAGCATGGGCGTTGTATGCAGCTAGCACTAACTTATGAAACACATAGGTAGAAAAGCTAACTGCCCCCAGGGCAGCTAATGCAAGGTCTATACGCGCCTTGAGGACCGGAGGGCCAGGCCAACGCAGTTGCAGGTATACCCACATAAAGCCACCCCACAAGGCACCCTCAACAAAGGGCCACAAAACCCAAGCAGGGCTTTTGATATTGGTAAAGCCCACCTCAAGACTAAAGATATGCACCCCTATTAGCACCAGCAACCCCGTAGGCGCCAACCACAGCCAGTGCAAGCCACTGCGTTCGGAGCTTTCGTTGGCAACATTGACCCCAATGCCTTTTCCAAGCGCTAGCCAAAGGCGCCCTAGCAAAATACCCACGATGAACTGGTCTAGTCTGCCAAAAAGAGTTTCGTAGGCTAAGTATCGAACCTCGCCGGAAGCCGCAAACACTAGCGCACGCAGCAGTACCAGCAAGCCCAAGACCCCCCAAAGGTAGCGGCTGCCATAGCGGCGTGCGAACAAAATAAGAAACGGGAAGATCAAATAAAACTGCAACTCAACCCAGATGGTCCACATTTGCTGAAAATAGGGAGACAGACCAATCGTTTCAGACCGGAAGGGTATGAGCCACCCCAGCAACTGTAAGAAGCCGTAATTGCGGTGATCGTTATAAGTGCTAACGAGTAATTGCAAAAAAGCTGCCACGATCAAAAGCGGGTATATACGAATGATGCGGTTGCGTATAAAGCCACCGTAGTTAATATTTTTTTGCCCCGCGATGACAGTAAAGATAAAGCCACTGATCACCATAAACAAAGCAATGCCTGTATGTCCCTCGTCAATCAGGCTGACCAAGGGGTTACCGCTTCGAAGATCCCCTTGGGTGAGATGAAAAAAGTGAAACATCACCACTAGGCTGGCCGCCAAAAAACGAAGGTGGTCGAGCCGGCTGAGATAGGCATGTTGAGAGGTGAGCATGGTTAGGGACGAATGTTGTGCAGGTCAGCCTGCCCGGTGTAGTGAATGAACTCTCGCCAAGCCTGGGGCCTCACTTGCAACCAGTGCAGCATGGTCAGCGGGGATTGCCCACTGGGCAAGCTGTCAAACCAAGCGTCCAACGCAAAACGATGCCAGAAGGGATAGGGCTTGGTCAGCGCATAGCGAGCAAGCAACTCTGCGGCGGGCTCAGTACGGCCGAGAAATTCTGGAAAAACTTGAAGCAAATCGGCCATTGGTAAGGCCAAGTAGTGGCGCAAAACACGGGCTCTTTCCCAAGCGTCGCGCAAGATGACTTCGGGACGGCCTGCGCTTGCGTTTTGCATGCCATCGCGCACACGAAAGGCTGTCAAGGCTTGTGGGATAACATGCAAAGAGGTGTGGCTAGCAAGACGTATCCACATGTCAAGGTCTGGTACCTGAGCCAGGCGAGGGTCGTACAGCCCAATTTTTTCATACACCTCCCGGCGAATGAGTGCCGTGGGGTGGCACAGGGCATTACCCTCATCGAAAAAGTGCCTTAGCCACTCAAAGCGCGTGCGATCCTTCGCCACAAAGGCCTTGTGGTCGCGGTGGGTGGGGTCTGCAAATACTTCTCCCTGTTCGTTGATGAAGGCTGGCAAGCCAAACGAGGCGCCTATCAGCGGGTTGGTCTGGAGTAAGGCAACTTGCTGGCTGAGTTTGCCGGGCAGAAAGTAGTCATCCGAGTTAAGCACAGCAATGAAACGGCCACGGGCGCGCATTACTGAGTCGTTAATCGCAAGGCAAGCACCTTGGTTACGGGGTAACACTTTTAAGCGTATGCGCTCGTCTTGCATTTCAAGAATACGGGCCACGGTTTGGTCGCTGGAGCCATCGTCAGTGACGACGATTTCAAAGTCCTGAAAATCTTGCTCGAGCACGCTTTGCAGGCACTCCTGCACATAGGCTTCGTGGTTGTAACTAGCCACCACCACACTCACGAGTGGGCTGCGCTTGCACAGCCCAAGGCGTTGCAAGAAGTTCATGGATGGCTCAAGCTAAAGGCGATGGCGTCACAAATGCGGTGCACATCATCTTTAGCCAATGCGCCGTGCAATGGCAAGGACAACACTTCAGACGCCACGCGGTGAGCGTTGGGCAAGCGCCGAGGGTCAGCCGAGGGCAGGTGCTTGTAGCAGTCGTAATCGCTGCACAGGGGGTAAAAGTACTTGCGGGTAATGATGTTAAATTTTTTCAAGCGCTGGTGCAGCTCGTCACGGCTACACCCCGCTTGAGAGGCGTTCACCCGCACGATCAAGTACTGATGGCTATCGGTGGCGTTTACTGGCATGCTAAGTAGTCGCAAACCAAGCAATTCCCTCAAGCGCTCGGTGTAAATGTCACGCACGACTTGGCGGCGCTGCTTCTCTGCATCGACATGCTGCAAGACAAGACGGCCTAATGCGGCCTGCAGCTCGTTCATCTTGCCGTTGATACCGGGCAATAAGACCTCTTCCTCATTCTTGATGCCAAAGTTTTTGAGCAGGTCAACTTGCTTTTTAAGGTCGGGGTCGGTCATGCACAAGGCTCCGCCCTCGGCGCTGTGAAAGAGCTTGGTAGCGTGAAAACTCAGCATGGTCGCGTCACCGTGATGGATGATGGGCCGCTCCTCTAGCTGAGTGCCAAAGGCGTGCGCACCATCGTAGATGACCCTGAGCTGATGCTGCCTCGCCATAGCAGCAATGGCGTTCACATCACACGGCATGCCGTACACATGAACACCCAAAATGGCAGAGGTGTGCCGGCTAAGGTTTTGCTCAACACTAGCGGGGTCGATGCACAGAGTTTCAAGGTCGATGTCAGCAAAAACGGGGGTTGCTTTGTTCCATGCCAACACATGCGGGGTGGCCGCAAAGGTGAAGGGGGTAGTCACAACCTCGCCCTTGACTTGCAAGGCTTGGCAGGCCACTAGGAGGGCAAGGGTGCCGTTATTAAAGAGGCTGAGGTAAGGCGCTTGTAGGTAAGCACGAAGGGCAAGCTCTAGGTCCTGGTGCTGACTTCCGCCGTTGGTTAAAAAGCCCGACTGCCAAATCTGCTCCAAACTTCTGGTGTAGTCGGCTAACGGGGGCAACACGGGCCTGGTGACGTAGACGGGATGGTCAAACGGCAATGGCGCTTGTGCGGTCAAATTCATTCGCAAAGTATATTGCCTCGGCTACTGCTTCAGATAAGAAACTAGGCCGACTATTCGAACGTATTTATCGGATAAGCAGCACAAGCAAGCGCCTCAACACCCAACTACCCTCTAACAAATGGCCTCGCAGGGTTGCCCAGGACAGTTGAGTACGGTGGCACATCTTTTGTTACAACAGCACCCATTCCAACCACAGCCCCCTCACCAATAATTAGGGGCTTCAATGAGGTCCCTTGCCTGAGGATTGCACCCGTCCCTAGGTAAGCATGGCTCCCAATGTGGACATTCCCATTGCATTGCACATGGGGAGCGAACGTGACGTAGTCACCAATTACGCAATCGTGCGCAACATAGGAGTAAATATTTAGGTGAAAGAATTTCCCAATTGATACGTTTGAAGTTATCGTACTTTTGGAGCAAATGATTGCACCTTGACCGATGCTATTGCCAGAATATATTGTGGAGTCTGGCGCCCGTAGTGTCAGCGGCTTAGCCCCCCTATCGATCATTTTGCAAGCAATTTCTTCCCTAGCCCTCGAATCACTGATCGCTATATTAAACAGTTTCTCGAGGTGTTTGAGCCCTAAAAAATACTCCTCCGAACAAACAGGGACACCGTTAACCTCATCCTTCAAGTTCTGAGTTTCTACAAAGCAAATACTCAAATCCGATCTAGCCTCAGACTTCAAAAGTTTCGAGGATTCCTGAACAACGAAAGGCATAACCTCTCGGCCAAATCCACCGGCACCATACAAACCAAAAATAATTTGCAATGTACCTACATCAGAATCAGACTGAAGGGTCACACATAACTCCTTTTGATTGCCTCATCACATGTAGCAGCATCTATTAGGATTGCTTGGCGTGTGGCAATTTGACTCTCGGGTGAGTAAAGGCTTATTGAGAGATCCTGTCCTTCATTTGCAACGCGATTTAGTAGTTCAGGGCAAACCAAAAGGTGTCGAATCTTTTCAGCGATTTGGTTTGGGATAGATTCATCATCGTACTCAAGCATAAAGATAGATGCATTGTCGATGAATCCAGGGTTTTGGTTTAGGGCGTCTGTAGCCATGATCGCCACACCACAAAGCGCGGCCTCAACACAAGCGCCTGTAGGAAATCCATCAAAATTACCATTGTGGAGCTTGCCGGGTCGGTTGGGTGAAATAATCAGATCCATGCCAGCATAAAAACTACGCAAATCTGCAGTAATGAGCCGCCCATGGTAGTTGATGGTTTGCCCTAACCCCTCAACATTAAGGTCTTCAGGGGTGTAACCCCCACCCACTACATGAATGCGCAGTTTGGCCTCGTTTGCGAGTAGTTGCATGGCTGCAATGAATTCAGGGTAACCCTTGTTAACCCCTCCAGGCATGTAGCACTCAGCCACAAAGCAGACATCCATCTGCGATTTACCTTGTCCGTATCGAGACTCGCGATGGATAAGCATTGGATTGAAGTAGTCAGGATTCATCACCCCGCCAGGTATCAGATGAATAGGAGCAAGGTGAATGCCATGGTCCGATGCTTTTTCAAGAATGTACGCTTGAACGATAGGCTGTGTAACGATGATTTTGCGAAGCAAGGGGCTGCGAAGCACGCGCAAGAGCTTATGGTCACTTTCAGGATCGTCCAGGCCTAGGCCGCCGCCTGGGTAGAGGTTCAGTACAAATGGAACACCATATTGCGTCAAGTCGTTAAGCAATGCGTTGGCATTATTTAGAAACGTTAGGTAAGCGAGTTCAGCACCGTCGAGACGCCCAGGAATGTAATTACTGATCCTCTTCGCGAGGTCTGGGTACTGAGCGCTATAGTGTTTGTAGTGGCCTGTAAAGTCTGAATAGTTAGACATGACCTGCAATTGCTCGAAGGACTGAAGGTGGGCGTTGAACTCTGCGACACGAAAACCCGTCAAAAGATTTGGGAAGAAGTCGTCAACGATGAACCACGGCGCCTTCGGAATGACTCGAACGTTTTGTGGGGGCTCCACCATGTCGCATAGCGGGCAATGCTCTCGTGGCACCACCGAGAGGGTTGCAAGATTATCTTGGCAGTCAAGGAAAGTGGCGTCGCTGTAGTTTTGCATGTCACCAATACTTGTGACAAGCACCATGAGCGAGTAATCACCCGCATGCAAGTAAACGGGGATATCAAACGCAACATCAAAGACTTCACCAGGCCGCCAACTCCGCTCGTAGAGTTGAGCATCTGCAAAAGTATGCCCCCCGATGACATTCTGGTTCTGTTTGTTCTTAATGTGATATGCGACAACCAAGTAAGTACAAAGCTGGTGCACCTTGCAGCGCGTGCGCAGTTGCAAAGTGTCTCCGTAACTGGCTCGGGCTTGGTTACCGAGAAGGCCCTCTACTCCCCAGTGCGCCGACAGAATCTTGGCTGCCCCTGTTCCAACACCTAAAGTAGATAGGTCTTCGGCTTTCTGTACTGTCAGGATCTTGCCTTGCACCTCGTTAGCGCGCAAAACCCAATCTTGATCGTAGGCACGGGTAACCTCTGGTGTGTCCCCAAGCATTCGGGGTTGGCCTTTTTGGAGCCAAAGCGTCCTCTGGCACAACGCCTTGACGGCGCTGATGTCATGGCTGGTGAAGAGCAGAGAAAGCCCGTCGTCTAACATCCGGCGCATACGGCTCATGCACTTGAACTGGAACAGGGCGTCTCCAACGGCGAGTGCCTCGTCAACAATAAGAATGTTCGGGTCAACATAGACCGCAACAGAAAACGCCAAACGCACGTACATACCACTGGAGTAGGTTTTAACGGGGCGCTCGATGAAGTCGCCAATATCGGCAAACGCAATGATGTCTTCGGTACGGTCCGCAATTTGGCTGGGCGTGAGTCCCAAGATAGCAGCGTTGATGGTGAGGTTTTCCCGTCCCGTGTACTCAGGGTTAAACCCTGCGCCCAACTCTAGCAAGGCGGCAATTCGACCCTGCACTTGCACCTGCCCAGCACTCGGCTCGAGCGTGCCGCATAAAAGCTGTAGAAGCGTAGATTTTCCTGCGCCGTTGGCACCGATAATGCCCAAGGTCTCGCCGCGCTGAAGCTCAAAGCTGACACCTTGAAGGGCATTGAACTCACGGTAATAACGACGACGCCCGCCCACAAGGGATTGCATTAAACGGTGGCGAGGCCGTTCATAAAGGCGGTAGGTCTTTGAGAGGCTCTGCACACGGATGACCCAAGCGTTTTGATCAGAGAACATCTGCAAATCCTCGGCGAGTTTTTCCAAATACCCATACACTAAACACCAAAAACACTATCGAGGTGGTGCCATGTAAAACCAACAATTTGGTGTCAGGCAAAGGGGCTTGTGTGAAAATAGCGCGGGAAGTTTCAACGGGTAGTGTGAGCGGGTTCAACAACAAGACTGCTTGCAACTTGCTAGGGGCATTGGCTAGTGGGTAGAAGACAGGTGCCATGAAAAGCAAAAAGGTAGAACTAAAACCTGTAACCTGGGCAATGTCACGCAGGTACACAGTGAGTGAAGATAACAACAAACTCAAGCCCACGGCAAGGACCAGCAAGGATAGCCAACTAATCGGCCACCAAAGCAATGACCATGACAAACCATTGAGCCAAGCGTGTGCAACAAATAAGATGCTTGAAGCCAAAAGGAACTGCACAAAGGCAACGCCCACCACCGTCAATGGCAGGAGATACAAAGGAAAAACGACGCGTTTGACATAGCTAGGTTGCGATATGACGGCTTGCGGCGAGCGTGATAAACACTCAGCCAACAACGCATGCAGGTTCAGGCCGGCAAAGAGGGAGAGAGCGAAGTCAGCACCCTTAGCACTGAAAAATCCTTGGCGCACCGGCTGGTTAATGTAACCAAATACAAAGTAATAGATGGCCAGCATGCAGCACGGCAAAATCAAAGACCACATCATGCCAGCTGCAGAGCCACGGTAGCGACTGCTAAGGTCTCGTTGAATCAGTGTTTTGAGAAGGTATTTATGCGTAAGCAAGCTGCGCACATCCGCGGCTACTTGCTTCAGTGAGTTCAAGAGTTTGTCCCTTTGATTTGTGGGGGCGCTTGTGAGTTGTCAGTGAGTCGTATGCCCATATTAGCGAGCTTAACCAAGGCCTCAGTACGGGAGGTGACGTTGAGGCTGCGCAAAATACCTCGAATATGAATTTTGACGGTGGCCTCAGCGAGGTCGATTTCACGAGAGATAAGCTTATTGGACATGCCCCTGATAAGCAAACGCAATACGTCAGCCTGACGGTCGGTCAAGGCAAGGGACTCTAGAGTTGCATGCTGCTTATCAGCATCATGCAGTGTGGCTGAGTTGGAGGCGCTTTTGAGCAGAGCCTCAGGGGGGATGTAAATACCGCCAGCGAGAACTAAACGGATAGCAGATATGAGGACTTGGTTTAGCGAACTTTTGGGCAAAAAGCCCGTGGCCCCAAACTGCAGGGCCAGGGATACGGTATCGAAATCGTGATCGGCAGAGAGCATGATGATGGGCAACTGGGGGCGCTCTTTAGCAATTCGCTTGAGCAACTCCAAACCACTGAGTCCAGGCAGTTGGATGTCAAGCAGAACCATATCTAAATTGGTATGCTGACTGAGTTGATGCCAAATACTGGCCTCGTCCCATGCCTCAATACACTGCGCATCAAGATCAGACTGAGCAAGGATGGCTTTAAGGCCTTCGCGCACTAGGCCGTGATCGTCAACGATGAGCAGTTTCAGAGAAAGTCCATTATGTATAAATCTTGGTTAGATTTTATCACCCAAAGTTTTCCTTATTGCTAAGCTACGTGGTTGAGGAGGCGGTTGATAGTTGCAAATAACACGTTGGGTTTGACTGGTTTGTAGATCACTTGAATATGGGGCTCCGCGAGTTTTTGCAAGTCCTCGTCCTCAGTGTCCCCCGTGATAAGTAGCGTTGGTACGGAATAGCCTAGATAACCTGTAATGGAATGAAATAGCGCTAACCCATTTTGGTTGCCACCTAGACGGTAGTCTGAAATAATCAACTCATGGGTAACGAGGTTTGTTTGTATGTATTGAAATGCGGCATCGGCTTTGGGAAAAACATCCACACTAGCCCCCCACATGCCTAACAGTGCGACTAAGCTATCTCGGACTAACTCGTCGTCTTCGATCACAAGTATGCGCATACCTTTGAGTTCGGTTGGCTCTTCGGTTTTATTCAAGTCGGCTATTACCGGCTTGGAGTGATTTGCACGTATGCATGGAATACTGAGGCCAAAAGTTGCCCCCTGCCCCAATTGTGAGCGTACCTCTATGCGTAAGCCTAGTAACCGCACTAGGCGTTGAACAATTGCTAATCCAAGGCCCAAACCCAAACTCCTATCACGCTGGGGGTTACTGAGTTGTACAAACTCTTGGAAGATAATTTCCTGGTCTTTGATAGGAATGCCGGGGCCATTGTCTCGTACCTGAATCAACCATTCGTTACCTCTTGGGCGCACGGCCACATAAACGGAGCCACCACTTTGGGTGTAATTAATGGCGTTTGATAGTAGGTTTCCGAGGACACGCTCTAGCAAAGCCGGGTCGGATTGGGTCCAGGCTTTCGTTGGACGAACTATTAGCCCGACCCCCTTTTCTTTAGCTAGGCTTTGATAGGTGTCTTGGAGTTTGTTCATGAGGACATCAAGCTGAAAATCATCTTGGCGCACCTGAACACCGCCCCCGTCGAGACGGGAAATATCAAGCAGGGAGTTGAGCAGGTCGCTAAGCGATGCTGTACCAGCCTCAATGCGGCTAATGATGACTGATAGAGCCAATGGGTCTTTTTCGTGCTGCGCAGCTGAAACAAGCAAACTGAGTGCATGAATGGGTTGGCGCAGGTCATGGCTGGCCGCAGCCAAGAATCTTGACTTGGCAGTGTTTGCTTTTTCGGCGGCGTCTTTTTGCTCACGCAGGGCATGTGTTGCATTCAATACTTGCGACTCCAAGTCCCGCTGGGATACCTCTAGCCTTTCGGCCATTAGGTTCACGTCTACTGCTAAGCGATCGAACACTTTGATGTCATTTGGGCCTATTCGCACTTGCGTTTCACCAGCGCCAATTCGCTTAGCTGCATCCGCAACAAAGCGAAAATTTTGATCAAGTTTTAAACTGAGACGACTCACAACCAGCCAGGCCGTTAGCAAAAAAATCACTAATATCAATAAGGCCTCACCCATAAATCTGACTAATTCTGAATAGATCGAGTCGATAGAGACCTCGACTAAAGCATAGCCGTGTACGTCACTAGACTGTTTTAGGCCTTCAGATTTAGATAGGTCTTCAATATCAACACCAACAGATCTAATTGGCTGGACATATCGAATAACTCGATCTGAAACGAGCTGCATGAATGGCAGGCCCAAGCGCCCAACTGTTTTAAGCTGCCTTAGCCTTGTTGCGTCTTCGACTTCGTCATAAATGCTCCGTCTATCAATAACTGATAAAGGCTGGAAGCTGGCGTCATAGACGCCTGCAAACTTCACCTCGGGTTCGTGGACCACCGAGAAGGTGATGGCTTGGAGCGCCAGCATGTTTTGGGCAAAGATCGCGTAATCAGAGCCGACTGCCATTTGCCGAGCAAGTAATTGAGCTCTTTGTTCTAATTGAGAGGTTAGGTCGGTGTTACGTTGAATCAAAACGTAGCAAGTCCAAACAAGAGCAAAGAGCACTAAAGGCAGCATGGACAGCCACAGAAGTCTCCAACGCAAGCTAGTCATAGCCACCTCATAGATGCGAAGGATCTTTTGCAAAGGCCTAAAACGGGCGAACAATTTACTCTCCCTTGAGCAGTCGCTGTTCAAGCAAATACTCATCTACGAATGGCATGCCGATGGTTTTCATCAAGCTAGCATTAACTCCTACAGAAAAATATCTTGGGTGCTTTGGAGCAGGCAAGATATTGGTACGCTGATAGGTTTTAACGATCTGTCCTGCCTCTTGCCCAATTTGCTGAGGAGTACTGTAGACCGCAGCGAGCGCACCAGCCTTGACGTAGCTAGCGGTGTAACCCACGACTGGGACTTGACTTCTAAAAGCGGTGATCAACACATTCTGTGCAGTCGATGCATTCATGACCAATGGGTCTGGGACAGCCAAGAATACGTCCGATTCACTTAGTATAGATTTCAAGATTGGGTAAACCTCGGAGTCGCGCCGGGCATAGTCTGAACGCAATGTGAGGCCACGTTCACGAACCGCAGCCTTGAGTGCTTCTTTTTCCCGGACCGAGCGTTCTCCAAGTAAAGCTCCAACACTGCGCGCTTGGGGCAGAAGGATGCGAATCAGTTCTATCTGCCGAGCAACAGGCGTATCAAGATAAATGGCAGAGATTTTTCGGCCTTCTCGCCTGTTGACCGTTAATGACTCAAATGTAATTTTTGGAATTAGTAAGCACAACACAGGCGTGCTGGGCTCAACGCCTTGAATAGCGGCGTTGGCTGCATCAACCCCCACGGTGATGACGAGACTTGGTGAGTCAGCCTCTCTCCAAGCGAGCAAAGGGTCATTGAGGTACTGAACACGAAACTCAAGTGACCGGCCTAATTCGGCCTTGATACCCTCAATGGTGTCTGCATACGCCTCGCCAGTTCGACTAGAGAGAATCAATAGACCCGTCGCCTGAGACGACAGGGGAATGATGGTCAATACCATCACCAATACCCAATAGTATTGGCGCGTCAGTAATTGGAGGCCACTGACATTGATCATGATGGCAATAGGTTCGTGCTTAGTGGTCTATCTGAACACCAAGCCAAACGCTTCGGGGCATATATTGCAATTCACGGTACTCAACAAAGTGGCCAATAGGTCGGCGCCATGTCAGACTAGTTCTTAAGGATGCGTGATCTAACTTGAAGGCCTTTTGCAACGACATGGATAGCAATTTTTGCTCGCCCGCTGCGGTTGATTCGCCAAGCCATGTCATGGAACCGGTCCTTGCATAGGATGTAAAAAGGCTAAATCCGTTTTCTGCCCGATGCATCCATGCCAAACTACTGGAGCTTTGAGGGGCGCTAAGTTGAAGCGATGAGTTGATGCTTCCAGTGTTAGCTCTGTATTCGCTTAAGTAAATCGTTGATCCAGAAAAGGGCCTCCAGCTCAACTGATACTCAGATCCGTGTTGCGATACGGACGCGCTGTTTCGCAGATCGTAGGCGACTGTCGAGCTGTTTGTACCCCCAGATAGTTGATAAAGTTCTCTCGTGATGAGGCTGGACAGCTCTTCTTTAAAAAGGCGAACATCCAAAGATAGGCCAAGTGGCGCCCACTGTGCTTGATAAACCAAGTCTTTAGCCCTGATGTGCTCAGGCACTAATCCCCCGCGGGAGAGGTATTTGATGTAGAGGGTTTGGTTGTTTACATCACGGACACGCCAGTCTGATTTTTGCTCAAACAGGCTGGGTGTTCTGAATGCTGATGAGTAGCCAAGCTTGAAGACTTGATTAGAAGAAGGTTTCCAGTTGGCCGAAAAACGTGGCGCAAATTGTTGCGGTGAGAAGAGATCTTTTTCAAAAAGCCCTCCCGCATTGAATGTCAAACTATTAAGGGGAGTCCATTCTTGGTTAAAGTAAATGCGCCATGCTAAATTTTTTTGTTTGGCATCTGTAGAGAACAAATCGAAGGACTGAACCTCCTCTAAGTTACCCGCCCCCCCCCAAGATGCACGGAGACTTTGGGACAGGCTCCTGAAGTGCTGGTACTCAAGTGAGAAACGGTTAGCTTGTCGAGTTTTAGAAATATTCACTGCACCTCCAGACAAGAGGGGGACTTGGTAAGTATCGTAGCCCTTGTCTTGTGTCAAAGAAGACGACAGGCTCCACTCCTGTCCGTCATCCACTAGTTCCTTGAATTTCAGGTGCGCAAATGTCGAGGACTTGTTGTCATCACGAACAGGGTCAGCAATGCTATTCTGCAACCCTTCCCCAAAGTGGCCTTTGTTTGCTCCTCCAATAAGTATCAATGATTGATTAACGGATTTTTGATACTCTGCCTTGAAATCGACACTTTCTGTTTTGAAGTTGTCGCTGCGGTTTATCAACCCTTGATCGCCTTGCTGGCTTGCAACTACACGCCATTGGACATCGTCACTGGAACGCCCGAACCGAACAGATCGATCGGCTATACCGTTATTTCCTTGTCGAATGTGCGCCGACGCACCTGTAGCTTGAACGGCTGCTCTGGTGTAAATTTGAATCACACTCAAAAAAGCATTCGCACCAAAGGCGGCAGAGTTTGAACCTCGGTGAATTTCAATTCGCTCTATTTCATCAAGGGGCACACTCACCGAACTCCAATCCACACCGCCAAACATGTAGGGCGCATATAGGGAGCGGCCATCTACAAACACTTGCATACGCTGCGAAATTTGCCCAGAAAAGCCGTGATAGGCTACTACCGGTCGGCCACCATCGCTGAGCCCGACTTGAAAGCCAGGAATACCTACAAATAGGTCACTTAGTGTTCGCGCACCACTGGCCTGTATGTACTCGCGGTCGATGAGTGTGTTTGCACCCGAAGTGTCTTGAGGCTTTTGGGGTAGCCTAGACACTGCAAAAACCTGTGGTATTTCCCGAAAATAGTCTTGCTCTGAAGATAATTCATTGCTCTCAAGAGCCAATGCGCCAGTCGCGGCCAAAAAAAGGGCAAATACACACAAAAGAAAGGCGCATTTGAAGTTAACTAATTTCACGTAGTGCATTTATGCGTATGTTTCAGTGGGGCGGGCGAATAAAGAGTCCACAGTTCGTTGACGTCCTTTGTAACTCCACTTATTTGCCCAAGCTTTTTCAGCTTGTCGCTTAAGACTATCATCGGATGAGCCAATGGCTCCAGCAAGGCTAGTGTCTATCAAATGATAGCCATCTACCAAGGTAGCACAACCTAGCACGCGCTCGATTGCATGGGCAAGGGTACCGTCTATCTGCCCTGTTTCCAGTTCGAACGCGTCACTCTGAATTGATGGGCAGTGAAGCAAACTTTGGATGGACTGTGGCTTAAACCAAAACATTGTCCCTGCGGCAAACCACGGTTTGGCTTGCTCAAGCCAATGAACACTTTCGCCCAACTCATTTACCAGCTTTTCCACCCATGGTTTATTAGAGCCAATATAACGTTGAATATTTAATATATTTCCATCCGGCGCAATCAGCCCCATCGATGGGTATTGTGCGAGGCTGTTGATAAGCTGCCCAAGCTCTGGTCCGCGCGGGAGCAATTGAGCAATTAGGGTTTTACGCCAAAGGTCGCCATCGCCTCTGTGCAACGATTTTTTAGAGTGCAGCTTTAAGACCGCCTGATATTGACGTTCAATCAACAAAGGAAGAGTTGCAATGAAAGGACGAATATCTCGACCTTTATTCTCAACCACATAGATTTCGGCATTTTGATAGACGGCCTTGACTTGGGTTGAGACTGAAACCACTTTATCTTGAGTGGTTGTGATGATTAAATCAAACGGAACTTCCAAAGAAGATAGGGCTTGTCCAATGTCTGCCCACGTTTCTTCATAGTAGATATGAACGAGCACGGCAATGCGAGCCAGTGTCGAAGAAGGGGTAACTGGAACACAATAAGTGAGATTAGTTGACAGGTATGCGTGTTTTTTTTCAGCAAGCCGAGCGATCTGCTCAAGCCAAGCGTAGCCAAAGTGACGGTCGGGCTCTAGGTGCGCGCCCTCAGCCCACTCATTCCATGCATTGATGAAGACAAATTTTTCGGTACTAGGCTGAGTTTCACGAGAATAGCTGTCACATGTAGCAAGCCATTCACCAAACTGAAGCGGGCTAGCTTTTGCGAACGAGTTTCCTGCTCCAGGCCTTCTGGCCTCATTATCCCAAGAGGGGAAGGCGCAACGATAAAGGGGATATGGCTGCGCGTCGCGCGTCATCGATTCACCTACCGCATCGGCATAAAGCCACGTATGGCCTTTAAATTTTGGGTTCCACAATCCCTCAGGCGGAGCCACATCCTCAATCCGATCAGCCATTTTATGCGGCGGAAATTCCACGGCAGCGTCGAATCCAATTGGGCGCGGATCCTCAAGCCCAAAGGCTTGAGCGCATACCAGCCACAAACCATGCAACCCAGCCATAGCGGCTTCCGCGCGCCATACTTGTACTATTTTCTCGATTTGTGGAATGAGCAAAGGCCTGTAAATTACAAGAAAAGGCTTGCCATCAACGTGTATATAACGCGAATCCTGCAAGATGGGAATTATGTCGCGAATGAACTTTACGCATTTTTCATAAGAGTAGCTCTGCTGCAAAATGACATCAGACTCCATGCCGTCCCAGCGACGGGTCCAGTTTTCATTGGCCCAGCAAATACAGAATTGCTGATCCATATCGGGACTCTCCAAAAAATTATTTAAGGGCAAATCCATAACCTTTTGGCCGTCAAACCAATAGTAATGAAAGCAAAAACCGTGAACACCATAAGACTTGGCAATGTCGATTTGTTTTCGCATGACATCAGGCAAACGCAAGTCGTAATAACCCAAATCAGAAGGCAAGTGTGGCTGGAAATGTCCCTTGTACTGAGGAAGGGCTTTGGTTGTATTGGTCCATTCCGTGAAGCCTTCGCCCCAGGCTTTGTTATTTACATCGAACGGATGGAACTGGGGCAAGTAGTAGGCAAGAAACCGCGGGGTTCTTTCAACAGGATCTTGGATTGAAAAACGTTTTCGCTGCTGAAAGTAGTCTGGATTAGGGACTTGATTGAAGCCAATGGCATGTATGTAGTCTTGGGCATTTTCTGAAGGCTTAGACCATCTCAGCATAAACAATGATGCTCTAAGCGACGAAGCAACACGACGCTTTATGCGGCTCCAAAGCCAAGAAAAAAGTGTACCTTCATATATTTTTTGACGAATTTTAGAAATGATATGTTTTCGATAAAGCGGATAGCGAGCTGATCGCCACAAAGTCCAGCCAATTCTTTTTAGTATCATAATTTTTGACGAACTCGCTTCAAACAAAAAGCCTACGAAATGCCGAAATCAACCTTGCTAGCAGTCTCTCAAGCTTATGTAAGCGGGAATTTTCAATCTGCGCGAGTTGCTGAGTTAGCAAACGGACCTCATGCTCACGCCTTATTGACCGCATGTTCAACTCAATGCGTGAAACCAACCTAGCGCAGTAAGGGTCAGCCGGCGGAATGAGACTGCGCAATATTCTCTTTAGTTCTAGCCTAGCCTTTAGTGTATTTTGAGTGATGGTGTTGCCACCATGGATTCGATAAGACAACAAAGGCCCGTCTCCGACACACTCTAATGTCATGCCTTTGTGAACCAACCTCGCCATGAAATCCCAATCATGGTTATAGCGCATATTGGCAAAGCCACCAAGTTCTAGAAATAGTCGTGAGTGGAAGAAGAAATTTGAGGTGGTAATAGCGAAATTCCCGGTAAGCAAGGCCATCTTGACCCCATCTTCTTGAAGTTCACGTATTAATCGAGCATACAAACGACACCAGGGATGACCTTCTGCGTTAATAATCACGCCGTTTGCATCTATTGGTGAAACCAAAGTAAACGCAAGGCCTACGGGGTTTTGATCACAATAGTTAACCAACTTTTGCAAACGCTCAGGATGGTAGATATCGTCCGAATTTAAGATGCTGATGTAACGTCCACTGGCAAGAGCCATTCCCCTATTAATTGCATGATGCGCACCTTGATTGTTTTGAAAAATAATTTTTATTTGATTGTGCAGGCCAAACTTACTCTCAAGCAACCTACAGGAGCCGTCAGTTGAGCCATCGTCAACTATAATTAATTCCCAAGATCGAAACGTTTGTTGAATGACACTTTCAATAGCGTCAACTATGAATAGTGCGTGGTTATAAGAAGGTATGACTACTGATACATCTATACCTTGTGTGACTTGATTTTCCCTAGAATCCATAACAGGTATAGTTTAGATTAATTGCTAATACGCACCTGCACGGCGTATCACGACTCCTAGGGTCTTAAATAAAATAATTTGGTCATACCAAATAGACCAGTTCTTAACGTACCAAGTATCTAAATAAACACGTTTTTCGTAATCAAGGTCACTCCTTCCACTGATTTGCCAAAGTCCCGTCATTCCGGGGCGAACCATTAAGTAATAACCGATATCATCACCATACCGCGGCAACTCTTCGCTTACCACTGGGCGCGGTCCAACAAGACTCATATCGCCCCTAATTACGTTTATCAGTTGCGGCAACTCATCTAAACTTGTTTGACGAAGTAATTTACCAAACCTGCTAACACGGGGATCGTACTGAAGTTTGCGTTCTCCCTCCCATCGTTCGCGCAACTCAGGCTGTTGCTGCAAAAGCATTTCTAACTCTTGCTCTGCATTAACCCCCATTGTTCTAAATTTATAGCAATGGAAACTCTTTGCACTTTTACCAACTCGGGAATGTGCAAAAAGAGCAGGCCCACCGTCACGGCGAATCAACAATGCAATAAAAAGCAAAAAGGGGCTTAAGCCAACTATTAGCGCTAGCGCTATAAGGGTGTCGAAAACGCGCTTCGTTAATAGAGCAGGCCAACGTCTTAAGTTGTTTCGCATACGCAACAAGGCTACCTCATGGGAAAAGAAGTGGCTTATGTCTGTACCAAGAAGAGGAATACCTCGCATTGCGGGTATCACACTAACATCCATAACGCCCCTCTGTGCCAACGATCTCAACCAGCGCTCTCTTTCTTCCGACTCGGCATGTTCTAGTGCAATAACCCATTGAACACTAGGCTGCGAGGTTACATGCTCGATAAGTGATTGGTGCAATCGCGGTTGAGTTGCTGGTACGCCAAATACACTTGGAGCAAAGGTATCCACAAAACCAATGACTTGCAAGCCAAGTTCTGGCTGGCTGTGCAATGCAAGTGCTGCATCCTCTGCATTCGGTCCAATGCCAATGATGATGGTTGGCCTGACCCAAATTCTTAACCATTTAAGTAATTGACGCGTGATTAGGCGCATCGTCATGAGTGAAGTAAACGACAAAAACCAAACGGCCAGCCACCAAAGACGAGAAGCATTCCAGCGAGCGAACGCCATCATTGCAATGTCTATTAGGGCCAAAAAACAAATTAACTTTATGAAATCACTCAATTCGTCCCAAAATGCCCGACGTTCGCTGTAGTGTTGAAATCGTATCAACAAAATTAGTACGCCAGCAATGACTATTAAGGCCCAAGCTGTAAAACGTTGCGAACTCTGACCGTCGAACCACGCCCGTAAATTCATTCCGTTATTATTTACAACAAATATCGTTGACAGCACAAATGCAATAACAAAGGCAAATATGTCGCCCAGCAACAAAGCCAGCTTAGAAAGACGCAATTGAATTAGATTTAGCCTAGGGGCACCCTCGGGAAATAAGGTGTCAAGTCTTTGTTCCTGGGTAATCAATTCCAATAACCTTTGTTCATAGACAAAATACGGCATGCCCTTAAAGAAAATCGATAATGCATCAAGCCAAGCCGATAACCAGTAACTTTTAGCAGCGTGCGGAACGCAGCTTCCGGCAAACGCCAAGGAGCAATCTTCAGGAGGTAGGAGAACTCAGAATGCAAAAATTTTAGTCCTTCTCGGCTGACTTCTCCGAACTTTTGCAAGATCCAACTATTTTGTGAATGAAAAACACCGATATCAAAGTAGCGCTTAAATTCATCAAATAAAGAATAATTGTGTGAATGATAGACAGATGCAAGTGACTGGTAACTTATGCTTTGGCCAGCCATGATGAGACGAGCAGCTAGGTGCATGTCCTCCCCTAATATGACATTTGAGGGAAAGCCACCGACCTCGAGCAGCGCTTTAACCTTATATGCAGCAAATGAATTAGAAAGAAAACAGGTTTTTATTCCATGCTCGGCTATATCACTCCAGCTTCGGGTGTAATCGAATGTTAAATAATTAAACAGCCTAGCATGTGCTGCAATAGGAGTAGCGTCAGCGCTGGGTATTTGCCTCCCGAAGACAGCTGCTACGCTTGGCTCTTTGAGTCCTGCCATAAGTTTCTGAAGTGCATCAGTATCGGCCAAGATGGCATCTTGAGTCAAAAATATGACTGTATCAGCATCCCCAACAAATTGATTGATGCCCGATTGGCGTGTCGCACCGTGATTAAATTCATCGCGGGATATGCGATGCACTGTAATACCGTAATTTAGTGCGAGTTCCACTGCGCCATCGGTAGATTCCGAATCAATAACAACGCATCGATAAGGGCGCAGTGTTTGGTTCGACAATGCTTTTAAAAAAGTACCCCATCGCGAACCTGGGTTACATACAGGGATCAACACCACAACCCTCTGAGGGTCAAGATTAGTTATGTGGTTAAGGGTGGGATCAGGAGAGGAGTTTGTCAATCGAACCCTCAGCAATAAATGGATAAATAATTATTTACTACTCAAGAAGATTTAGTTAGGGGACAAATTGTCGGCATATCGCTAACAGAATTTAGTTGGCAATTAATTATTCAAATACTGAATTTTAGACCCAAATGATACAGGCACCTCTAGGGCCAACTCAATGAGTTTGGCCCTTATCTCCCCAGGCAAGCAATTCCAAGGTCGTGCAGAGGCCCACGGTAGTGATTATTTAGCCCACCTCGCCACGAAGTTGCTTAAACCGTGCGTACCAGCGGAAAAAGGAGTGGGGCGAACAGTCTCCCCAGCCAAGCGCTTCTTACCCGCTTTAAGAAACTCCTTGCTCCAGTTGTAGTAAATCCCTGCGCAATACCTGCCTTGCGGCACAGCTCAGCAATGCTGTCCTCGCCCCGCAAGCCGCTCAGAACAATGCGTATCTTGCATCGGTTGAGTAATTCCGCCTAGTGGTTCTTCGGATGTCTTTGACCACATGCTCTGCAGTGGCCTTGGGTTGATTAGATTTCAATTTCATCTTCAATTCTTACGTTGAAAGATGAACCAAAACCATCCTCTAATCAAGTCCCCCTATTTGTTTCACAAACGCTGACGTTGGACATGTTCTACTTGTAGCATGATGATTCTTTAATTTACTTAGCCTGCCCAAATCGACGCTGTCTTGTTTGGTACCACTCCAAAGCTAATGCCATCTGGATCGGATCAAACTCCGGCCACAAAACATTGGTGAAGTACAGTTCTGTATAAGTCACTTGCCACAGCAAAAAGTTGCTAATGCGTTGCTCACCCCCAGTACGGATTAATAAATCAGGGTCTGGCATATGGGCAGTGCTTAGAAATTTAGCAACTTCTTCTTGTGTAAGGCCTTGCGCATCAGGTTGAGGTTGGGTTGCTAGCCACCGCTTCACGGCATGCACGATATCCCACCGCCCACCGTAGTTCGCAGCAACCGTCAAAACGATGCCTTCGTTAGCTGCAGTGGCTTTAAGGGCTTCGGAGATACGTTCTTGCAGCTCTTGTGAGAAACCCGCGACATCGCCAATAACTTGTAAACGCACTCCCGCTTGGGAGAGATTTTTGATTTCTTTTTCAAGGTAATTAAGAAAGAGCCCCATGAGGGTCGAAACCTCTTCTTCAGAACGGCTCCAGTTTTCGGTGCTAAAAGCAAACAGGGTGAGGTATTTCACACCCTTACGCGCGCAAAACTCGACCAAGTCGCGAACCCCCGCCGCTCCTTTGGCATGCCCAACGGTACGAGGCATATGCCGCATCTGCGCCCAGCGGCCATTGCCGTCCATAATGATGGCGATGTGCTGCGGTACGGAATTCATACAAACAAAAACGCCCAACCGTATGAGATTAGGCGTTTCAATGTGGTGTCCTGAAGTGGAATCGAACCACTGACACGCGGATTTTCAATACACGTATGTCGATTTGTCCAGTTTTTATGCGGGTTGTAGCGTTTTTTTTGAGTTAAGTGTGACATACTGAGTTACAGAAAAACCACATGGTTTTGAATATATTATTGTTATAAAAAGCTACCGCAAAAAAATGCTTTGATTGTACGTACTGTAACTGTGTGGGGGAGTCGCAAAAATTCACCCCGCTAAAAGCGTGAGTAGTGTGCGTAAAAAAATCGTAACGTAATTTTTTGTGGGTAGCTAACCCATTTGAAGACGCACATTTACTTCCAGCTTTTCACATTTACACAACTACTGCTCAGATGCATTTGCTGATCTATGTTTTGGTAAGTACTTTTGCTTTGATAGCGCTGACGGTTTATATCTATCGCCTCGGCAGACAAGCACCCCAAGCGCGCACTTAAGATGACTACATTTACAACAAGCTAGCAGGAAGCCATGGGAACACTCCACAAATACGACCTTCAACACACGCAATGCCAAGTCTTCTTTGAAACTGGAACTGGCTTGGGACATTCATTGAAACATGCGCTGGATAACGGAAACTTTTCAACTCTCTATAGCTCTGAAATTCATTCACCCACCGCTGAACGCGCCAGTACGCTTTTTGCGTCGTATCCGCAGGTGCATATCCTCCACTCCGATTCCACCACTGCGCTGAAATCTATCTTGCGCCAAGTGCCCTCCACTACGTCCATTTTCTTTTTTTTGGATGCGCACTTTCCAGGAGAGGTAGAAGTTGGTTATAACTATGCAGAACACACGCCCAACGGCGTCACGATGCCGCTGCAAGAAGAGTTACAACTGATTCGCCAATTAAGACCCGGGGCGATGGACGTGATTGTGGTGGACGATCTAAAGTTGTATGAAGACGGGCCGTTTGAAAACGGGCAAATTTCAAATAGCTTCGCCAATATTCCGTCCAGCTGGAGAAACCTAGATTTCGTCCATGCGCTTTTTCCTGACAAAACCATTGAAAAAAGTTATCTAGACGATGGATACTTGATACTTAAACCCCATTCGTCAAACTTCAGCCTGAAAAAATTATCGGCCGGTTACAGAATCAAACGTACCATCAAAAAGAATGTAGCTAGATTATTGGGCTAGCGTCTTATCAACCCACCAGCGCGTTACTGATAATTTCCACCGCATCCTGGTTGCTGCAATAGGACGGCATTGCAATGTGATTTGCATTGGGAAACATATTGGCTATCCCCAGTGACTTCCATGGATCACCATCTGGGCCTGGGGGGCGCACGTGATGAAAGTGTTCGGTGAAATAAATTGTGCGAACACCCAAACACCCGGCTAACCACAACATCCCGCCCTCCGGCCCTATGAAGCAATCGGATTTTTTCATGGCCTGCGCTAGAGGTAGCAAGTCTTCATATTTGCCATATTTGCTACTTAGATTTGGGGCTAAACCGATCCATTCCACATCGCACAATTGGTGCAATATATTTACAAAATCGTCAATGTCTCTGCCGTAAGCTTTTTTATAGATATCTCTAGAGAGTGTTATCAAAGGTTTACTACCCGCAACTCGGTAACCTAAAGGTAGCTCTTCTGCAATTTTTAAAATATATTCAGAACTTAAGCGGCATCCAGCCAATCTTCTAATCTCAACTATCTTGGGTTCAGTGTGGCTCCACATCTTGGGCTCATATACCACCAAGTCATATTGCTGCAAGCTGAGTTTTAGTTTCAAACGGCCTAAGAAGTTATCTTGATAAAGTCCCGTGGTGAATCTATCATCGGCCTCCATGATGCGCATAAGTTGGGGCCACTTGATGAAAAAATCTACTTGATATCCTTTATCTTCATGCAGAGACTTGGCTGCAGCAGAGCACATAATAGAGTCACCGACCCAGCCAGTTGCGACAACTGCTGCTTTCTTGTTTTGACCCTTGACTTTAGGCATGTAATATTCTAAACACTAAGACTTCGCATAGGCGACGCCTTGGTGATACCAAAGAAAGAAACTATGCAAGAAGCGTCTAAAACTAATAAATTCAGACCGCCCCACTTTGCTTCGACCTATTTAAGCGGACGCGTGTTAGATATTGGTGCCGGACCAGACCTTGTGTGTCCTCATGCTCTGGCCTTTGACCAAGAACATGGCGACGCTAACAAAATTGATGAATATTTTGAGACTGGTAGTTTTGACACTGTCCACAGTAGCCATTCGCTTGAACATATGCTAGACCCTGTTCAGGCGCTGCATCGCTGGTGGTCGTTGGTTAAGCCTGGTGGGTTTTTGATAGTCGTTGTGCCAGACGAATATTTGTACGAACAAAATATTTGGCCTAGTTTTTTTAGCCCTGAGCACTACTCTTCATTTCGACTGCATAAAGAAACTGGTGCAACACCCGTCTCCTATGACATTGGACAACTTTGTCGTGGATTACCTCATGCCAACGTTATCTCCGAAGCAGTGCAAGACTTTGGTTATGCATATGATTTGATATGGCTCGGAAATAGAACTCCCAAACGACCGCATAAAGGATTGCGTTTTATAAACAGTGTTTTAAAGCGAACAATGTCATTTAATCATCCAATGCGTCACCGGTTTCATAAATGGTTGGTTATTCATGGCTATCCAGTTGACCAGTTATTGGGGGATGCTTTAGCCCAGATTGAAGTGGTTGTTCAGAAAACTGCTTGATCACTCATTAAAATAAAGCCGAACATTAAAATATCATAATGTCTAACTACACCGTAACCTTCGCCACCCTCAACTGCCTTGACTACACCAAGCAGTGCGTGGACAGTTTGCTGGCATCCGGAGTAGATGCTAGCCGCATCGTCGCTGTAGACAACGCCTCTACCGACGGTACCCAAGCGTACTTGCAAAAACGTGGCTTAGGTGCCGCCATTTTGAACCGCCAAAACATTTCATGCGGCGCCGCTTGGAATCAAGGTATCTTGGCGCAACAAAGCGAGTGGACGATTGTGATGAACAACGACATCGTGGTCGCGCCGGGTTTTGTGCAGCGTTTGATTGAATTCGCTACTACGAACCAACTGCAACTCGTCTCCCCTGCGCGTATTGACGGAACGGCGGACTACGACTTTCCTCAGTTTGCAGAACAAGCGCAACATATCACCGCCAATGCCGTGCGTCGGGGATCCAGTAATGCCATTTGCATGTGCATCCACTGGTCGCTCTTTAACCAAATTGGCTTCTTTCGCGCCAACCCGACTTTGCTGGGATTTGAAGATGGATTGTTTTACAACGAAGTGCGCAAACACGGCATTGCACACGCTACCACCGGCAGCGTATGGATCCACCACTTCGGCAGTGTGACCCAAGAGCATATGAAAATAGTTTTAGGTATTCAGAACCAAGATGTGCTCGTCAAGGTCAATGACAGAAAGCTCTATGGCCAAAGCTGGCTCGAGCGCAAGTTGTATCGTCGTAACTTGAAACGTTCGCACCTTGCATGGCGCGCGCACGAACTGCGCGACTTTGGCATGACATTGCACGGAACTAGAGACAAAAATGCATTCGTTTGGCTCTAACTGGCGTCGATGGGAGTTTTGGAAAGAGCTGATTAGTTTTCGCTCTTTGGTGATTGTTTCGCCCGTTTTTTTACTAACGGTGAAGCACTGGACTAATTTGGTAGTGCTTATTGTATTTGCGGGGTCTTTGTTTTTTTTATTTCGTAACAAAGAGTCCACAATTCAAAAGGCTTACGAAGTAAATCGTTGGAGATGGATCATTGCGTTGACCTTGCTTGGTCCTGTGATTGCGGTGGGTATGGGGCAACTGTTAAGGGGGGAGTTTTATCCGCCTAATTTTGATGCGCCTTTGAGAGTTGCTTTGTGTGCTCCTGTGTTTTGGGCTATTTCACTTGGATGGCTTCACAAGGAAGGTAAAGAGCCCATTACTTTTTTATGGATGAAGTTCTCCTTTCATGCTGCTTTGATTTGGACTCTTCTTTATAAACCTAGCTGGACAACAATGCGTCTACCGGGCGAGGCATGGGGCCTTAATCGAATCACAACTTATTTTGTAGATGCTCTTAGCTTTGGAAGTTTGACATTACTGTTTTCTTTGTTGTCTATTTATTCATTGAACTTCTTTTGGCATAAATTAAGCATTACTCACCGTATATTTTTGATTATTGCCATTTTTTCAGGACTCTATCTTTCAGTGATGAGTGGTAGTAGAACTGGCTGGCTTGTACTGCCTCTTTTCCTATTTATTTGGATTCGCGGCTTTGCATTGCAGAAATACGGTAAAAAGAAGGCGTTTTTGGGAGCACTTTTATTACTTGGAGGAATATTGTTTTTCATTCCGTTTCAGCCAGTTTTTGTAGAAAAAATATATTTGGCACTTTCAGAAATAAGCAACTACCACTGGAATAGTTTGAATCCAGATAATTCTGTTGGCATGCGCATCTCCTTTTATCGTATGGCAGTTTTTTATTTTTTAGAAAACCCTCTCAAAGGCTGGGGGGACTTAGGATGGATGAAATTAATGGATTCACCGGGAATTTCTCAATATGCTACTTCATTCACAAGGGATTATGTAAAAAATGGATTTCACAATGAAGTTTTTACAAGCGCCGTTAGGTCTGGCATCTGGGGCTTAATTTCGAGCATTGCCTTACTTTTTATACCTGTTGTATTTGCTATAAATATTCATTCTAAAAGCACCCATGACACTATTAAACACTTAACGCTTTTTTTACTTTTTTTTATGAGTCATATGTTTGTTGCGGGAATGACTACTGAAGTTACAAACTTGGTATTTCTTTCTTCTTTTTTGGGTATTTCACTAGCTGTTTTAATTGGTGATATTTTTGTTTTTAAATTGAGTTAGTACAACAGATCTCTGAGCCTTGGCTCGATATTATTGAAATACAAGCCCTCTTTGATACACATGATCCGAGAATGAGTGCTTGAAAATTCCTTGAGCTCAGACAGAAATGACACCCCATCGCTATTGTGGAAATGCGTTAAGCTCGTGGCGCAATAATAGACCTCAAATAGGGTGCTCATTGCTTAAGCCCCCCATTCCAATCTACTGCATCTCCATTAGGCTGGTAGCCAGGCACTAATTTTTTGAGCATACTTTTAATCAACTGGCCGTCACAAGCCTCTCGACCAACTCAGTTCCATTGAGTTCGAAAGACGTCAGACTGTGTTAAAAAAAGTGGCTGCCCCCACAAATTTGCTGTGTGGGTTGTGCATTAGGCATATGGGTTGGTTAAATTTGCTTGTGTGTGCTTGTTCACCCCCACTCGTAGGGTGTGTGGGTAGTGTGTGTAGCACTCAGCTTGTAAATGCGCTTGTAGCTTGTTTACGTGCGTTTAATGACTATGCACGTGTGGGACTGCTGTAGCTGTAGAAGCTAACAGCTTTGTATAGCTGTTATACAAACAGAAAAATTGGGGGGAGTGTGGGAGTGAATGCTTTTTAAAACACAAAAGAAAACCACACGTTTTCTTTTGTTTGCTGTTTCAAAACCGTGCTACGTTCGTGCTACGGAAATCTGTAGCACGTTTTCACGCTACAAACCGCATAAACTGGTGGCCTGGAGTGGAATCGAACCACTGACACGCGGATTTTCAATCCGCTGCTCTACCAACTGAGCTACCGGGCCTTGGAGCAGAGATTGTAACAGCCACTTGCAAGCCCAAGGCCGCTTATAAGACACATAAAGCTATCAAGCCATCCGCTTAGGCTTAGATAAATCCACACCCAATTGCTTCAACTTGCGATACAAGTGCGTCCGCTCGAGCCCCGTCTTCTCAGACACCCGAGTCATTGATCCACTCTCTTGCGCCAAATGGTATTCAAAATAAGCACGCTCAAACGCATCGCGCGCATCGCGCAAGGGCAATTCCAACTCAAAGGTCTGCTGGGTAGCAGACAAGATAACGGCTTGGGGTTGCGCCGCAGAAGCGCCAGCGCCATTCCCAGACAAGGAGTGAGCAGAACCACCAGAGCCAGACTTAGAGGCAGCCGCACCCATAGGCTTACGCGACAACCCTTGCTCCACCGCCTTAAGCAATTTCTGCAAAGTGATGGGTTTTTCTAAAAACGCTTGCGCACCAATGCGTGTGGCTTCAACAGCAGTGTCAATAGTCGCATGGCCGCTCATCATGATGACAGGCATATTCAACAAACCGGCACCAGCCCACTCTTTAAGAAGAGTAACGCCATCGGTGTCAGGCATCCAAATGTCTAACAAGACCAAGTCGGGGCGGGTGGCATGTCTTGCGGCGCGCGCTTGGGCGGCGTTTTCTGCGACTTCTACGGCGTGGCCTTCGTCGTTCAGGATTTCGAACAAGAGGTCTCGGATACCTAACTCGTCATCGACTACCAATATATTTGCCATGGTTGCGCGTATCTCGTGTACTTATAAAAGTTGGGTCTGTTGCGAATCTACAACTTGGAATGATAACGACACTTGGGCCCCAACCACCAAGCCGTCGGTTTCACGGTTTTTGAGGTCGATGCGGGCGTTGTGTTCTTCGGCAATTTTCTTCACGACCGCAAGACCTAAACCCGTGCCACGGCTCTTGGTGGTCACATAGGGCTCGAACGCGCGCTTCAAGATCTTCGCGGGGAAACCTGCGCCATTGTCTTGCACGATCAAGCGCACACGCCCAGTCGCGGGTAACCACTGCGTAGCGATGCGCACCTCGGGTTGCTCGCGTCCTTCTGTTGCGTCTTGCGCGTTTTGCAAGAGGTTGTGGATGACTTGCCGCAGCTGCTGCGCATCGCCCAAGATGGCGGGGCATTGCGGGTCTAAGTCGGCACGCACGGGGACTGCAGCGTTTTCGTTGCCGTAGAGCTGCAACAGGTCTTGTACCACGGCATTGAGTTGCAAAGGAACCAGCACAGCGACTGGCAAACGGGCATAGTCACGAAACTCATTGACCAAGCGCTTCATCGCGTCGACTTGCTCGACGATGGTTTTGACGGACTTGTTCAGTATCAATTGCTCTGGCTCTGCCACTTTGCCTTCTAACTTCATCGCCAATCGCTCAGCGGAGAGTTGGATGGGCGTGAGCGGGTTTTTGATTTCATGCGCCAAACGCCGCGCAACTTCGCCCCAAGCTTGCGCGCGTTGTGCCGAGACGATTTCAGAGATGTCGTCAAACACCAGTAAATGCGACTGGTTGGGCAAAACCGCGCCGCGCGCTAGCAAGGTCACGTGTTGACGGTTGTCGTCGGTCGTCTGCACCGCGGGGCTCATCGCGGTCGAATGCAACTCGAATGATTGCTGCCAGTGGTCCAAGCCATGTTGCGCTTGCTCGGTAGTGAAGCTTTTGAATTCGTCTTGCACGCGTTCGGCAAATTCTTCCAAGCCTTCAATGTCACCCAGCACCCGTCCCTCCCAAGCAGCTAAGGGCACGCGCAAGATGCGGGTGGCAGCAGGGTTGGTGGATTGAATGACGCCGTCTGCGTTCATCACGATCACGCCTGCGGTTAGGTTGTCCAGAATAGTTTGCAAATTCGCCCGCGAAGTGTGCACTTGCATCATGCTGCTGTCGAGCGCTTTGCGTGTGTCGGAGAGTTGTTGCGTCATATCGGCGAAAGAGCGCGTCAAGCCTTCTAACTCGTCGCGGCCTTGCAATGCAGGTTTGGGACTCAAGTCGCCAGCGGCCACGTCGCGCACGCCAGCAGCGAGCATCAAAAGTGGACGTGCCAATTGGTTACCCAACAACACCGCTAAGAGCACAGCACCAAACACCGCTAAAAACAAACTCAAGGTGAGCGTACCGATGTACATGCTGCGCAAACCTTCGCGACCCAAGGCGCGTTCTTGGTATTCACGGTAAGCGCGCTCTACCGCTAAGGCGTTCGCCACCAGAGTCGGCGAGATTGACTTATTGACTTGCAAGACACGCGACTCCATGCGCAAACCAATGCCCACACTCGAGACTTGCGCCAGCGCCACTATTTTTGCCTTGGCATTGCCTTGCGCTTCTGCTTCGTCTAATCCTTCAATCGCAGTGACCACGCCTTGCGATTTGAGTTGACGCAACAACACGGGTGGCGGTCTATCGGGAGAGAGGCTGTAGCGTGATTCCCCCGCAGTGGCAATGGCTTGGCCTGCGCTGTTCCACACAATGACTTCTTCTGCACCGAGTTGTTCGCGCAGGCGTTCTATGGCAAGCCCGAGAGACGCATCAGCAACGTTGTCAATTTGCGTGATAGCCGCTTTGGTTTTTTGCCCAAGATCTGAGGCGAGCGCGTCTAAAGTGGTGCGGCCGAGGTTCAAGCCTGCGTCGAGCGCACCTTCTACTTTGACATCAAACCAACTCTCGATAGAGCGGGAGACGAATTGGTAAGACACACCGTAAATCAAAATGCCTGGAATAAAACCCACCAAGGCAAAGGTAGCCGCAATTTTGAGAAGCAAACGGCTACCGAATTTCTTTTGTTTGAGTCGAATACCTAAGCGCAGCATCAACCAAAGAATCAAGCCCATCAACAAGGTGGCCAACACCATATTGAGACCAAACAACACTTGGTAATTGCGTTCGTAGAGTTGGCGGTTGTCGGTGGCTTGGGTGAGTAAGAAAAGCAGCACCAGGCCTAGTGCTAACACCACAGCTGCACTAACTAGTACTAGCCAACGCATATGGAATTTAGCAACCGGTTTTGTAGTCACTTTTGCCCCCTCAGCTCCCGCCTTAGCAGGTGCCTCTGGGATCATTTGTTAGTCTCCAAAACGAAGCGCTGGGTTTTGTTCCACGCGATGTTCCAGTCGCTTTGTCCAGCAGCACCCATTTGCATGGGACGTGGCAGTTGGGTGAGATCAAGCTTGTAGCTGATCGAAATGTTTTGTTTGGTTTCTGGCTCTAAATCAGACGCATTGCCAATATTCCACTGCGCAATGCGACGGATGGATTGCAAGGCATCATCCAAGTTGTCGTAAGACTGTCCCAAACTCATTCCTAGACCAGCACTGCTGAAGGGCTGGCTCGCCACATTGACGCGCCAACGGCGTGTCAGCGGCAAAAACGATAAACGCATATAGCGTTGCGCAGACAACAATTTTTTGTCGTAGAAATACCAGCGCTCGCGTGTGACTTCTATTTCGGCGACAAAGTACAGTGCAACGCCTTTGAACAAGGCATCCTCCAAAGGCGCAGGCAATTGGAAGTTCCATTGCAAGGACGCATAGACTGCGCCCTCGCTTTGCTCGACTTTGAGGTTTTGTAACTCAAAGGTGGGGGCTGCGGCGCTGGCAGCTTGCGGAGTTAGGAACAAGGCGGCTATCAGGGCAAGGCAAACAACCACCCACAACCGCAGGCCTTTACGCGCCGCGGCTAGGGGGGAATCAAGCCGGCAGGCGTTTTTCCAAGAGTGCGTAATAGAAACCATCGTGATCACCCGCTAGATTGTCGACGAGTGCGGCGGGGGTCAGGCTATTTTGGGGCTTTAAATGCCCCAGACAGGGGTGCAAAGTGCAGTCAGTGTTGTGTTCAACAAACGTTTTGACCTGCAACTCGCCTTCTTGCCGGAACACCGAGCAGGTAACGAAGAGCATACGGCCGCCGGGTCTAAGCAATGGCCAAAGGGTTTTGAGCAGGTTTTTCTGAATAGCGGCGAGTTGTGAGATGTCACTGGCTCGGCGCAACCAGCGCACATCAGGGTGACGGCGCACGATGCCTGAAGCGGAGCACGGGGCGTCTAAAAGGATTGCGTCAAACTGTTGGCCATCCCACCAGGTTTTGGGTTGCGCGGCGTCGGCTACGACGATTTCTGCTTTGAGCCCCAAGCGTTGCAAGTTTTGGTCTATGCGTTCGCAGCGTTTGGCGCCTATGTCTAATGCGATTAATTGGGAGCCGGGTTCTAACAGCTCGAGCAAGTGCGCGGTTTTGCCGCCTGGAGCTGCGCAGGCGTCTAGCACTCGCAAGGCCGTATGACCCTTCTTGCCTTCAGCGATGGCGTCTGTAACTAACAGTCCTGAAAGTAACAGCGGCGCCGCACATTGCGCCGCAGTATCTTGCACCGACCAAAGCCCGTCTGCAAAACCTGGAATGTCGTGCACTGCTCGGGCCTTGTCCAATACCAAGCCATGGTCTCCAACGGGTACAGCCGTCAAACCAACTAGTTCCCATTGCGCCAGTAATGCCTCTCGCGAAGTACGCTGCACATTCACACGCACCGCCATAGGCGCAGCTTGGTTATTGGCTTCCAAAATGTTCTGCCACTGATCTGGGTAATCACGTTGCAATAACTCGATCCACCATAGTGGGTGGTTCCACTTGGCGACAACACCGTCGCACACTAAAACAAGCGCATCCCTCTCCCGCAAAAACCTCCGCAAACAAGCATTCAAAAAATTCGCCTGCCCCTGTGTATTGCGATTTTTCTTAGCCGCCTCCACAGTTTGGTTCACCAAAGTATGCGGGTCATAAGGTGCCGAGGCCTCATCCCAAGCCAAGGCCAAAGCAGAACACAACAAAGCATCTGCCAAAGGCGCAGGCGTGCGGCTCACCAACTGGTCGCGCAAAGCTTGGGCCCGCCCCAATTGACGCAACACATGAAACAACAAAGCTTGCACACCAGGTCGTAAAGCGGGCGCAACCGCATCGAGGGCTGCCGTACCGGATGTTCCTTTACTAATTAGAACCAGCGCGAGCGCTACCGCTTGCAACTGTTGCCACAGCGCCACCGGCTGGGCTTGCGTCATACCAAGGTGCGTCCTGGTTTAAAGGCAAATAAGCGCGCCATCAACAAGGCAGGAAACATGGCGATGGCTTCGTTGTAACGCAAGACCGCTTGGTTGAAGCGCTCAAGGTCAGGTTGGATAGAAATACTGAGCTCGGTCCAACGCTGGGTGAGCTCGACAGGCACAGAGACGTAATACACATCGGGATGCGTGAGCGCTTCCCACGCGTCTTGTAGGTCATGGCTAGTGGCCAAGAGGGCTCTGGCAGAAGAGGGCTCGAGCGGATGCTCTTGCATACGTGCCAAAGCCATGGCCGATAAATTGGCGGCCACTTGCAAACGCGTCCAATGTCCTGCGCCCAACTCAGGCGCAACAGCGGTTTGCCAGCCTGAGGGCGCGGTCACCGCTGCTGT
>CAIRQX010000068.1 GCA_903880855.1 uncultured Burkholderiales bacterium | reverse complement strand
GTTTCAAGATGAGATCTGCCGGGGCCTTGAGCCCCCTAAAGAGTCGTTCAAGACCAGGACGTTGATAGGTCAGGTGTGGAAGCGCAGTAATGCGTTAAGCTAACTGATACTAATTGCTCGTGCGACTTGACCCTATAACTTTGATTCAGAAATGATCAAGGAAGTTATGCCAAGTGACGCATTCAAAAAGAGTCGAAAGACTAAAACTGATTCCAGACTCTATGAATTCGTTGCCTTGATTTGATCAAGGTGACAACAAGTTATGCCTGATGACCATAGCAAGTTGGTACCACTCCTTCCCATCTCGAACAGGACAGTGAAACGACTTAGCGCCGATGATAGTGCGGGTTCCCGTGTGAAAGTAGGACATTGTCAGGCTCTTACAGCCTCAAAAAGCCCATCTCTAACGAGATGGGCTTTTTGTTTTTGTGCATTAGGCGCACGAAAAAATCATCAAGCGTTTATCAAATAATCGGCATCGATTTCGGCGGCTTTACTACGAACCAGATCGTCGCAAATAAATTCGAACCAGTTTTCAAAAGACAAGCTACTCGAATAGGCATGGTGAAGCTTCTCCAAATGCGCAGCAGTCAATGCCCAATGTGTAAACGCCGACCGTTCGATGCGCTGCACCTCAAGCAATTTAAACTTCACCAACACCTTGGCCGCATAAAGTGCATGTGATTCCGGCTTCTCGATAAAGCGTGTCAAACGCGCTCGTGCACGTATAAGAGCCCCTGCTACATCCGTAAATGGCGAGCCATGGCCAGGAAAAATGACGGAAGGCTGAAGTGACTCAATCAAATCTAAAGAGGCACTCACATCGGCAAACCCTTCTTCACCTTCTATTTCAGGAAAAACGACCCCGAAACCGTTTTTCCATAATGCATCGGCCGTGATACAAATGCCCGTATCAGGTGAAAAAAGAATAAAAGAGTGTGGATCATGGCCAGGTGCAGCAAAGCATTGCCATGCATGACCACCAATCAAAAAATCTTGGCCCACACTCAGGCTGTTTTGTGAAATAAATGGGGGGCAATGCTGCCCAGTACCAATATAGCCAAGCGCTAAAGCATCCCATTGGCGAACAAAAGGCGCATGACCTGGAGGAATCCACGTTGTGGCGTTAGGAAAGGACGCTTGTAAAAAGGCATTGCCACCACAGTGGTCGCTGTGCAAGTGTGTATTGATGATGGCGGTGAGTGGACGTCCATTGAGATGGTGCTTCACCAAATCCAATGTTTGATGCGCATGGCTGTAGTAACCCGTGTCGATCAAAACCGCTTGGTCTTGATCGACTAACAAAATGTTGTTACTAGATAACCAACCGCGTTCTAAAAAATGTACGCCTGGAGGAGGCGTCATCGTTTTAGGCATGCGATCGTAACTCTCGCCTCAAAACTTTGCCCACGTTGGTCTTGGGCAAATCATCTCTAAACTCAATATATTTAGGCTGCTTGTAACCAGTTAAATTCTGCTTGCAATAGCGCGCCACATCGTCTTCCGTCAACGTGACATCGTTACGGACCACAAAAACCTTAATCGCTTCGCCTTGCTTGTCGTCCAGCACACCGATGGCAGCGCACTCCACAACACCTGGGCATAAAGAGATGACGTTTTCTAATTCGTTAGGAAACACATTGAAACCGCTGACCAAAATCATGTCTTTCTTGCGGTCCACAATGCGTGTGAATCCCTTGTCGTCCATCACAGCAATATCGCCTGTACGCATGAAACCATCAGACGTAAAAGCCTTGTGCGTTTCGTCGGGTTGCTGGTAATAGCCCACCATCACATTCGGGCCTTTGATACAAAGTTCCCCCACCTCGCCATAGGCAAGGCTGTTGCCATCATCATCCTTGATGGCAATGTCAATACTGGGCAAAGGCAATCCAATCGTGCCGCTAAAGCTGGTTGCCGTCACCGGATTGTTGGTGCCAATAGCCACGGTCTCGCTCATTCCCCAGCCTTCCACCATGGCAGACCCCGTCACTTCTTGCCAACGCTTAGCCGTACCCTCAGAGGCCGCCATGCCGCCAGCTTGCGAGACACATAAATGCGAAAAATCGAGAGACTTGAAATGCGGATGCTGTAACAACGCATTGAACAAAGTGTTCACAGCGGGCAATAAGTGAAATGGCCGTTTTTTCAGAACATCCACAAATTTATCAATATCCCGCGGATTGGGAATGAGCGTCATATACGACCCCCATTGCACGCTCAAAAAACAAAGTGTCAAAGCGAAGATGTGATAGAGCGGTAGCGCGGTGATGCAATTGATTTTGGAAACATCGCCAATACGCAAAACTGCTGGCGTAAACCAAGCTTGCGCTTGCAAAATGGCTGCGATCACATTGTTATGCGTTAAAACGGCACCTTTTGACAGCCCAGTAGTACCACCTGTGTACTGCAAAAAAGCAGGATCGTCGCGCGATTGCATAGACGGCTTGAGCGAATACTTGCCGCCTTCTTCCATCATCTCGTTAAATGCAATCAATGTGCGCGATTTACCAGAGGCAGTCATTCTCGGAATTTTGTATTCCGGCACCATGCGCGCTAAGTGCCGCACAGCAAAAGTGATCCAGCGTCCAAACCAAAAACCCAGCATATCGCCCATAGAAGCGATCACCACATTTTCAATCGGCGTGTCTTGGATCACTTCTTCAAGGGTGTGGGCAAAGTTTTCCAAAATTACTATGGTGGTGGCGCCCGAGTCACACAACTGGTGCTTCAATTCACGCGCGGTATAGAGTGGATTCACATTCACACAGACAAAGCCGGCACGCAAGATGCCCGACATCGTGACGGCAAACTGGGGCACGTTGGGCAACATGATGGCCACGCGCGCACCTGAAGGCAAACCTAAATGTTGTAACCAGGCCCCCATGCTGGCGGAAGCATCGTCTACCTGGCCATAAGTCATCCAACGGTCCATGCACACAGAAAAAGGCGAGGCGGCGTTCTTTTTAAAAGAGGTTTCCAGTAGATGGGCTAAGTTGCGAAAACTGGAAGTGTCGATCTCGTGGGGTACGCCGGCTGGATAAGCATCCAACCAAGGTTTTTGTGTAGAAAAAGTCATTCCTCCATTCTCCTTTCCCAATCGCAGCAACTGCATCGGTAATGTCCCGACTAGCGCAGATAAATTGACAAAACTAGGGAAAACCCTATAATAGGAAGGTGAAATTAGTCCAAACGCTCATCCAATCCTTGGCCGTCAAAAGTCGCAAGCTATTGCGATTCGCTGGCGTACCGATAGATCTTGTACCTAACGAGCACGATGTGTTGGTGCCGATTTGCCACCTGCGCCCTTACAACCTCCCCGATATCCAAAAGCATTTGCTCTCACTGAATGCAAAAGACCGGTACTTGCGGTTTGGCTATGCGGCTAACGATGAACACATAAAAAGCTACGTGCGTTCCTTGAACTTCGAACGCGACGAAATTTACGGCATCTTTAATCGTGATCTGCAAATTCTCGCCATGGCGCACTTGACCTTCAATATCCAAGCGAGTGGGACAACCACACAGCAAATGGCTGCGGAGTTTGGGGTGTCAGTGCACTCTTCTTCCAGAGGGCGTGGCTATGGCTACCACCTATTCCAGCGCGCTTTGATGCATGCGCGCAATGCCAATGCCGCGACCATCCTCATCCACGCATTGAGCGAAAACGCCCCGATGCTCAAAATTGCCCGCAAAGCAGGCGCCACGCTAGAACGAGATGGCGCAGAAACGCAAGCGCTACTTAAGGTGCCGAGGGGCAGCCTCAGAACCCGCATCGCAGAGCTATTCACCGACCAATACGCCCAAACTAACTACAGCATCAAAGAAGATGTCAAAAATTTCTGGTATTTCCTGACCCAAGTCCAAGAAATCCGCGAAGGCGTTAGGGCTGGGCGTCACCAATCGGCGGAATAAACGGCCAAGTCACCATCCATAGATCGTCGCAAAAAATACCCGCGACATACGTCTGCGTTCCAACGCCATGGGCTATGCTTCACATTTGATAAATTAAGTGGCCACAAGCTACGCAATGTGTGACAGACTCCTCGACATCTAACTCTTCGCATCACGAGACGGGCAAAAGCCTTTGGCAACGATGGATAGATCGCATTCGCCCAAAGCCTGATAGCAGCGAAGCGCTCCACCAAGTTTTTGCGGACGCAGAAGACAACCAAGTCATCGGCGCAGAAAGCCGCATCATGCTCGAAGGCGTCTTGCGCATGGCCGAATTAACCGCCGGCAAGGTGATGGTGGCTGCGGCGCGGATGGACTTGATCAATATTGACGCATCCCTAGACGAGAGCCTGCACCAAGTCATTGACACTGCCCACTCGCGTTTCCCAGTGTTTGAAGGCGAGCGCGACAACATCATCGGCATTTTGTTGGCCAAAGACCTGCTCAAACTGCAGCGCGCTCCTGCGCTCAATATACGCACCTTATTGCGCCCGCCAGTCTTTATTCCCGAGAGCAAGGGCTTGAACGACTTGTTACGTGATTTTCGAAATACCCGTAACCACATGGCTTTGGTGGTCGACGAATTTGGCCGCGTCGCTGGACTCATCACCATTGAAGACGTGCTTGAACAAATTGTTGGCGACATCGAAGATGAGTTCGACGAACAAGATGACGCGGGCGATATCTACGCTCTCGTAGACGGAAGCTTTCGCGTCAGTGGTGACACCGCCATAGACCGTGTCGAAGAAGCATTCGAGACCTCCATCTTTACCCCTGACGAAGCAGAGCCGCAAGAAAACCGCTTCGACACCATTGGTGGCTTCATCGCCCATGCTATGGGGCATGTGCCACGTCGCGGCGAATTATTCGAGATCAACGGTTTACGCTTTCAAGTCTTGCTGACCAAAGCAGGGGCGGTCAAATGGTTCAAGGTATTTGCTGTGCAAGCAAATACCGTCCAAACACCTCAGCAGACCGATAAAGCGCCGTAATGCAAACGGCTGCGTCACGCCATCTACAAAACTTGGGCCTTTACGTGGTGCTGGTGGTTGCTGGTGTCTTGCAAGCCTTCGCTTTGGCATGGCCTTTTGAGGGCGCTTCGTATGGCCAACCCATCGCGGCGCTTCAACTCACAAGCCTTGCCATATTGGCCGCAGTGCTCGACCGAAGCAACAGTGCCACCCAAGCTTTTTGGCAAGCCTGGGTTTTTGCGAGTGCATGGTTGCTAGCCACCTTTTGGTGGCTTTTTATATCGATGCATATTTACGGTGAGATGCATGCGTCTTTGGCAGCAGCAGCTGTTGCCCTGCTAGCCATTGCTTTAGGACTCTATTACGGGCTGGCTGGCGCTATGTATCGCCGTTGGTGCCACCAAGGCCAAGGTGTTTTTTCGCGCGCCTTCTCGTTTGCTTTTGCGTGGATGCTGGCAGAGTTACTGCGTGGCACCTTGTTCACCGGATTTCCTTGGGGCGCTATTGGCTACGCACACGTCGACAGCCCGCTACGACATTGGTTGCCGTGGGTGGGCGTTTATGGTGTGAGCGCCATCGCTGCATTTGCATGTATGTTGGTCGCTGCCAAACGCGCAGAGCATATTGAAAACCCCTCGCGTATTGGGTGGGGTATTCGTCTTTCTCTCCTTGTGGTTCTCGCTTACACCTGGACCACAGCCAACACCCAACAACCAGCCACCAATCAAGGCGCATCCCAGCAGGCTTTGAAAGTTGCCTTGGTGCAAGGCAATGTGCCGCAAGACCTGAAATTTGGTGCGGCAGTCCCACAAGCGCTTGCTGACTATCGCAAAGCGCTCTTGGCGAACACCGCAGACTTTATTGCTTTGCCTGAGACGGCCCTCCCTGTGCTGGCAGATAACTTGCCCGAGCACTTTTGGGGCGAACTCAAACAGCACTTCGCGCAACACCAACAACTTGCCTTGATCGGAATGCCGATGCGAGAAGCGGGCCCCAGCACCCAGGGGCAACTCACCAACTCTGCCATGGCGCTCATGCCCAATGCAAGCGCTGCGAACTACCGCTACGACAAACACCACTTGGTTCCTTTTGGCGAATTTGTGCCGCCGATGTTTCGTTGGTTTGTCGACTTGATGCGGATCCCGTTAGGCAGCTTTGGACGCGGCGATTTGGGCCAGCCGCTCTTGGAGTTCAAAGGCGAGCGCATCGCCACCAATATTTGCTATGAAGATTTATTCGGCGAAGAACTTGCACAGAACTTCTCAGACCCTGAGCACTCCCCCACGCTGATGATCAACCTCAGCAACATCGCGTGGTTTGGTAACACCGTGGCGATAGACCAGCATTTGCATATATCGCGCGTAAGAACGATGGAGTTGGGCCGTCCCATGTTGCGTGCCACCAATACGGGCGCTACGGCCATCATCGATGCGCAAGGCGTGGTCACACACCGACTTGCCAGTGGCGTGCAAGGCGTCTTGTCTGGTGAAGTCAAAGGTGTGCACAGCGCGCTCACGCCCTACACCCAATGGGCTAGCAAATTAGGTCTGGCGCCCCTGTGGTTGTTGGGTATTGCCACAGTGTTAGCAGTCGCTGCCTTAGCGCACCGCGCTAGACACGGGCGCCGCCGCTTCGGCCCTTAAAATTCACACAAAAATACACGCCGCTAGGTTCCATGCTGACTTTCCAACAAATTATTCTCAAACTCCAGTCTTATTGGGGTGAACATGGTTGCGCTTTATTGCAACCCATCGATATGGAAGTAGGCGCCGGCACCTCGCATACCGCCACTTTTTTGCGCGCTTTAGGCCCAGAACCTTGGAAGGCCGCATATGTGCAACCGAGCCGTCGTCCCAAGGACGGCCGCTATGGCGAAAACCCCAACCGCTTGCAGCACTATTACCAATACCAAGTTGTCTTGAAGCCAGCGCCCAGCAACATCTTGGAGTTGTATTTAGGTTCCCTAGAAGCATTGGGCTTCGATCTCAAAAAAAACGACATCCGCTTTGTAGAAGACGATTGGGAAAACCCCACGCTTGGCGCCTGGGGCCTGGGCTGGGAAGTCTGGTTGAACGGCATGGAGGTGACGCAGTTCACCTATTTCCAACAAGTCGGTGGTATCAACTGCAAACCCATTACCGGTGAGATCACCTACGGCCTCGAACGCCTCGCCATGTATTTGCAAGGTGTCGACAACGTCTACAACCTAACGTGGACCGAGGGCTTGAGTTACGGCGATGTCTACAAGCAAAACGAAATAGAGCAATCGACCTACAACTTCGAACACTGCGACGCAGCATTTTTATTCCAAGCATTTGGTGCCCATGAAAAGCAAGCGCAGCATTTGATGACCGAGCAACTTGCCTTGCCTGCTTACGAACAGGTGCTCAAAGCCGCCCACACATTTAACTTGCTTGACGCACGAGGCGCTATCAGCGTGACCGAGCGTGCCGCCTACATTGGCCGCATTCGCAACCTCGCGCGTGCGGTTGCCCAAAGTTATTACGACAGCCGCGAACGCTTAGGCTTCCCCATGGCGCCACGCGCCTGGGTGGATCAAATCGCACCCAAAACAGCAGCCACACAATGACCACCCAAAGCCTGCTCGTTGAGCTATTTGTTGAAGAACTCCCGCCCAAAGCCTTACAAAAATTGGGCAACGCCTTTTCAGAGGTTTTGTCTGAGCAGCTGCGTGCGCAGGGTTTGCTGAGTGACAACTCTGTCGTGACGTCTTACGCTACGCCGCGCCGTTTGGCTGCGCACATGAGCGCCGTTATTGCACAAGCACCTGATCGCCAAGTTGAGCAAAAGCTGATGCCAGTTGCGGTGGGTTTAGACGCCAGCGGTAACGCAACACCCGCCTTGCTGAAAAAACTCCAAGCACTTGGTGCTGGCGCCGACGCTGTAGCGCAACTGCGTAAATCGCCAGAACCTGGAAAAGATACATTGGTGCTGTTCTACGACAGCCAAGTCAAAGGCGCGACCTTGTCAGTTGGTTTGCAAAAAGCTTTGGACGAAGCGATCGCCAAGTTGCCCATTCCTAAAGTGATGACCTACCAGTTAGAAAAAGACTGCGAACTTCCAGGTTGGAGCAGCGTGCAGTTCGTTCGCCCCGCCCACGGATTGGTGGCGCTGCATGGAAGCACCATCGTGCCAGTGACGGCACTCGGTTTGCAAGCGGGCAACAGCACCCAAGGTCATCGCTTTGAAGCCAAGGTTTCGCCTGTAGTTTTCAAAAGCGCCGACACCTACGCTGAACAACTGAAATCCGAAGGCGCTGTGATCGCAAGCTTTACTGAGCGACGTGATGACATCACGCGCCAACTCGCGGCCGTAGCAGCCAAGATCGGCGGCGGCGTGCGCGCTATCGAAGACAGCGCTTTGTTAGACGAAGTCACCGCCTTGGTCGAGCGCCCCAATGTGCTTAGCTGCATGTTCGAAAAAGAATTCTTAGACGTCCCGCCCGAGTGTTTGATCCTCACCATGAAGGCCAACCAAAAATACTTTCCTTTGCTCGACGTGCAGGGTAAGTTAAGCAACCAGTTTTTGGTGGTCAGCAACATCACGCCTGATGACGCCAGCGCAGTGATTGGCGGCAACGAACGCGTGGTGCGCCCACGTTTGGCAGACGCCAAATTTTTCTTTGACCAAGACCGCAAAAAATCCATGGCGATCCGCGCCAAAGGCTTGGCCAATGTGGTCTATCACAACAAACTTGGCACACAAGCTGAGCGAACCCAACGCGTAAGCGCCATCGCCAAAGCTATTGCTGGTTTGATGCACAAAGGGGACGACGCCACGTTTTTGCATGCGGTAGATACCGCGGCGCAATTGGCCAAGGCCGATTTGCTCACCGACATGGTGGGTGAATTTCCAGAGTTACAAGGCATCATGGGCGGTTACTACGCGCGCAACGATGGGCTGCACGCAAACATCGCCGAGGCAATTGAAGACCATTACAAACCGCGCTTCGCCGGTGACGACTTGCCGCGCAATACGGTTGGTTTAGTAGTCGCTATGGCGGACAAACTCGAAACCTTGGTGGGGATGTTCGGCATAGGCAATTTGCCAACGGGTGACAAAGACCCCTTTGCTTTGCGCCGCCATGCTTTAGGCGTGATTCGCATGTTGCGCGAATCTTCACTCACCTTGTCGCTGTCGGACATCATTGGCCAAACCGTTGCGGTATTTGGTAGCGCGATCACGGATCCACATACACAGTTAACTGCGTTTTTCTACGACCGCTTGTCGGCCAGTTTGCGCGAACAAGGCTTCTCGGCACAAGAAGTCGAAGCCGTCTTGGCCCTGCGTCCACAAGAACTCTCTGACATCACGCGTCGCCTGCAGGCCGTGCGTGCTTTTGCCACATTGCCTGAAAGCCAAGCCCTGGCTGCCGCCAACAAACGCATTGGCAACATCTTGAAAAAAGCCGACGATGTACAAGGCGATGTCAACGAAAGCTTGCTTGCCGAAGCCGCAGAAAAAGCGCTGTTCAAAACTATGCAACGTTTAACACCTGAGGCACATAAGCAATGGGTGGCTGGCGACTACACCGCGTCTTTGCAAACCCTGTCTGCCTTGCGCACACCGGTAGATGCTTTCTTCGACGACGTGATGGTCAATGCCGAAGACCTTGCGCTGCGTCATAACCGCCAGCGCTTACTCAAGCAGTTGCATGTGGCGATGAACCAAGTGGCCGATTTGGCGTGCTTGGCAGTTTGAGGCATCACACATGATCACCAAACTCGTCATCCTCGACCGCGACGGCACTATCAACCACGACAGCGACGAATATGTCAAAACGGCACAAGAGTGGACTCCCATGCCCGGTGCGCTCGAAGCGATTGCGCGTCTGAACCACGCAGGTTGGCATGTGGTGGTCGCGTCTAACCAATCGGGCTTAGGCCGCGGCTTATTTGATGTCGCCGCGCTCAATGCCATGCACGCCAAGATGCACAAAATGCTAGGCGCTGTGGGTGGGCGTGTGGACGCGGTGTTTTTCTGTCCACATAGCCCCGATGAGAACTGCAGCTGCCGTAAACCTGCTTCAGGTTTGTTCGAGCAAATCGGCGAACGCTACGGCATGGACCTCAAGGGCGTACCCGCTGTGGGCGACCATTTGCGCGATTTACAAGCCGCCATCGCAGTGGGTTGCGAGCCGCACTTGGTGATGACGGGCAAGGGTGCGCAATACAAAGGCCAAAGTAATTTACCAAAAGATTTCCCTGCCAATACGCAGGCGCATGTAGACCTCTCTGCGTTCGTAGATTGGCTACTTCTCAAAACCCAAGCGGCAGCTAAATCCAGCGCTAAAGCTACGCAAACTTCGCACAGCGCTGGTAGCTCCGCATGATCGCTTTTTTGCGTTCGGTGCTACACATGGCTGTGATGGCCCTCAGCATTGTTCCTTGTGCGCTGTTGATTGTGTTGAGTGCTGCTGTGGGTGTTGGCGCTGCGGCGCGGTACAAGGTTGCGCAGTTTTGGTTGTGGTTAAGCATCCAAGCTGCGCGTGTCATATTAGGTATCGAATACCGAACCCAAGGATTTGAGAATCTACCCGCGGGTCAAACCAGTCCTGCGATTTTGTTGGTCAAACACCAGTCGACCTATGAGACATTTTTGATGCCAGCCATCATGCCCCACCCTTTGGCTTATGTGTTCAAGCGTGAATTGCTCTACGTGCCATTTTTTGGCTGGGCGATTGGCTTGCTCGACATGGTGCACATTGACAGATCGCAACGCGCCAAAGCCTTTGCCAAAGTCGTTGAGAAAGGCAAGGCTTTGTTAGAAAAAGGCGTGTGGGTCATCATGTTTCCTGAGGGCACCCGCATTCCGCGTGGGCAACGTGGCGTTTACAAAAGTGGCGGGGCAAGGCTTGCTATTGCAACAGGCGCCCCCGTCATTCCGATTGCGGTGACGTCCGCAACGTGCTGGCCGCGCAAAGCCTTCATCAAATACCCGGGCGTGGTGGAAGTGTCTATCGGCGCACCCATCCCTAGCATTGGGCGCGAGGCGGACGAACTTACCAAGCAAGTCGAGCAGTGGATTGAATCGGAAATGCATAGGCTTGATCCAGAGGCCTATGCCGAACCTGTCTTAACAAGCGCCTGAGGTTGCGACACATGGGTCAGTTCATTCAACGTGTGCTGGATCTCTTCGATGTGACGCCGTCGACTGGTGCTGCTCAAGGTGGACTTTCTAGCGAAACGCTACTGAAAAGCAGTGGTCCCCTTTCTAATCCTGAGCGCCCGGCTAGGCCGCTGTCTCAGTCTCTTTCCCCTGCGCAGTTTGCCCATCCACGCGCGAGTCGGCGCATCGCTTTAGCCACTTGCGATGTAGCTTATGCCTTTCGCCGCGCTAAGCGACGAACGATTGGAATGGTCATTGGCCCTGATGGGCTAGAGGTCAGCGCACCACGGTGGGTGACAGTCGGCGAGATCGAATCTACTTTGCACGAGAAGGCCGATTGGATCGTGCGCAAGCTGGTTGAAATGCAAGAGCACCAACGCCGCTTGGGCGAAGCCCGCATCCAATGGCGTGATGGTGTGGTGTTGCGCTACCTAGGTGCATCTTTGCAAGTAGTGCTCGACTCCTCGGCGGCGCTTAAGAAAAATAGCGCGCAACTTGAAACGTTGGGAAGCGAAAGCCCCGCAATTTTTGTTTTACGCATAGGTCTCCCCATAACCGCAAGCCCAGAGCAAATCCGCGATGCAACCCAAGCCTGGCTGATGCGCCGCGCCAAAGAACTATTCGCTGAACGCCTGGATTACTATGCGCCACGCTTAGGCGTGGCTTGGAAGCGCTTGTCGCTCAGCAGTGCGTCCACGCGTTGGGGCACGGCTTCGGCAGACGGGGCGATCCGCCTAAATTGGCGGTTGATCCACCACAAGTTGGACGTGATCGACTACGTCGTCGCCCACGAACTCAGCCACTTGAAGGTGATGGACCACAGCCCGCAGTTCTGGGACACCGTGAAAAGTGTGATGCCTGACTACCCCGAGCGCCGCCGCGTTTTGCGGGATGAGCCGCTGGCGCCGTGGGGCTAATTTCACGCTTCGGGAATTTGCCGTCATAATTGACGTTTACGTAAACGTAAACTAAAAACGTCAAGCACTTATGGCCACCCTTTACTCCATCAGCGACCTAGCGCGCGAGTTCGATCTCACCACCCGCGCGATCCGTTTTTATGAGGACATGGGGCTTTTGCAGCCCGAGCGCTCGGGCCCTGCGGGTCGCAACCGCGTGTATTCTGGTAGAGACCGTACCCGCCTCAAACTCACCTTACGCGCCAAGCGCCTTGGGCTCTCCTTGACCGAGGCCAAAGATCTGATCGACATGTACGACAGCCCGCGCGACACCGGACCGCAACTCGAAAAGTTCTTGGTCGTCTTGGCTGACCACAAGTGCCAACTCGAAGCCCAAATGGCTGAGTTACAAGCCAACTTAGAAGAAGTCAAATCCCATGAAAAAGAGGCGCGCTCACTGCTAAGCAAGCAGGGCGGCAAGACCAAAGGAGCCAAACCATGAACAATTTGCCAGGACTCAATTTCCAACTCGGCGAAGACATCGACGCCCTGCGCGATGCGGTACGCGAGTTCGCGCAAACCGAGATTGCGCCCCGCGCGGCCGAAATCGACCGCAACGACCAATTCCCCATGGACCTCTGGCGCAAGATGGGCGACTTAGGCGTGTTGGGCATTACCGTCGGCGAAGAATTTGGCGGCGCCAATATGGGCTACTTGGCCCATATGGTGGCGATGGAAGAAATCTCGCGCGCTTCTGCCAGCGTCGGCTTGAGCTATGGCGCGCACAGCAATTTGTGTGTGAACCAAATCAAACGCAACGGCACTGACGCGCAACGTCAAAAATATTTGCCCAAACTCATTAGCGGCGAACATGTAGGCGCCTTGGCGATGTCTGAACCCAATGCCGGCAGCGATGTCATCAGCATGCAACTCAAAGCCCAAGACAAAGGTGGCTACTACGTCCTCAATGGCAGCAAGATGTGGATTACCAACGGCCCTGATGCTGACACCTTGGTGGTCTATGCCAAAACCGAACCTGAACTCGGCGCCCGTGGCGTCACAGCTTTCTTGATTGAAAAAGGCATGCAGGGTTTCAGCGTCGCACAAAAGCTCGACAAGCTGGGCATGCGCGGTAGCCATACAGGCGAATTGGTGTTCCACAACGTCGAAGTGCCTGAAAGCCACATCTTGGGCGGCTTGAACAACGGTGCCAAAGTGTTGATGAGCGGCCTCGACTACGAACGTGCGGTGTTGAGCGGCGGACCTTTGGGCATCATGCAGTCGGTGATGGACAACGTCATTCCTTATATCCATGACCGCAAACAGTTTGGCCAGAGCATTGGCGAGTTCCAACTCATACAAGGCAAAGTGGCAGATATGTATACCGTGCTGCAAGCAGGACGCTCGTTTGCCTATACCGTTGCCAAAAACCTCGATATGTTGGGTGCGGAGCATGTGCGCCAAGTGCGTAAAGACTGCGCGAGTGTGATTTTGTGGACCGCTGAAAAAGCCACGTGGATGGCGGGCGAAGGCGTACAAATTTTTGGCGGCAATGGTTACATCAACGAATACCCGCTCGGACGTTTGTGGCGCGATGCCAAGCTCTATGAGATTGGCGCAGGCACCAGTGAAATACGCCGCATGTTGATTGGCCGTGAGCTGTTTGCTGAAACGCTGTAACCATCCAAAAGTAGGCTTTCTTAAACCCGTGATGCTTTTACAAACCTGAAAGATCTAACGAATGACTTCAAGCTTGCAACATCTGTTCGATAACAACCGTGCCTGGGCCGCGCGCATGGAGCGTGAACAACCGGGATTTTTCTCAGGCCTCACGCACCAACAAACGCCTAAATATTTGTGGATCGGTTGTTCTGACAGCCGGGTGCCTGCCAACCAAATTACCGGCCTAGAACCCGGTGAAGTATTTGTGCACCGCAATATTGCCAATGTGGTAGTGCACTCTGACCTCAATGCGCTATCGGTCATTCAGTACGCGGTCGATTGCTTAAAGGTTGAGCACATCATGGTGGTCGGGCATTACGGTTGTGGCGGTGTACTCGCTGCCACGCGTGGAGCACGCATTGGTTTGGCAGACAACTGGTTGCGCCATGTGCAAGACGTACGTTTGCGCCATCGCCAGCGTCTGAACCATTTGCCCCAAGCCGAGTTAGAAAACGCCATGTGTGAAATGAATGTGATCGAACAAGTGGGCAATGTGGCGCTTTCTAACGTCATGCAAGACGCGTGGGGACGCGGCCAAAAAGTCGCGGTCCATGGTTGGGTCTATGGCGTGCACGACGGATTGGTCAAAGACCTCGGTGTCACCATGAACCACAGCGATGAAGTGGTCAACGTATTTCGCAATGCCTTCAAGCGCTATCCGCGCGGCATGTAATTAATAAAAAGTTTTAGGAGACTCTCATATGTCCAATGCATCTTCAGATCCAGTTGTTATCGTCAGTGCGGCGCGCACGCCGATGGGCAGTTTTCAAGGGGACTTCGCATCGCTGTCTGCGCACGATTTGGGTGGCGTGGCTATTCGCGCTGCAATAGAGCGTTCTGGTATTTCGTCTGACTTAGTCACCGAAGTTTTATTTGGCAATTGTTTGATGGCCGGCCAAGGCCAAGCGCCTGCTCGCCAAGCCGCATTCAAAGGGGGATTGCCCCAAAGTGCTGGCGCAGTCACTTTGTCAAAAATGTGTGGCTCAGGCATGCGCGCCGCGATGTTCGCCCACGATATGTTGTTAGCGGGCTCGCACGATGTGCTGGTCGCTGGTGGCATGGAGAGCATGACCAACGCGCCCTACTTGCTAATGAAAGGCCGTGCTGGATACCGCATGGGCCACGACAAAGTGTTTGACCACATGATGCTCGACGGTTTGGAAGACGCTTACGAAGTCGGACGCTCCATGGGCACGTTTGGTGAAGACTGCGCCGCCAAATACAGCTTTACCCGTGCCGAGCAAGACGCCTTCGCCACAGCCAGTGTGGAGCGCGCCAAGGCCGCCACTGCATCAGGTGGCTTTGCCAAAGAGATTGCCCCCGTCACCGTCAAAACCCGCGCTGGCGAGACGATTGTGTCGATCGACGAAGGCCCCGGCAAAGTCAAACTCGACAAAATCACCAGCCTCAAACCTGCGTTTAAAAAAGACGGCACGATCACTGCGGCTTCTAGTTCATCTATCAACGACGGTGCTGCTGCGATGGTGCTAATGCGCCAAAGCACAGCCACCCAATTAGGTTGTAAGCCCGTGGCACGTATCGTCAGCCACGCCACCCACGCCCAAGCCCCAGAGTGGTTTGCAACTGCGCCGGTAGGTGCTACGCAAAAAGCTTTGGCCAAAGCAGGTTGGCAAGTACAAGACGTAGACCTGTGGGAAGTGAATGAGGCGTTTGCCGTAGTACCTATGGCTTTGATGAAAGAACTCAACGTGCAACATGACAAAGTGAATGTGAACGGTGGCGCCTGTGCCTTGGGTCATCCCATCGGCGCGTCGGGTGCGCGCATCTTAGTGACCTTAATTCATGCGTTACAAGCGCGTGGACTCAAAAAAGGTTTAGCCACTTTGTGTATCGGTGGCGGCGAAGGCACGGCCATGGCGATTGAATTGCTTTAAGGATTCGCATGTCATTGATTCACACACAGGTGCAGGTGCGCAGCGCTGAGGCGGCAACCAATGCTGCCGCTATGCAAGCGGCAGTCGACGATTTGCGTTTGCAAATTCAAAGCGTTGCCAATGGCGGTGGTGAGGCCGCACGTGCCAAGCATGTAGGTCGCGGCAAATTGCTCCCACGTGACCGTGTGCAAATGTTGCTGGATCCTGGAACGCCATTTTTAGAGCTGAGTCCTTTGGCGGCATACGCCATGTACAACGGCGATGCGCCTGGCGCTGGTGTGATCACGGGTATTGGCCGTGTGAGTGGCGTCGACTGCCTAATCGTGTGTAATGACGCGACGGTCAAAGGCGGCACCTACTATCCGATGACCGTCAAGAAGCATGTGCGTGCGCAAGAAATCGCACAACAAAATAATTTGCCATGTATTTATTTGGTGGACTCGGGCGGTGCCAACCTGCCCAACCAAGACGATGTGTTTCCAGACCGCGACCACTTTGGGCGCATCTTTTACAACCAAGCCAATATGAGCGCGCAAGGCCTGTCGCAAATTGCGGTGGTGATGGGCAGTTGCACGGCTGGCGGCGCCTATGTGCCCGCGATGAGCGACGAGACCATCATTGTTAAAAACCAAGGCACTATATTTTTAGGTGGCCCGCCCTTGGTGAAAGCTGCGATTGGTGAAATCGTGTCTGCCGAAGACTTAGGTGGTGGTGATGTGCACACCCGTTTATCGGGCGTGGCAGACCATTTGGCCGATAACGACGCGCATGCGATTGCGCTGGCGCGTGAAGCCGTCGCGCGACTCAACCGTAAAAAAGAAATGCACGCTGCGCTGGTCTCGCCTCGGCCACCCTTGTATGGCGCGAAAGAAATTTACAGCGTGATCCCTGCAGACACGCGCAAACCGTATGAGGTGCGCGACATCATCGCCCGCATCGTGGACGGTTCTGAAATGCATGAATTCAAACCGCGTTTTGGCGCCACCTTGGTTTGCGGGTTCGCCCATATTGAGGGTATGCCAGTGGGCATCGTTGCCAATAACGGCGTATTGTTCAGCGAGTCTGCGCAAAAGGGCGCGCACTTTATTGAGTTGTGTTGTCAACGCAAAATCCCCTTGGTGTTTTTACAAAACATCACCGGCTTTATGGTCGGTCGCAAATACGAAAACGAAGGCATTGCGCGTCATGGCGCCAAGATGGTGACTGCGGTGGCAACGGCGCAGGTGCCTAAATTCACCATCATCATTGGTGGCAGTTACGGCGCAGGCAACTACGGCATGTGTGGCCGTGCATTCAATCCGCGCTTTTTATGGATGTGGCCTAACGCACGCATTTGCGTAATGGGCGGCGAGCAAGCCGCCAGCGTGTTGGCCACTGTGCGCCGCGATGGCATTGAAGCCAAAGGCGGCACTTGGAGCAAAGAAGAAGAAGCCAAATTCAAACAACCTTTGCTCGACCAGTTTTCCCATCAGTCACACCCGTATTACGCCAGCGCCCGCTTGTGGGATGACGGCGTGATTGATCCAGCAGACACACGCCGTGTTTTGGCGCTCGGACTATCTGCTGCTTTGAATGCGCCTATTGAAGACACACGTTTTGGTGTTTTCCGCATGTAAGCCCTAGACAGTCACTTCAGTTTCTCTCCGCATATTCCATACACCTTATCCACTAATTTTCTGATGACGTGAGCAGCACCATGAACCACATCTACCACCTCCCCGAACACCAAGCTCTGCGCGACCAAGTACAACGCTTCATCGACCGTGAAGTCGAGCCCCATGCGATGGCGTGGGAGCATGCGGGCAGCGTGCCGCGTGATGTTTTAAAACGTATGGGCGACGCAGGCTTTTTTGGTTTGATGTACGAGAGCGAATACGGTGGCGCAGAAGCTGATGCATTGACCAATTTGGTGTTTGCAGAAGCACTGTCGCAATCCACTTTTGCGGGCTTCATCATCACGGTCTTGGTACACACCGATATGGCGAGTCCCCATTTGCACCATGCGGGCACTGCGGCGCAAAAGGCTAAGTATTTACCGGATGTGGTTTCAGGCAAAACCATTACTGCCGTGGGCATCACTGAGCCGGGAGCTGGGTCAGATGTTGCAGGTATTCGCACCACAGCCAAACGCGAGGGTGACGGGTGGGTGCTCAATGGCAGCAAAATTTTTATCACCAATGGTGTGAATGCGAATTTGTATTTCATCGCTGCCAAAACCGGTACAGGCCGCCACCAAATGTCAATTTTCATTGTCGAAAAAGGAACGCCAGGTTTCAGCGTCGGCCGCTCATTAGACAAAACAGGTTGGTTGAGTTCTGACACAGCAGAGTTGGTGTTGGACAACGTGCGCTTAGGTCCAGAAGCTTTGTTAGGCGAAGTCGACAAAGGTTTTTATTCGGTGATGAAAAATTTCCAGACCGAACGCATTGCCTTAGGCGCCATGGCGGTGGGACATTGCCAACGCGCTTTGCAACTTACCTTGGACTATGTGCGCCAACGCCAAGCCTTTGGTAAGTCGCTGTGGGAGATGCAGCACATCCGTCAAAAACTATCGATGTTGGACGCCAAAACGCGTGCGTTGCGCCAGTTCATGTACCACTGCGCATGGTCTGTCACGCAAGGGCACGACATCGTGCAAGAAGTCTCTATGCTCAAAGCTTTGAGCGGAGAGTTGGTCAACGAAGTCGTCGGTGGTTGCCAGCAATTTTGGGGCGGCATGGGCTATATGCGTGAAGCGCCGATTGAACGTTTGTGGCGTGATGCGCGTGTGCTCGCCATCGGTGGCGGTGCGACTGAAGTGATGTTGGAAGAAGTGGCTAAGCGTTATTGATATGCAAAATCCCACCACGCTTGAACTTCGTCGTCCCAACCCTTATTCCATCGAGGTGTGGCTGAACCGCCCTGATGTGCGTAATGCCTTCAACGAGACGGTGATCGCAGAACTGACGCAAGTGTTCCAAGACATTGCGCGCAATGACCAATTGCGCGTCGTGGTCTTGGCTGCACACGGCAAAGCTTTTTGTGCTGGTGCTGACTTAAATTGGATGCAAGCCATGTCGGGCTATAGCTGGGACCAAAACCGAGCCGACGCGCAACAACTGGCAGACATGTTGTGGACCTTGGACCAATGCCCCGTGCCCATTGTTGGTCGCGTGCAAGGAGACTGTTATGCGGGCGGTATGGGCTTGGCGTCTGTCTGCGATGTATTAGTGGCAGTAGACACCATGCAGTTTTGTTTGTCGGAAGCGCGGCTTGGATTGATGCCTGCCACCATCAGTCCTTATGTTCTGCGTGCGATGGGCGTGCAAGCTTCCCGCAGATATTTTGTAAGCGCAGAGCGTTTCACTGCCCAGCAAGCTTTCGCGATGGGCATGGTGCACGAAGTCTGTGCGGCAGATCAACTCGACACTGTCGTCGCGCAACAGGTAAGTCAATTGATAGCCAATGGCCCGCAAGCCGTTCGCTTATGCAAGCAGTTGGTGCGTGATGTGGCCAACGTCCCCAATACACAAACTTTGCGCGATGAAACCGCCAAACGTATTGCCGACATTCGCGCGAGTGCTGAAGGCAAAGAAGGCCTGCAATCGTTCTTGAACAAACGCCCACCCAATTGGTTGGTCTAAGGTAGACAACATGTTTCACAAAATCTTGATAGCCAACCGCGGTGAAATTGCTTGCCGCGTAGCCGCTACCGCCAAGCGCATGGGTATTCAAACGGTTGCGGTGTATTCCGATGCAGATGCGCACAGCAAACATGTGCAAGTGTGTGACCAAGCCGTGCATGTGGGCGGCAGTGCGCCCAAAGACAGTTACTTGCAGTGGGAGCGTATCTTGCAAGCCGCCATCGACACTGGCGCACAGGCGGTGCATCCCGGTTATGGATTTTTAAGTGAGAACGAAGAATTCGCCAAAGCCTGTGCCGCAAAGGGTTTGGTGTTTATTGGACCACCCGCATCCGCCATTCAAGCCATGGGCTTGAAAGCAGAATCTAAACAACGCATGCAGCAAGCAGGCGTGCCCTTGGTGCCGGGCTACCACGGCGCTGACCAAAACCCACAACTGTTGCAGCGCGAAGCCGATGCGATGGGCTACCCCGTGCTGATCAAAGCCAGTGCGGGTGGCGGTGGCAAGGGTATGCGTATCGTTGAAAAATCCACAGACTTTACGGATGCCTTGGCGAGTTGTCAGCGTGAAGCGATCAACAGTTTTGGTAACGACGCGGTCTTGGTTGAAAAATATGTGCAACGTCCGCGCCATATTGAGATTCAAGTTTTTGCAGACACTCAGGGTAATTGTGTGTACTTGTTCGAGCGTGATTGCTCGGTGCAACGTCGCCATCAAAAGGTGCTCGAAGAAGCCCCAGCGCCTGGCATGACTGCCGCGCTGCGCAAGCAAATGGGCGAAGCCGCAGTTGCTGCTGCCAAAGCTGTGAACTATGTGGGCGCGGGCACCGTGGAATTCATCGTCGAACAAGCGGCCTATGACAAGCCTGAGTCGATGAAGTTTTATTTCATGGAAATGAATACGCGTTTGCAAGTTGAACACCCTGTGACAGAAGCGATCACAGGATTGGATTTGGTCGAATGGCAGTTAAGAGTTGCTAGTGGCGAGGCGTTGCCTTTGCAACAAGACCAATTGCGTATGCATGGCCATGCGATTGAAGCGCGTATATGCGCCGAGAACCCTGACAACAACTTCTTACCGGCAACAGGTGTTTTGCAGGTGTATCGCAAGCCAGCCTGCTCCAGTTTTGAAGTGGCTAAGCACGGCAGTGTGAGTGGTGCAGTGCGAATAGATGACGGTGTACGTGAAGGCGACAGCATCAGCCCGTTCTACGACTCGATGGTGGCCAAACTCATCGTGCATGGTGAGACGCGCGAGCAAGCATTGGCTTATCTGGATGCTGCTTTGGCGCAAACCCGTATCGTGGGCTTGACTACCAATGTGCAGTTTTTGCGGCATGTTTTAAAAACCGAATCTTTTAAAACTGCCAAACTCGACACAGCCTTAATCACCCGAGAAGAAAAGCATTTGTTTGCGCAAGAGCCTCTGGGCTTGCCTTTAACGGTTGCAGCAGTGGTGGCCCACACCCTGCATCAGGATTCTGCTTTGCAGGGCCATGACCCATTTAGTCGAAGAGATGGTTGGCGTGCCTATGGCGTAGCTACCCGACGCTTTGATGTGGTGTTCCATGACCAAGCACACACAGCAGTGCTGACGTATGGCGTAGATGATGGCTTGTATTTGGAGGTAGGTGATGTTTCTGCACCACTGGTATGGCGAGTAGATGGAGATGGTTTGAAAATTGAATATGCCCATCACCACGCAAATGTGCAAGTCTTTATGCAGCACGTAGGCGCCGATGGCGTGGCGCACGTGTTTGCTGCGCAAGGCGCATCGCAAATCACTATGGTTGATACATTGGCCCACGCTGGTGCAGTGCAAGAAGTAGGCGGACGTTTAACGGCACCGATGCCGGGAAAAGTAGTGTCGTTTGCTGTCAAAGCGGGCGATAAAGTCAAGGCCGGTCAAGCGCTAGCAGTGATGGAAGCCATGAAAATGGAGCACACCATGACCGCACCTGTTGACGGTGAAGTAGTGGAGTTGCTGTATGCGACAGGTGATCAAGTCAACGAAGGTGCAGAATTGTTGAAACTGAAAGTCTAAGTAATGTTATTGAATCTTCCTCGCCGCGTGAAATTAGTCGATGTGGGCCCGCGAGATGGCTTGCAAAATGAAAAGCAACCTGTGCCTGCCGCCATCAAAATCGAATTGGTACACCGTTTACAAGCCGCTGGCTTGAAAGAAATCGAGGTCACCAGTTTTGTTTCGCCCAAATGGGTACCGCAAATGGCGGATAACGCGCAAGTGATGTCTGGAATCGCGCGTGGCGAAGGCGTTCGTTATTCGGTGCTCACGCCGAATATGAAAGGTTTTGAGTCCGCGTTGTTATCCAAGCCAGATGAGGTTGTGGTGTTTGGCGCAGCCAGTGAAGCTTTTAGCCAAAAAAATATCAACTGCTCTATCGCTGAGAGCATCGAACGTTTTGCACCCGTCGTGAAAGCCGCGCGTGATGCTGGCATGGCAGTGCGTGGCGCGATGAGTTGTACGGTGGGTTGTCCCTATGAAGGCGATGTAGCACCTGAAAGAGTGGCTTACTTGGCAGGCCTGATGAAAAGCATTGGCATACAACGCGTCGATGTAGCAGACACCATCGGTGTGGGCACGCCGCGCAAAGTACAAGCCGCCATGGAGGCCACGCTCAAACATTACGCGCTGAACGATGTATCAGGCCATTTTCACGACACCTACGGACAAGCGCTCGCGAATACCTTGGCGTCATTGGAAATGGGTGTGTGGAACTTTCAGTCTTCTATCGCTGGCTTGGGCGGTTGCCCTTACGCCAAAGGCGCCACAGGCAACGTGGCAACAGAAGATGTGGTGTACATGATGCAGGGCATGGGCATTGATACAGGGATCGATTTGGATGCGTTGGTCGATGCAGGTGCTTTTATCAGCCAGGCTTTAGGGCGCCAACCTAATTCCTTGGTGGCGCGCGCAGTATTGAACAAGCGTGCTGGATAACGCGTAAGTTTGACGCACAATGCGCGCCATGTTGAGAACCTTGTTCAGTCCAAACCCACCGAAACTCTCGCCCGTTGAGTTACGTTTGTTTAAGCAGGCTGAACGTGTTTTGCAATCAGAAGATGACGAACTACCCAGTTCGCCTTGCATTTCGGTATGTCGCATGGCTGAAAAAACGGGCTTGTGTGAAGGTTGTTTTCGCACCCTAGATGAAATCACAGGCTGGGGCCATCGCGTACCTGAAGCCAAGAGAGATGTGTGGCGACTGATTGCACAACGCTTGCAAGCGCGCACCCAAGCGTGATCTTCTTTGAAAGCCATTCATGACCCACATCATTTTTTATCTAGACTTTATTTCTCCCTACGCGTATTTGGCATTTGAAGAATTGCCCAAGCAGTTGATGGGTATCAGCCATCGTGTGGAGTACCGGCCGATTTTGTTTGGTGCTGTGCTTAACCACCATGGCCATATGGGCCCAGCAGAAATCCCTGGCAAGCGCGAGTGGACGTATCGACAAGTTGTTTGGCAAGCCAAACAAATGGGTGTTCAGTTAGACATGCCACTCGCCCATCCTTTCAATCCTTTGTCGCTCTTGCGTTTGGCAGTTGCCTGCAGTGACGATGGTGCACCGAACCGTTATGTGTGCGAGACCATTTTTCGCCATGTGTGGAAAGGCGGACACGCGGCCGATGACGTGAATCGCTTTGCAGAGCTCTCGGCTGGCTTAGCGCCTAAGCGCGATATGCAAGAGGCCGAAGTCAAAAACCAATTGAAAAACAATACCGAACAAGCTATTACACAAGGTGTGTTTGGTGTGCCCACTTTTGCTGTCGACGACAAACTGTTTTGGGGTTTGGATGCCTTACCAATGTTGCGTCAATACATGGATAAAAATCCACTTTTCGATGAAGCTGATTGGCGAAGCGTAGAAACAATAAAGACAGGGATTACCCGCAAGCCTTAACTTATCTTTGGTTCAATTCGCTTCATACTACGTATTTATTAAGGGTAATCCCTCATGCAAAAGGGCTTCTGTAAGAAATCTGTCAGTGCCCCTCTTAAGAATCCCGCATCGCGTCTCATCACGAGAGCGAATCTTTAGGAGAACACATGTCAACATTAGACGTCAATCGTCCCATGTCCGGTGAAGAAAAGAAGGTCATCTTCGCTTCTTCCTTGGGCACCGTTTTTGAGTGGTACGACTTTTATCTGTATGGTTCATTAGCAGCCATCATCGCCAAGCAATTCTTTAGTGGACTAGATGAAGGCTCGGCTTTCATTTTTGCGTTGCTAGCGTTTGCTGCTGGTTTCATCGTCCGTCCTTTTGGCGCCATCTTCTTTGGCCGCTTGGGCGACATGATTGGTCGTAAATACACCTTCTTGGTGACGATTTTGATCATGGGCTTGTCGACCTTCATTGTTGGTATCTTGCCTAACTACGCCAGCATTGGTGTGGCCGCTCCTATCATTTTGATTGGTTTGCGCTTGCTACAAGGCTTGGCTTTGGGTGGCGAATATGGCGGTGCTGCAACCTATGTGGCAGAGCACGCACCGCACGACAAACGTGGTGCATACACCTCTTGGATTCAAACCACTGCAACTTTGGGATTGTTCCTGTCGTTGATGGTGATTTTGGGAACCCGTACCCTTATCGGCGAAGCTGCTTTCGCTGACTGGGGATGGCGTGTACCGTTCATCGTTTCCATCGCCTTGTTGGCCGTCTCGGTCTACATCCGTTTGTCGATGAACGAATCCCCTGCGTTTGCCAAGATGAAGGCAGAAGGCAAAACTTCTAAGGCGCCTTTGTCTGAATCATTCGGCGAATGGAAAAACCTCAAGATCGTGATCTTGGCGTTGATCGGCTTAACTGCTGGCCAAGCTGTGGTCTGGTATTCAGGCCAGTTCTATGCCTTGTTCTTCATGACGCAGGCATTGAAAGTAGACGGTCCAACGGCCAATATTTTGGTGGCGGCCTCTTTGTTGATTGGTACGCCTTTCTTCATCGTCTTTGGCTCCTTGTCTGACAAGATCGGCCGCAAGCCCATCATCATGTTGGGTTGCTTGTTGGCTGTGTTGACATACTTCCCCACTTTTGAGGCGCTCACGAAGTCTGCTAATCCCGACCTCTACGAAGCACAGCAAAAGAACAAAGTGTTAGTCACAGCGGATGCAGCTGAGTGTTCATTCCAGTTCAACCCCACGGGCACTTTGAAGTTCACCAGCTCATGCGATATCGCTAAGCAAGTGCTGGCTACTAGTTCTGTGAGTTATGAAAACGCTGCAGGTACCGCAGGCACTCCTGCCACGATCAAGATTGGTGATACAGAAATCATCGGTTACAGCGCTAAAGGTTTGACTGCAGATGAGAATAAAGCTAAGTCAACCGAATTCAAGAAGGCTGTTGCGGATGCTTTGAAAGCAGCTGGCTATCCTGCTAAGGCCGATCCTGAAAAGGTCGACAAAGTCAAGGTCACCATCATCCTGACTTACTTGGTTATCTTGGTCACCATGGTCTATGGACCCATCGCTGCGATGTTGGTGGAAATGTTCCCTACACGTATCCGTTACACCTCCATGTCTCTGCCTTATCACATCGGTAACGGTTGGTTCGGCGGCTTGCTGCCTACCACCGCCTTTGCGATCGTGGCGCAGACGGGCAATATGTACAACGGTTTGTGGTACCCGATCATCGTTGCGGGTATGACATTCGTGATTGGTATGTTGTTCATCAAAGAAACCAAGGACGTGGATATCTACCAACACGATTGATATGCTGAAAATCTTTCTAGGCTTTGTGATCTTTGCAGCCTTGGCGATGTTTGTCATCTTCAAGGGCGGTAGTAATTTGGACATGGGCGGTGAAAAGCATGGCGAAGACGCCACGCGTGCAGCCCCAGCAGAAGCGGCTTCGGCTGCAACTGCTCCAGCCTCAGACGCCTCTGCAGCAAAGTAAGCATTAGCTTTTAACCAGATGCAAACGCCACGGGCTTCGGTCCGTGGCGTTTTGCTTTGTGCTGTTCTTTGTATGTATTGCTGAATTAATAAGCAAAACCCTTGTGACAACCCATGTGAGTGGGACTCCCTAGAATATTGGGCACACTTCAGAGAGCCCCGCCATGTCAGGCACTATTCGCATCCGCGGCGCACGCCAGCACAACCTTAAGAATCTCGATCTAGATATCCGGACTGGTGAATTGACAGTGGTCACAGGCCCCAGTGGCTCTGGCAAGTCGAGTTTGGTGTTCGACACTTTGTATGCCGAAGGACAGCGACGCTATGTAGAGACATTCAGCGCTTACGCCAGGCAGTTCTTAGACCGCATGGACAGGCCTGCCGTCGACAAAGTCGAAGGCGTCCCACCAGCGATTGCGATTGACCAAACCAATCCTGTGCGCAGTTCGCGCTCCACCGTGGGCACGATGACAGAGATTAACGACCACTTGAAGTTGTTGGTTGCTAGAAGCGGACAGTTATTTGACCGTCAAACTGCGCAAGCGGTGCAGCACGATACGCCCCAAACCATTTATGCAGAACTGCAACGCCGCAGTGCGTTGCTGTCTTCGGATGCAAGACTGATATTTACCTTCCCCGTGGAGTTGCCCGCTAACACCACAGCACAAGAAGTAGAGCAATGGCTAAGCGCCAGTGGTTTTACCCGTGTTCACGCAGAGCGCGAAGTGGCCACCCCCACTGGCCCGCGCAAACTATTAGATGTAGTAGCAGACCGATTTAAAAACGGGAATGCGGAACAGCCGCGTGTTTTAGAAGCCATCGAGTTGGCTATCAAGCGTGGCGGTGGCCGGTTGAATGTGTATATGGAAGAAGCAAATAAATTGGGGTCAGAACCTAATTTTTCTGCGAAAGAATTAGGTTCTGACCCCAATTTATTTGCAATCTGGCGCTTCTCCACCGGCCTCCATTGTCCAGACAGCGATCTCACTTACGCGAGTCCCATCCCGTCGATGTTTTCGTTCAACTCGGCAGTGGGTGCGTGCGAAACATGTCGCGGCTTTGGTCGGGTGATTGGTGTTGACTATGGTTTAGTCATCCCTAACGAAAAACTCACTTTGCGTGCTGGCGCCATCAAAACGATTCAAACACCTGCGTGGAAAGAATGCCAAGACGATTTGATGCGCCATGCTGAGGCCGAAGGAATACCGCGCGACACGCCTTGGTACAAATTATCTAAAGAGCAGCAAGCGTGGGTCATAGGTGGTTCGCCTTTATGGAAAGGCAAATGGAACCACCAGTGGTACGGCATCAAACGATTCTTTGAATACTTGGAGACCAAGTCGTACAAGATGCACATTCGTGTGCTGTTGTCGAAATACCGCAGTTACACGCCGTGCCACGTCTGTGGTGGTGCGCGTCTAAAGACGGACAGTTTGTTGTGGCGAATTGGCTCCAAAGAGAACGCAAATACTGTGATGCAACCTGCGCAGCGCTTTATGCCGCAAGGCGTGCAGTGGACACGTAAGCAATTGGAAGCATTACCTGGTTTGTGCCTGCATGACTTAATGACTTTGTCGATTGACAAATTGCATAAGTTTTTCAATGCCATGCAAATTGATGTGCAAGGCCAAGATGCCCAGGCCTTGCATTTGTTGATGGAAGAAATTCGCACTCGCTTGAAATATTTGAACGACGTTGGCATCGGCTACTTAACGCTTGATCGCCAAAGTCGTACCTTGAGTGGTGGTGAGGTGCAACGCATCAACCTCACGACAGCGTTGGGCACCTCATTGGTGAATACCTTATTTGTGCTGGACGAACCCAGTATTGGTTTGCACCCCAGAGACATGAGTCGTATTAACCAAGCCATGGTGCGATTGCGTGATGCTGGCAACACATTGGTAGTGGTGGAGCACGATCCTGCCGTCATGATGTGCGCTGACCGCATTTTGGATATGGGCCCGGGTCCCGGTGTGCGTGGTGGTTCGATCGTTTTTGATGGAACACCAGAGGCCTTGAAATCTGCTGATACTTTAACGGGTGCTTATTTAGGCGCACGAAAAACGATCGGACTCGGATTGAAGCGCTTGGTGACAGACCACACACCGCGCTTGATATTGGAAGGCGCACGCGAACACAACCTCAAGAATTTAGCGATTGAATTTCCTTTGCAACGATTGGTGTGCGTGACAGGTGTTAGCGGTTCTGGCAAGTCCACATTAATTCAAGACATCTTGACACCAGCCTTGCTGCGCCAATTCGGAAAAGCTACCGAGACATCCGGCGTGCACGACCGCCTATTAGGTGCAGACCATTTGAGTGATGTCGTATTTGTAGATCAATCCCCCATCGGTAAAACTGCCCGATCGAATCCCGCAAGTTATGTGGGTGCTTGGGATGCAGTGCGAGAAATATTCGCCACTGCCCCCCTATCGCAGCAACGCGGCTACACCGCCTCCAAATTTAGCTTCAACGGCGGCGACGGCAGATGTCCCACATGCGGGGGCTCTGGCTTCGAGCACGTAGAAATGCAATTCCTCAGCGATGTGTATTTACGTTGCCAAGATTGCAATGGGCAGCGTTATAGACCTGAAATATTGGAAATCAGGATTGAACGAGTAATTGGAGTAATTGGAGTAATTGGGGTCAGATCCCAATTAAATCAATTGGGATCTGACCCCAATTACTCCGACTCCACAACTGTCTTCTTAAACGTAGCAGATGTTCTAGAACTCACCGTTGGCGAAGCATTAGAAATATTTGCCAAAGACAGAGACGTTGTTCGCGCTCTGCAACCCATCGTGGATGTTGGCTTGGACTATGTGAAGCTAGGACAACCCGTTCCCACCTTAAGCGGAGGTGAAGCGCAGCGCTTGAAGTTGGCTGGATTTTTGGCCGATGCGGCGAAAGCAAAAACATCTAGCAAGCAGAACTTGGCCAAAAAAGGTGTTTTGTTTTTATTCGACGAGCCAACTACGGGCTTGCACTTCGATGACATCGCCAAACTTATGCGCGCAATGCGCCGCTTGTTGGAAGACGGAAATTCACTGATCGTGATCGAACACAACTTAGACGTAATACGAGCAAGCGATTGGTTGATTGATTTAGGCCCAGAAGGTGGCGATGCAGGCGGATTTCTTGTGACAGAGGGACCGCCCGAAGAAGTTAGGTTGCATCCAACGTCGCATACAGCCAAAGCATTGCGTGATTACGCAGAGAGCATGGGCGTCGAATATGCGGTGGATGTAATAAAGGCCGACGCAGGCAAAAAAGTCAAAGACAACACTGGCACTTACTTGGCAGAACGCATCAACGCCATTCAAATCGTCAACGCCAAAGAACACAACCTCAAAAGCCTGAGCGTTAATATCCCGCGAGGAAAATTCAATGTGATCACTGGCGTATCGGGCTCAGGCAAATCGACATTGGCTTTTGATATTTTGTTTAACGAAGGCCAGCGCCGTTATTTAGAAAGCTTGAACGCTTACGCGCGCAGCATTGTGCAACCCGCAGGCCGTCCAGAGGTTGATGCGGTCTACGGCATTCCGCCAACCGTAGCGATTGAGCAGCGCTTATCACGCGGCGGGAGAAAGTCCACCGTTGGCACCACGACAGAAGTCTGGCATTTCTTGCGCTTGCTTTTTGTCAAACTAGGCACGCAACACTGCGTGATTGATGGTGCTGCTGTTGAACCACAAACACCTGAACGCATCGTTGCGCAACTCATGCGTGAATTCAAAGGCCAGCATATTGGGCTACTCAGCCCCTTAGTACTTAACCGCAAAGGTGTCTACACCGAATTAGCCGACTGGGCGCGTCCGCGTGGGTACACCCATTTGCGTGTAGATGGACATTTTTTACCAACGACTAATTTTCCGCGTATAGACAGATTCAAAGAGCACACGATTGAGTTGCCAGTAGCGAGTGTGACGGTTACTGCTGCGAACGAGGCCCAGTTACGCGGCTTTGTGGCTACTGCCTTAGAGCATGGCAAGGGCGTCTTACACGTATTGAGTCAATTAGACGGTCTACGTGAAGCGATGGTGGCCGGATTCGACACTCAGAGCATCGGACGCCTAGACGTGTATTCCACCAAACGCGCATGTCCTGTGTGCGCAACGTCTTACACCGAGCTCGATCCGCGTTTGTTCTCGTACAACAGCAAACACGGTTGGTGTCCAGATTGCGTAGGGATTGGCGTCAAGCTCAGCAAAGACCAACGTAAAGTTTTAGACGACTCAGTACGTGACGACAAAGACAAAGGCCGCGAGCAAACCTTCGCCGAACCCGATGTCGAGGATTTAACCGATATGGCATGTCCGACATGCGAAGGCACACGACTAAACGCAACTGCACGCGCGGTAAAGTTTTCAGGTGTAGGTATTACTGAACTCGCACGCTTGAGCGTCACGCAAATACGTGCATGGTGCGATACCGTAGGACTCAAAGGGCGCGATGCTGAAATTGCCCGCGACCTCTTGCCTGAGATCAAAAGTCGTTTGGAGTTCTTAGAACAGGTGGGTCTGAACTACCTTACGCTCGACCGCGGCGCACCAACATTAAGCGGTGGCGAAGCGCAACGCATCCGCTTGGCCGCTCAATTGGGTAGCAATTTACAAGGCGTTTGTTACGTATTAGACGAACCCACGATCGGCCTTCATGCGCGCGACAACCAAATCTTGTTAAACGCCTTGCATCTGCTCAGCAGCAAAGGCAATACCTTGGTAGTTGTCGAGCACGATGAAGATACGATTCGACGCGCAGACCACATCATCGATATCGGCCCAAGCGCGGGTAAGCGCGGCGGACGACTGATGGGTGAAGGCACAGTCAATGACATCACTTCAGTAAGTGAATCACAAACTGGAAAATATTTGCTACAAGCTATGCGCCACCCTGTGCAGGCGAGGCGTGGTGTTTCTTTAAACCAAACCGATTCCGTCTTGCAATGGCTCTCCTTAGAAGGTGCGTCGCTGCACAATTTGAATGAAGTAAGCGTGGATATTCCTTTGAAACGCTTAGTCGCCGTGACCGGTGTTTCAGGTTCAGGTAAATCCACATTGGCGCGCGATGTGTTGTTGCATAACGTGGCGGCTGTTGTGACACAACGCTCCACCCAAGCAGGCCGCAAAGCCGATGAGGCTGGCAAACACCCCGCATGGTTAGGATGCACAAACTTAGACGGCTACCAAACCATTGACCGCGTATTAGAGGTCGACCAAACACCCATCGGTAAAACACCACGCAGTTGCCCCGCAACCTATATTGGCTTCTGGGACATCATTCGCAAACTATTCGCGGAGACGCTAGAAGCCAAAGCCCGTGGCTATGGCGCTGGCCGTTTTAGTTTCAACACGGGCGAAGGCCGTTGCCACACCTGTGAAGGCCAAGGCTTACGCACCATAGAAATGAGCTTTCTGCCGGATGTCAAAGTGCCTTGCGAAACCTGCCACGGTGCACGCTTCAACCCTGAAACCTTGGCAGTCAGTTGGCGCGGCAAAAGTATTGGTGAAGTATTGCAAATGGAAGTCGATGAAGCCGTGGACTTCTTCGCCACCATGCCCAACATCAGCCATCCTTTGCAATTACTTAAAGATGTAGGCCTGGGTTATCTGACACTAGGACAACCTTCCCCCACATTGAGCGGTGGCGAAGCACAACGCATCAAGTTGGTCACCGAGCTAAGCAAAGTCCGTGACGATGTGACACGACGCGGCAACAAAGCACCACATACGCTTTATGTTCTAGACGAACCCACAGTCGGTCTTCACATGGCCGATGTAGACAAACTCATCCGAGTCTTACATCGCTTGGTAGATGGCGGACACAGCGTAGTCGTTATCGAGCACGATTTAGACGTCATCGCAGAAGCAGATTGGGTGATCGACCTAGGACCCGAAGGCGGAGATGGCGGCGGCCTGATAGTTGCAGCAAATACACCAGAAGCAATAGTGAAATTAGGCACACACACAGGTCGCGCTCTAGCCCCAGTTCTAGCAAGAACATAAATCACCAAAATACGTAACAACCGAATACACGAAGCGAAGCGAGGTGGGATGTATCAACAGCTCAATAAACGAGCGCAGCGAGGAGCTGTTGATACATCCCATCTCGCTTTGCGCTCTCCCAGAATCTGAAAATAAATCGCATTAGTAGTATTGCGAGAAGTGGCAAATTGGTATGCGCGAACAAAGCCAAGCAGCCCAATGCGCATGTGGCTCCTCGCTTCGCTCGTTTATTGAGCCACACGCGCATTGGACTACTCGGCTTTGTTCGATAATCTTGGAATGACTTCATTTGCACTCGAGGTTGGTCGACGTCGAACGTTTGCCATCATTTCTCACCCTGATGCGGGTAAAACAACACTTACTGAAAAATTGCTTTTGTTTTCAGGGGCTATTCAAATTGCTGGATCCGTTAAAGCGCGCAAGGCTTCGCGTCATGCAACGAGTGACTGGATGGAGATTGAAAAACAACGTGGCATCTCTGTCGCATCTTCTGTTATGCAGATGCTTTACCGCGACCATGTGATCAACTTACTGGACACTCCTGGCCACAAAGACTTCTCTGAAGATACATATCGTGTTTTGACCGCTGTCGATTCAGCGTTAATGGTGATCGATGCTGCCAACGGTGTGGAAGCCCAAACACGCCGATTAATTGAAGTCTGCCGCCAACGCGATACACCCATCATCACTTTTGTGAACAAAATGGACCGCGAAGTCCGTGACCCGCTCGATATCTTGGACGAGGTCGAGCGTGAGTTGGGCATGCCCTGCGTGCCAATGACCTGGCCAGTCGGCCAAGGCAAAACTTTTGGTGGCATTGTTAATTTGCGTACCAACGCGATGACAGTGTTTGAGTCGGGCAGCGAACGTTTGCCGCAAGACTTTGAAGCGATTCCATTAACCGAGCAAGCCAAACTCTCTGAGCGGTTTGCGATCGAATGGCAGACGTCTATGGACAGCATGGAGTTGGCTACTGGCGCTTCACCTGCTTTTGACAAAGAAGCTTTTTTAGCCGGCAAACAAACACCTGTCTTTTTTGGCTCTGGCGTAAATAACTTCGGTGTCATGGAAGTGTTAGACGCCTTGGTAGATTTGGCGCCATCACCTGGGCCGCGTATCAGCCATTTGACCGTTAATAAGCAAGTGCAAGAGAAAACTATCCATCCAGAAGATGCAGGTTTTTCTGGCGTGGTGTTCAAGGTGCAAGCCAATATGGATGCGAACCACCGCGACCGTATCGCGTTTGTGCGTGTAGCCTCTGGTCAATACAAGCCAGGCATGAAGTTGAAAGTGCAACGCACTGCGAAAGAGTTACGTCCGACTTCGGTTGTCACGTTTTTGAGCCAACGCCGCGAAGCGGTGGACGAGGCTTATGCGGGTGACATCATCGGTTTTACAACGCATGGCGGTGTGCAATTGGGCGATACCATCACCGATGGGCCTGCTTTGCAGTTCACTGGGTTACCTTTCTTTGCGCCTGAATTGTTTATGACGGTGATTTTGAAGAACCCACTGCGCACCAAGCAACTGCAACAAGGCTTAGACCAACTCGGAGAAGAAGGCGCGATTCAAGTGTTCAAGCCTGAGGCGGGTGGCGCCATGCTTCTAGGTGCTGTTGGTCAATTGCAGTTTGAAGTGGTGCAACACCGCTTGAAAGCAGAATACGACTGTGATGTGCGTTTAGAAAACTGTCAATACACCAGCGCGCGTTGGATCACCGCAGACACGCCTGCAGAGTTGCGCGAGTTCACCTATGCCTATCCACAACGCATGGCGACGGATGCAGCGAATGCATTGGCCTATTTGTGCACGTCTCCTTATGACGTGCGTTTGGCGCAGGAGCGGTTTCCCAAAATCCACTTCCATCCACTTCGAGAGCATGCTGGTTTAGCTTTGTCAGCCGCAGGGTAAATTTACGCGCGCGCATTTCCATGGCTATCCCATGAGCATGGCAAAGGCCTTTATGCAAGTGGCCAACATAGACCATTTTGAAATTTGCTAAAATTGCAGGTAACCGAGGAGCGCTGCAGCTCCATCCGCGTGGATGGAGTGAGGCTCGGAAAACTTTTCCAACTGCGCTCACCCACTGACAACGTGAGGTGAGCACCTCGGCCAACCCCTTGTGCTTGTATCTGTGCGTCAGTGGCCCTCAAACTATTTTTGGAGCCTCTTATGAACGCATCTCTTAAACCTGCGCAAACAACAGACTTTCACGTCGCAGATATGTCCTTGGCCGATTGGGGCCGCAAAGAAATCAAAATTGCTGAAACCGAAATGCCCGGTTTGATGGCAATTCGCCAAGAATTTGCCAAATCACAGCCTTTGAAGGGTGCTCGCATCACAGGTTCTTTGCATATGACCATCCAAACGGCTGTGTTGGTGGAAACTTTGCAAGCCTTGGGCGCAAATGTGCGTTGGGCTTCTTGCAATATTTTCTCTACGCAGGACCACGCCGCTGCTGCCTTGGTAGCAAACGGCACACCTGTGTTCGCTTACAAAGGCGAAACATTGGATGACTACTGGGATTACACCCACCGCATTTTTGAATTTGGCGCACAAGGTTCTGAAGGCGAAGGTCCCAATATGATCTTGGACGACGGTGGCGACGCTACTTTGCTCATGCATTTGGGTAAACGCGCTGAGAAAGACGCTTCTTTGTTGGCCAATCCTGGTAGCGAAGAAGAAATTTGTTTGTTCAACGCCATCAAAGCCAAATTGGCTGTCGACCCAACTTGGTACAGCCGCAAGGGTGCGCAAATCATTGGCGTGACCGAAGAAACCACCACAGGCGTTCTGCGCTTGAACGAAATGGCCGCCAAAGGTTCATTGATGTTCCGCGCTATCAACGTGAACGACTCTGTGACCAAGAGCAAGTTTGACAACCTCTACGGCTGCCGCGAGTCTTTGGTTGATTCGATCAAGCGTGCAACTGACGTCATGATCGCTGGCAAGGTGGCCTTGGTGGCAGGTTATGGCGATGTAGGCAAGGGCTCTGCACAAGCTTTGCGCGCATTGAGCGCACAAGTGTGGGTGACCGAGATTGACCCCATTAACGCACTGCAAGCCGCTATGGAAGGTTACAAAGTTGTGACCATGGAATACGCAGCTGACAAAGCCGACATTTTTGTATCTGCTACTGGCAACAAAAACGTGATCCGCTACGAGCACATGGCTGCTATGAAAGACGAAGCCATTGTTTGCAACATCGGCCACTTCGACAACGAGATTGACGTTGCTTCATTAGAGAAGCTCAAGTGGGACGAGATCAAGCCACAAGTCGACCACATCATCTTCCCTGACGGCAAAAAAATCACGCTGCTAGCCAAAGGCCGTTTGGTGAACTTAGGTTGTGCAACGGGTCACCCCAGCTTTGTGATGTCTTCTAGCTTCGCCAACCAAACCATTGCACAAATCGAACTCTTCACACGCCCTGACCACTACGAGAGTGGCAAGGTCTATGTCTTGCCTAAGCACCTCGACGAAAAAGTGGCGCGTTTGCATTTGAAGAAAGTCGGTGCGATGTTGACTGAACTCACAGACGAGCAAGCTTCTTACATCGGTGTGAGCAAGAGCGGCCCTTATAAAGCCGACACTTACCGCTACTAATATGCCGCGCGCCGACCAGTTGCTCGTCGAGCGAGGACTGGCCAGCTCGCGCTCACTAGCGCAACGTCTAATTGCTGCTGGTGTACGTTGGCAGGCGCACAGCGGCGTTTGGCAACACGTTTCCAAAAATGGGGACGTCTTGCCAAATGATTGCCAGCTGGAGTTGGCAGACGATTCCGAATCACGTTATGTGTCTCGTGGTGGTTTAAAACTGGAAGGCGCTTTGCAAGCCACGGGTTTGCAAGTGACGGGCTTGCGGTGCATAGATGTAGGGCAATCGACAGGTGGTTTTACCGATGTCTTGCTTCAAAACGGCGCAGCGCATGTCACGGGTGTCGATGTAGGCCAAGGCCAGCTGCATCCGAATTTGCAACAAGACCCGCGTGTGCGCTGTATTGAAAAATGCAACGCACGCACTCTGTCTATGGCGTTGTTTGCGACGGAGCCCAAGTTTGATCTGGTTGTCGCGGATGTAAGTTTCATATCCCTCACTTTGCTCATTCCAGCTATCGTGAATGTGTTGATGCCTTCTGGCCTTTTGCTTTTGTTAGTGAAACCACAATTCGAGTTACAACCGGCAGACATTGGCAAAGGCGGCTTGGTCAAAGACCCCGCTAAATACCAAGACGTTGAAAAGCGTTTGCGCGACAGTTGTGCAGCAGCTGGCGTGGATGTCTTCCAATGGTTGGCTAGCCCTATTGCTGGAGGCGACGGCAACCGAGAATTTTTTATGTATGGCAGGAGAGCCCTGTGAGCACAGCCAAACACACACCGATCAGTTTTGAATTTTTCCCACCTAAGACACCGGAGGGCGCTGACAAGTTGGTCAATGTTCGCCATGAACTCTATGCTTTGAAGCCAGAGTTTTTTAGCGTCACCTATGGTGCGGGTGGTTCGACCCAAGACGGTACCTTGCAACAAGTGCAAGCGATTCTGTCGGAAGGCTTTGATGCCGCACCGCATTTTTCATGCATCGGTGCTACGCGCGACAGTGTGAGTGAGCAGCTGGCCGCATTCAAAGCCGCAGGTATCCGTCGTATGGTGGCTTTGCGGGGTGATTTGCCTAGTGGCCACGGCACATTTGGTGAATTTCGTTATGCGAGTGAATTGGTGGCGTTTATCCGTGAAGAAACGGGTGACTATTTCCAGCTTGAAGTGGGCTGCTACCCCGAAGTGCATCCTCAAGCCAAATCGCCTGAGGCTGATTTGCAAGCCTATGTGACCAAGGTGCGTGCGGGTGCCAACTCGGCAATCACCCAATATTTTTATAACAGCGACGCGTATTTCCGATTTGTCGACGATGCCTACAAATTAGGTGCAGATATCCCCGTGGTGCCCGGAATCATGCCCATCATCAGTTCGACACAGTTGATGCGTTTTTCAGATGCATGTGGCGCAGAAATTCCGCGTTGGATTCGTTTGCGCTTGCAAGCCTTTGGTGATGACACAGCATCGATCAAAGCGTTTGGTTTAGATGTGGTGGCAGACCTATGCGAGCAATTGCTCAACGGCGGTGCGCCGAGTTTGCATTTCTACACCATGAACCAAGCGCAAGCAGTCAAGCAACTGGTCGAGCGCATCAGCGTTCATCAAAGCTGATCACGACGCGCGAAGTTTTGGCGCGTGCTTGGCACGACAGCACAAAGCCTTGTGCAATTTCTTCATCGCTGAGCGTGAAGTTTTTGGCCATTTCTACTTGTCCTTCCATCACTTTGGCGCGGCATGTGCAGCACACGCCCCCTTTGCACGAATAAGGCAAATCGAGCCCGTGGTTTAGTGCGGTATCCAATAATAGGTCGTCAGACGCAATGTCCATGTCGTAAGACTTGCCGTCTAGTTGCACGGTTAAGGCAATGGCAGGCTGGGCTTTTGCTTTTTTGGCGGATGCATCTGTTTGTTGGCCAATGCTGCGAGAGGCTTTTGGTTCGCCGGTAGCTTGCGATACAAAGCGCTCTGCATAGACCCGTTCTTTGCGTGCACCAGCCTCGAGTAAAGCTTTTTCAGTAGCTTCAATCATGCCTTCAGGTCCGCAAATAAAAACTTCATCCATACTTTTGACTGGCAACAAAGTTTGCATGATGGCGTTGACTTTTTCTTCATCGATACGGCCTTCAAGCAACGGCACCTCTTGAGCTTGACGAGAAAGAATATGGATCAGCGTTAAGCGGTCAGGGTACGTATCTTTCAGGTCTTGCAGTGCTTCGTTGAACATCACACTGTCCATGCGGCGATTGCCATAGACCAAGGTGAATTTAGATTCAGGTTGGTCTTGCAAAGTGCTCGCCATGATCGACAGAATCGGTGTGATGCCTGACCCCGACGCAAAACCCACGCGGTGCAAAGCTCGAGGACGTTGCACACAAAAACGTCCCTGTGGTGGCATAACTTGCAAACTGTCGCCTGCATGCAAATGTTGCACTGCCCAATTAGAGAACACGCCACCTTCCACAGGACGAATGCCTACTTGCACTATGCCTTCTGTGCGCCACTGGTGCAAAGAGGAGCAAATGGAATAACTGCGTCGAACATCCTGTCCATCGATCGTCGCGCGCAGGGTTAAGAACTGCCCAGGCGTGAAGGCGAAGACTGTGCGCAAGTTAACCGGCACGGCAAAGGTGACGGCAATGGCGCCACCCGCTTCAGCATCTACGCGCGCAACAGGCAAAGCATGGAATTGGGTGGCAGCAGACATCGTGTCAATTCAATCAATAGGGTTTGAAATAGTCAAACGTTTCAAGACACGTCAGACATTTGTAGAGTGCCTTACAAGCGGTAGACCCGAAGTGTGAAATCTCGGTGGTGTTGTTTGATGTGCATTGGGGGCATGCAATATTTTGATTGGCCGCAGTGCGTTTGGCGAATGTGAGCACATGGGTCTTTGACTCGGATGCATTTGCGTGGGCCGCGGATGTTGCACAAGCCAAGGGAGGTGCAATGCCATAGGCGCGCAGTTTTTCATGTGCCTCTGTAGTCATCCAATCGGTGGTCCATGCAGGGGCCAGTTGTGTCACCACGCTAGCTTTGTGTCCCAGTTGTCGCATAGTTGTAAGCACGTCGTCATGGATTTGCTCCATGGCAGGGCAGCCACTGTAGGTGGGGGTGATGACAACTTCATACCCTTGTGATGCGTCACCACGCACATCGCGCAAGATACCCATTTCGCGCAAACTCACGACAGGAATTTCTGGGTCGGTCAGCGTTTCTAAGGCTCGCCAAATTTCCGACAAGGTCTCGCTCGCACCCGCACCATCTGCTTGCGCTGTAGCTCTAGGTGTGCGCGAAATGGTGGTCAATCCGCTCACCAAACACCTTCTGGATGTCTGCGTGCCAAGCTTTGCATCTCTTCTAACAAGAACGTCAAATGTTCTGAATGCACTTGCTGTTTTCCGGTAGTGATAAAACCGCCTGCAGTTGGAATTTGTAAAGTGGCTTCGCTAAGTGTGTCTTGCAATTGCATTTCCCATGCATTACGAAGGCTGGTGATATCAACGCCTACTCCGTTGGCCGCAACGCTACTTTCAAAATCACTTGCACTCCAAAACTCTTGTGTGTAAGGCATCAAATGGTCCAGCGCAGCTTGGGCCTTTTCATGCGACTCTGAAGTGCCATCGCCAAACCGCACCAACCAATCACCCGCATGGCGCACGTGGTAGCGCACTTCTTTGAGCGACTTAGCCGCAATCGCTGCGAGTTGTGTGTCGCTAGAACTTTGTAGACGCTCCCACACCAGCAACATCAAACTGCTGTAGAGAAAGTTACGCACGATGGTGACGGCGTAATCTCGGTTGTCAATGGCATACCCAACCAATGCGCCATGTTGCGGCAACTCGAGCATGGTGTAGTTACGAAACACATGCGCATCACGAAAGTAAGCCAGGCTGTCTTCGGTGGCGCCATCGCCTATGAGGGTCGCAGCGTGTTGGTAGAGCATGCGCGCTTGGCCAATCAAGTCCAAACTCATATTGGTCATGGCAATGTCTTCTTCGAGCACGGGTCCGTGGCCGCACCATTCGCCATTGCGTTGTCCCAATACGACAGCGTTATCCGCTAAATGCAACAAATAGTCGATGTGCGCTGTGTCAGCGTGTGAGGACGCAGCCATTACATGTGTCCCACTTCATCTGGAATGTTGTAGAAGGTGGGATGGCGATAAATTTTGTCGGCTGCTGGATCAAACAATTCGGCTTTGTCGTCAGGTGCGCTAGCCGTGATGGTGTTGGAAGGCACGACCCAAATGCTCACGCCTTCTTGGCGACGGGTGTAGACATCGCGTGCCATTTGTAAAGCGTGTTGCGCATCGCTGGCGTGCAAACTGCCGCAGTGTTTGTGTTCCAAACCTTGCTTGCTGCGTACAAATACTTCCCACAGAGGCCATTCGCTCAAAGCTTTTTTAGGTGCTGCTGGGGTGGTACTCATGCTGCTTCCTTCATCTGCTTGGCTTGCTGTTTACGTGCATGTGCCAACGCGGCTTCGCGGACCCAAGCACCTTCGTTCCATGCTTTGACACGGGTGCTCAATCGCTCTTTGTTGCAAGGCCCGTTGCCGTTGACGGTGGCCCAAAATTCGTCCCAATCAATCGCGCCGTAATCGTGGTGTTGGCGCTCTTCATTCCATTTCAAATCGGGGTCAGGCAGAGTCACTCCCAATACTTTGGCTTGTGGCACGGTGGCATCGACAAATTTTTGGCGTAGGTCGTCATTACTGATGCGTTTGATACCCCAGCGCATACCTTGCGCGCTGTTAGGACTGTCTGCGTCTGGCGGACCAAACATGGCGAGACACTTCCACCACCAACGGTTAACGGCGTCTTGCACCATGTTTTTTTGTTCTTGCGTGCCAGTCATCATGACCAACAGTGCTTCATACCCTTGGCGTTGGTGGAAGCTTTCTTCTTTGCACACACGCACCATGGCGCGTGCATACGGGCCATAGGAACAACGACATAAAGGGATTTGGTTCATGATGGCGGCGCCATCGACCAACCATCCGATCACGCCGACATCGGCCCAGGTCAAAGTGGGGTAGTTGAAGATCGAGCTGTATTTGGCGCGACCGGTGTGCAGCGCATCGAGCATTTGGTCGCGGCTGGTGCCCAAAGTTTCTGCCGCGCTGTAAAGGTAAAGGCCATGGCCCGCTTCGTCTTGCACCTTGGCCATCAAAATTGCTTTGCGTTTGAGTGATGGCGCGCGGCTGATCCAGTTGCCTTCGGGCAGCATGCCCACGATTTCGCTGTGCGCGTGCTGGCTGATTTGACGCACCAACGTTTTGCGGTAGGCGTCGGGCATCCAGTCTTGCGGTTCGATGCGGCCATCCGCGTCGATGCGCGCATCGAACGCGTCTTGCAAGGCTTGCGTTGCGTTATTGGTTGCGCCGCTGACGAGCTTGACTGCGGCGGCGGGTGCGTCCCCATCGGGAACGCTGAATGATTGGGTGTACATGGATCCACTCCTACGCGCTAAAAATGCGCCAGAGCAGAGTATAAATAATTAACCGACCAATCGGTCGGGAAATTTAACCGCCAGACTCCACGAGAAAGCCTTGGCCGGGTCCGCGTCCCAAAATTTGTTCTAACTCGGGCAGGGCGGCTTGCAATTGGCCCTTCAAAGTGTGTGGCGGATTGACCACTAACATGCCGCTGGCGCTTAAGCCGTTGTCATCACCTTCGGTTGCGCGGCCGATGGCAAAAGTGGCATTGAGCCAAGGCTTTTTGATCGGTTGGCAAAGCAATTTGAGTTTGCGTGGCAAATCGTGGGCTTCGGTGCGTGGGATGACGGGATACCAAACCAGGTAAGTGCCGGTCGCAAAGCGTTTCAGGCTGTCTTGCACGCTGTCGAGGACGCGGGCGTAATCGGACTTCAGCTCGTAACTGGGATCCATCAGCACACAAGCGCGGCGCGAGCCGCTGCTCGACAAGGGCGGTGGAAGCAAAGCCTTGAGCGCTTCAAAGCCGTCTTCGCTTTTAATTTGTATGGCGCGCCCCGCTTCGAGTTGCGCCACGTTGCCGACCAAGGCTTTGTGGTCGGTGGGATGGAGTTCGTAGAGTTTCAAACGGTCACGGCTGTCATGGCGTAACAGTTGGTGGATGATGAAGGGCGAGCCTGGGTAGACGCGGGTTTTGTCTGTGCTGTTGAAGCTGTTCACCATCTCCAAATAGTCCAAAACGATGGGGGAGGTAAGTGCCTGCTTCGCTTGGATGACTTTCAGTATGCCCTCAGAAGCCTCTCCACTTTTTTCAGCGTAGTCGCCGTCTAGGCGGTAGAGTCCTGCACCCGCATGGGTGTCTACATACTGAATAGACGCCTCTTTTTGCATCAAATAGCGCAAAACGGCGATCAGGGTGGTGTGTTTGAGCACATCGGCATGATTGCCGGCGTGAAAGGCGTGGCGGTAACTGAACATGCGGGCAATATACCCCCTTAGATGTGCCGAGCATGAAACAATTGCACTAAGTGCTTGAAATTGCTTATAATGGAAGGCTATGCAGCGCAATCAGGTTTCCGCGGCAGGGGTTGCCACAAATCTAGTTTGTGGCAGTGAAGCCACCTAAGAGGTTCTCATCAGAAGAACGCCGACCGTGGAAAAGAAACCAACAAACCCACCTTCATTAGGAAACTCAATGTCTACTTTCAGCGCAAAACCCGCTGACGTGGTGCATGAGTGGTTTGTGATTGACGCCACCGATAAGGTGCTCGGACGAGTAGCCAGCGAAGTTGCTCTCCGTTTACGCGGCAAACACAAGGCCATTTATACGCCTCACGTCGATACCGGTGACTTCATCGTCATCATCAACGCCTCCAAAATCAAAGTCACTGGCGCTAAGCCTTTGGATAAGATTTACTACAGCCACTCGGGCTTTCCAGGCGGTATTTCTTCTACCAATTTCCGTGACATGCAAGCCAAGCATCCTGGCCGCGCGCTTGAAAAAGCCGTCAAAGGTATGTTGCCTAAGGGCCCACTTGGCTACGCCATGATCAAAAAACTCAAAGTCTATGGTGGTGCAGAGCACCCCCATACCGCCCAGCAACCTAAGGTGTTGGATATCCCCGCCTTGGCACCTAGGAGCGCAAAATGATCGGTGAATGGAATAACGGCACTGGCCGTCGCAAATCAAGCGTTGCCCGCGTCTTCATGAAAAAAGGCACGGGCCAAATCAAGATCAATGGCAAAGACATCGCCGAGTATTTCGGCCGTCAAACCTCGATCATGATTTCTAAGCAACCTCTGATGCTAACCAACAACGGCGAAGCTTTTGACATCCAAGTCAATGTGCACGGCGGTGGTGAGTCTGGCCAAGCAGGCGCAGTGCGCCACGGTATCACCCGCGCTTTGATCGACTATGACGCAACGCTGAAGCCCGTCTTGTCTGCCGCAGGTTTCGTGACCCGCGATGCACGTGAAGTGGAACGTAAGAAGGTCGGCTTGCATTCAGCTCGTCGCCGCAAGCAGTTCAGCAAGCGTTAATCGTTTTCTGTTTTGCCCAAAAGCCGCAGGGTTCGCCTTTGCGGCTTTTTTTAATGCCCACAATGGGTGTCGCGTTACTGCTGGGCAATTCCCGACTAAACCGCTATACTTTAAATATTGCTTTTGGAGAACTTTATGAGTGCTGTTGCTGAAAACATCCAGACTGAGATGCCTGAACCTATCGTGTTTACCGATAGTGCTGCGGCCAAGGTGGCGGATTTGATAGCCGAAGAAGGCAACCCAGATTTGAAATTACGCGTTTTTGTGCAAGGTGGCGGTTGCTCAGGTTTTTCTTACGGCTTTACGTTTGACGAAATCGTGAACGAAGACGACACCACTATGTCTAAAGCGGGCGTGTCTTTGTTGATCGATTCGATGAGCTACCAGTATTTGCTTGGCGCTGAGATCGATTACAAAGAAGATTTGCAGGGTGCTCAGTTTGTGATCAAGAACCCCAATGCCACGACTACCTGTGGCTGTGGCTCTTCTTTCTCGGTCTAAGCAAAGTCTGCTTTAAGCCGGAAAAATTCACTTACGCTGGATAAATTCCACCCAGTATGCGGGCGCCTTTGGCGCCCGTTACTTTTGGTGCGTTGCCTGTAAGACCAAGTACGGTTTGACGGGCTAGCCATGCAAATGCGGTGGCTTCGACTTGAAGAGGTGGCATCCCTCTGTCTGTTGAAGAGAGC
>CAIRQX010000067.1 GCA_903880855.1 uncultured Burkholderiales bacterium | reverse complement strand
GTTTGCATGAAGATAGAGTTACAGGTGCTGTGCTTACACAAACTCTGTTAACAGTTGACCTGCAAGCGGAGCTTGTTTTAGCAAGCCCTTGTGATCGGCTACTTGTTGTCCGTTGACCCACACAGCTTTGACACCTATGGCGTCGGTGTGCAGTCTGGCAGCACCTCCTGGCAAATCGAATACGCGATGCTTGTTGCCGCGATTGACTGTTTGCGGGTCAAAGAGTAAGAGGTCTGCAAAATAACCCTTGCGTATTTGGCCTCTGTTTTTTAAACCAAGTATGTGTGCTGGTAGCGAAGTCAATCGGCGGACGGCTTCGGGCATAGACATCTTGCCTAATTCTCTAGACCAGTAACCCATCAGATGCAAGCCAAAACCAGCATCGTTAAAGAATGTCAAGTGCGCGCCTGCATCACTCAGAGACACCAGACTATGCGGGTGATTCAGCATGGAGCCCACTGCATCGATATCGCTATTTAGTAAGAGTGCAGTAAACACGGTTTTTAAATCTTCTGATACTGCTAAATCAAGAGCAAAGTCGAGCGGGTCTTTTTGATATTCTTTTGATAATGCAGCCACAGTGCGTTGTTCGAAGTTGGCGTGTTGGGGTAGACAAGTTTCAACAACATGTACTTTGTCCCATTCGTTATTAAATAACCGAAAAGTTGCAGTAGTGGCCAACTCACTACGCACTTGATTTCTGAAGTTGGAGTCAGAAAGTTTTTGGATCAATGCATCGTGTGTCAGGCCGAGTGCTGGCTTCCAACTTTGCAGTCCTTCAACAGGGTAGGGCGACTGAAAGGTAAAGTCCATCGTGAGAGGGCAACAAGAAACTTGGCCCACTACCTGTCTTCCTCGGGCATTCGCTTGGGTGATTGCATCCAAGTCTTTAAACACAGCAGTCGGATTTGTGCTGTTATGCAGCAGGGCAGCGATCATCACGGGTCTTCCAGATTGGGCGGACATGTCTTCCAGAAAGGACACGGGCATTTGCCCGCCCTTGGTCACCATATAGATGCCTTTGCCCTTTTCGCCCATGGCTTTGATCATGGCCATCATTTCTTCATCATTGGCTAAGCGTGACGGCATTGGCAACCCACCTTCACCGTTATGCGCCGGGCTCGTACTACTTGCAAAACCAATAGCCCCATGGGCCATCGCATCCCGAACAATTTCTGCCATACGCTCTACTTCATCGGCGGTGGCAGCACGTTTGTTGGCTTTATCTCCTAAAACCCAAGTGCGAACGGATGAATGACCAATGTAAGCCGCCACGTTCACAGCACTGCCTTTGCGCTTAAGTAGTTGCAAGTACTCAGGAAAGGTTTCAAAGTTCCAGTCAATTCCTTGGCGTAAAACATCTAAAGACATACCCTCTACTTGCGTGAGGTTACGCATGGTTATTTCGCGATCAACTGGTTTGCAGGGCGCAATAGTGAAACCGCAGTTTCCAATAATGGCGGTGGTAACGCCAAGAGCTGGAGATGGATTGACATAAGGGTCCCACGTTATTTGGGCATCGTAATGCGTATGGCTATCAATGATGCCTGGCATGAGCGCCAGACCTTGCGCATCGATGGTTTGGGTAGCCTGTAGTTTTAAAGCGGGACCGACTTCGTGGATGAGCCCTTGATGTATAGCAACATCTTGTAAGTGAGGTTCATTACCGTTGCCATCAAAGACTAGTGCATTTTGAATGAGGAGGTCGATTCGGTTCATAGCTGAGTGTTTTTTTTAGGCGGTGATGGTGAGTTCTACAGATGCACGTTTTTTGATCTCTAGCCAATCCCAAGTAATACCAAGTCCAGGTGTTTCGGGTGGATAGGCAAAGCCATTTTCTACTTGGATACGTGATGTGGTGATGTCGTCGAGTTGCGGAATGTATTCCACCCAGGCTGCATTAGGTACTGCAGCACATAGACTGACGTGCAATTCCATTAAAAAGTGTGGGCATACGGGCACATCAAATGCTTCAGCCAAATGCGCTACCTTGATCCAAGGCGTGATGCCTCCAATGCGCGCTACATCGGGTTGAACGATGCTGCAGGCGCCTTGCTCCAAATATTCGCGGAACTGCGACAGGTGGTACATCGACTCGCCGACTGCAACAGGAATATTTGTATGTTCTAGTAACTGCCGATGCCCGCTCACGTCTTCGGCTGGCAATGGCTCTTCAAGCCACGCTAGATCTAAGCCCTCAAAGGCTTTGGCGCGACGCATGACCTCGGGGCGGTTGAAACCTTGATTGGCGTCAGTCATCAGTTCAAAGCCGCTACCGACTGCAGTGCGAACGGCCGAGAGTCGGGCAACATCTTCACTGACATGCGGACGACCAATTTTTATCTTGGCGCCTCTAAAGCCTTGTGCTTGTGCAGCCAATGTTTGGTCTACCAGTTCAGCCGCTTCTAAATGCAACCAGCCACCCTCGGTGGTGTAGACAGGTAATTTGTCTTGTGCACCTCCAAGCAAACGCCATAAGGGCAACTGTTGACTTTGCGCACGCCAGTCCCACAAAGCGGTATCTACGCAAGCTAATGCCAAGCTGGTGATAGCACCAACAGCAGTCGCATGGGTGAAGTAAAACAAATCTTTCCAAATTGCTTCTATCTCTAGGGGTGAACGGCCAATTAACCGAGGAGCCAGATGGTCCTTTAACAGCGCAATGACAGATGAGCCACCTGTGCCAATGGTGTACGCGTAACCAGTGGCGTCAATGCCATCACTGCAGTGCAGAGTAAGTAAAACGGTTTCCTGCGTGACAAATGATTGAATGGCATCTGTACGCACCACTTTTGGCGGCAAATTGACTTGCCGTATCGTAATACTTTGTATTTTTATAGCTGGCATGGATTAGAAGTTGTAGAGAGACACAAGATTTTGCATTAAACGCATGCAACGCCATCTAACTCTACTGCCGTGTCTCTTAAAACATTTGCCACG
>CAIRQX010000066.1 GCA_903880855.1 uncultured Burkholderiales bacterium | reverse complement strand
GCTTTTTTTGAGCAAGTGCACCTGGGCTACGCCAAACGCGCGGATGCAGATCCTGCACGATTTGCCCGCATCGATGCGTCTAAAACCAAACACGCTGTTTGGCAGCAAATTACCCGCGCTTTGGTACAAAAAGGCTGGTTGTCCATCATGGTGGCCACACCGGCTGGGCTGGAATAAAGCATGTCTGACTCTCAGCTATCTCAAAAGTTGGGTTCTCAACTTTCGCCTTGGTTACATCAGCAACTTTCTACCTTGCTTTCGCGTCAGGGGCACGCTTGGCTTTTGCAGGGTCCATCGGGGCTAGGCCAATACAACTTGGCGCTAGAACTTGCCCGCGCTTGGTTGTGCGAAAACACCACCCCTGCCGGTGCCTGCTACCAATGTGCCAGTTGCCATTCGGTGGATGTCCGCTCGCATCCTGATTTATGCGTTCTCATGCCGGAGACAGTGGCACTCGAATTGGATTGGCCTCTGGACGAAAAATCGCAAAAAGAGATTGATGACAAGAAGCGCAAGCCCAGCAAAGAAATCCGCGTCGAAGCTGCACGCGAGATGATCAACTTCACCCAACATACCCGCTCAGGCGGGCATACCAAAGTGGTGCTGGTCTATCCCGCAGAGCGTATGAACCACGTCACGGCCAACGCGATTTTGAAAACCTTGGAAGAGCCCCCTGGTGAATGCCGTTTTGTCTTGGCCAGTGAAGCCGCGCATATATTGCTGCCCACTATTCGAAGCCGTTGTCAGACGCACACCATGGTTTGGCCCAAGGAACAACAAGCCTTGGAATGGTTGGTATATCAAGGGCTAGTGGCTGCAGACGCCAAAGCCACGTTGCGCGCTGCGGGAGGGCGGCCTGAAGACGCCTTAGACCTTGCCAACACAGGTCTCAAGGCCACGCAATGGTCAAGTTTTCCTTTGATGGTGAGTCGCGGCCAACTTGCAGCACTTGCCGACTTAACACCCGCACAAGCGATTGATCGTCTGCAAAAACTCTGTCACGACATGCTTGCGATGCATGCAGGCGGGACGCCTAGGTTTTTTGAGGTGGCGGATTTGCAAGCCGTTTTGGGGAACGCCCAAAGTGCTTCAAGTGCCACAGCTTCGGTTGCCAAAGGGACAGGTAGCACTGCCTCTTCTGGTGCCATGTATTCCTTGACGCAATGGGCCAAAGACTTGATGGAATCCGCACGCACCGCTCAACACACTTACAACCCTGGCTTGATGCTGGAGGCTTTAATGGCCCAAGCGCAACAGGCTTTGCGATAAAAATGTTCACAGATTCCCATTGCCATTTGAATTTCCCCGAATTGGCCCAAAACATGGATGCCATTCGTGCTTCTATGGCCAAGGCGCAAGTCGATAGGGCTTTGGTCATCAGCACCCAAATCGAGAAGTTCCCAGAGGTGCATGGTTTGGCCATGCAATTCGATAATTTTTGGGCGACGGTAGGTGTGCATCCTGACAGCGAAGGGGTGCAAGAGCCCTCGGTCGAGGAACTCGTCAAACTCTCTCAGCTGCCCAAAGTGGTCGGCATCGGCGAGACAGGTTTGGACTATTACCGTTTAGAAGGGCGCTCCATCGCTGATATGGAATGGCAACGCCAGCGTTTTCGCAACCATATTCGCGCGGCGCAACAAGTGCGATTGCCTTTGGTGATCCACACCCGCAGTTCGTCCGCTGACACCCTCTCTATCTTGAAAGAAGAGGGCGAAGACGGGTCCGAAAGTAGTGCGGGAGGGGTTTTCCACTGCTTCACAGAAACAGCCGAAGTAGCGCGCGCGGGTCTTGATTTAGGCTTTTACATCTCGTTTTCAGGCATATTGACCTTCAAAAATGCCCAAGACTTGCGAGACGTCGCCCAGTTTGTGCCCATGGACCGCATCTTGATCGAGACGGACAGCCCGTATTTGGCTCCTGCACCCCACCGAGGCAAAACCAATAATCCTTCCTATGTCCCATACGTCGCCAAGCAGATTGCGGAGATCAAAGGCGTGTCGGTTGAAGACGTTGCTCAAGCAACAAGTCACAATTTCGACCAGTTATTTAGCGGTGTTTTAAATTGATAATTAACTTTAAATTATTTTTATATCTATATGTTTTTATTGGATTTTCAATCTCCAAGGCAGGTGCTTTTGACGATTTTTTCAAGGCTATTGTTTTTGACCAAGTTCCTGTGCTGGGCAACCTCATTTACCGGGGTATGGACCCCAATACACCCACAGAAAAAGGCGAACCAGCATTGGTTTTTGCCGTCCGTTCTGGCGCCCCGAAAACCGTTGCTTTCCTACTGAAGCAAGCCGGGATTCAGACAGATGCCACCAACACAGCTGACGAAACTGCCTTAATGTTGGCAGCAAACGCCAATGACCTCGCATCGGCTAACTTGCTAATTGAAGCGGGCGCATCAGTGAACCGACCTAATTGGACTCCTTTGCATTACGCAGCTAGCAAAGGGCATACAGAAATGATGCGTTTATTAATAGAGAACGATGCATATATTGACGCCGAGAGTCCCAATGGAACAACGCCATTGATGATGGCGGCGTATTACGCAACGCCAAAAGCCGTCAAACTCATGCTCGAAGAAGGCGCGGATCCATCCTTGCAAAACAAAGATGGGCAAACTGCTTTAGACATGGCGCTGTCCAAAGACAAAAAATTAAGCGCTCAATACATCAGAGTTTTTTTAGATGCGCTTGAGGCGAAAGATAGCCGTTAGGAATCACGATAGAAATGACCTTTGTGAACTCCTTAATTAACTTTACATAATATGCATCGTATGAAGTTAAATCAAAGGCTGGTCCATCAAGCCTTAGCAGGAACTGGAAGCTGTAAAGCCTTGAATTCCAAGAACTCCTCAAATCCGAATTTGCCATTTTCACGCCCATTGCCAGATTGCTTGTATCCACCAAACGGCGCATTGTTATTAAACGGCGAACCATTGATATCGACTTGACCCGTGCGAATGCGTCTAGCGACAGCAATCGCATGGTCTTGATCAGCACTCCAAACGCCGCCACCTAAACCGTAAATGCTGTCATTGGCAATTCGTATGGCTTCTTGTTCATCTTTGTAAGTGATGATAACTAACACAGGGCCAAAAATTTCTTCTTTAGCCAAGGTGTCTGTGGCCTTGACCCTCAAGATGGTTGGATGGACAAAGTAGCCTTTATCAAACGATGGTTTTTGCGATCCACCAGCGACAACTTCCGCACCTTCCTTAATCCCTTGCTCGATGAAATGGACAACACGGTCACGTTGTGCGGCACTCACCAAAGGGCCTAAACGGGTGTTTTCATCCAAACTTGGACCTAAGGTGAGCTTGGCTATAGCGGTTTGCGCCAACGCCTTGGCTTCTTCATAGCGGCTCTCAGGCACCAACATACGGGTGTGGGCTGAACAGGTTTGTCCGCTGTTGAGCATGCAAGCCGATACGCTGCCTTTCACAGCAGCAGCCAAATCTGCATCTTCCAATATGACGCTCGCAGATTTGCCGCCTAATTCCAAGGCAACGCGCTTGATGCTTTGTGAAGCCAACTCGCCAACCCGCTTACCCGCACGGGTGGATCCTGTGAAGCTGACCATATCCACTTCTGGATGGCTGGCTAAAACTTCGCCAACTTCAGGTCCCGTGCCATTGACTAAGTTAAAAACACCGGCTGGTAATCCACTGTCATGGATGATTTCAGCCAAGATCATGGCGTTCACAGGCGCAATTTCACTGGGCTTCAACACCACGGTGCAACCAGCCGCTAGTGCGGGGGCTACTTTCAAAGTAATTTGGTTGAGCGGAAAATTCCATGGCGTGATGCAACCGACAACGCCAATAGGCTCGCGGACCACTAACGAATTGCCCACTTGTTCTTCCCAAACAAAACGACGCGCCACTTTGGCGGCATTGCCCCAGTTAAAGACTGGGCCGCCCACTTGAATCATCTTGGCCAATTTAATAGGCATGCCCACTTCGCGCGCTATGGCAAATCCCATTTCATCAGTCCTATCTTTGAGGCCCTGGACAATCTTGTCGATGTAGCCGCAACGTGTCTCGACAGGCAATTGCGACCAGCTATCAAACGCGGCTCTGGCCGCTAGTACAGCCTGCTCCGCCTCCAATTTGGTGCCTTGCGGAACGCTGGCAAATACCTCTTCACTGGTGGAGTCATGGACTTCAAAGACTTTGTCGGATTGGGCTTTGACCCATTGGCCGTTAATGTAATGGTTGGTGTAGATTTTCATAGGTGAATCCAATCGAAGTATTTGTCTAGTTTTCTATAAACGAAGTTGCTTGGAAAATTACTTTAAGTCTCGTCCATGCATCAAGCATGCGCTTCGTGCGCCCACAAAATCAAAACTTCGCGGTCTTCCACCACCAAGCTCACTTTTTTACCGACAGGAAGACACACCTTGGTTTGCACATGACCAAAAGGTAAGTCTGTCAAAACAGGCGTTTTAGTGAGCGCGCGCAACCAATCGACAACGCTTTGCAACTTAAAACCTTTGTCATGCGGGGTCAGTTTGTATTGGGTAAATTGCCCCAACACCACCGCTTTTTGCTGAGCCAAAACACCCGAATGCAGCAACTGTGTAAGCATGCGCTCAATGCGGTAGGGGTGTTCGCTGATATCTTCCAAAAACAAAACACCGCCCTTGATTTGCGGAAAGTAAGGTGTTCCCAGCAGGCTCACCAGCACAGACAAATTGCCGCCCCACAGAATAGCGTCTTGTGCCCAAACACCCTCTCGTTTGTGCGACAAGGCTGTGGCGCAAGTGGCTGATAAGCGCCACCCCGCCCCTTCGCCCTGCCCGCTCAGCATGTCGTCAAAACAGGCTTCCATGATGTCGTCGGGTTGCTCTTGACCAAAGTCTTCACCCAACGCAGGCCCTGCCCAAGACTGGGCCCCCGTTTTCGCGAGCAAAGCAGACTGAAACGCTGTGAAGTCGCTCAAGCCCACAAATCGCGTACCTTTTTGAACTGCTTTGGCGATTTTCTTGTAATCGATACCCGGCAAGATCCTTGTGAAACCATATCCGCCCCGGCTAATCATCGCCACATCGGCACCACTGCTAGCTGCCCGATGGATGGCCGCTAATCGGGTGGCGTCGTCACCCGCAAAACGCGTGCTGCTGGTAAGCGCGTCTGCATCCACCTCTACGGCGTGCCCAAGATTTTTTAAACGGCCAATACCGCGTTTAAAAGCCTGCTTATCCCGCACTGCGCCGCTGGGTGAGTAAATGTAAATATGTGCCATACGACCGATTGAGTTTTGTTGGATTTAAATATTGTTAAGAGATTTTTGTGTCTTCTTTTGTGCCCGGCGCATTTCAAAAAAGCTTTGCAACATCTGCACACATTCTTCGGCAAGCACCCCGCCCGTCACTTGCGTTTGGTGGTTGAGTTGTGGGCTGTCGAATAGATTCAATACCGAGCCCGCAGCGCCAGTCTTAGGTTCGGTGGCGCCAAAGACCACACGCGCAAGGCGAGCATGCATAGCAGCGCCGCTGCACATGGAGCAGGGCTCAAGGGTGACGTAGAGAGTGCAATCTTCCAAGCGGTAATTGCCCAAGGATTGGGCAGCTAGACGTAAGACATTGATTTCGGCGTGGGCGGTAGGGTCGTTTTGACCCAAGGGCGCATTATGAGCAGACGCTATGACTTGTCCGTCCTTGACCACCACGGCACCAACCGGAACTTCGCCCGCTATGAAGGCATGCTTGGCTTGCGCCAACGCAAGTTGCATAAAGTGCGCATCTTGCTCAGACATGCGGTAGACGGACCGCTAGGCCACTTAAAACTTGCGCTTGGCGGCAGGCCCACCTGTATTGGGTGCCTTGCCTTCGATGTGACGGAATGTCACACGGGCTTTATTCATGTCATAAGGAGAGAGTTCTACGGTGACTTTGTCGCCTTCAATAATGCGGATACGGTGCAAGCGCATTTTTCCGGCGGTGTATGCAATCAGGGAGTGACCGTTCTCAAGGGTGATGCGATAACGCGAGTCGGGCAACACCTCGTTGACGACACCCTTCATCTCGATCATTTCTTCTTTTGCCATGTGTGTAGTCTTTTATCCGTAAATTACCTTAATCCACTATTGTAGGATGCTTCTTGCAAGATTTAAGGAGACTCCCACCATGAAACTTACCCCAGAACAACGCCAGCACTTTGACGAGCATGGGTATTTGTTTTTCCCAGGCCTTTTTAACCCGCAAGAAACGCAGAACTTAGTAGACGCCGTGCCTGAGTTGTACAGCCGCCAAGAGGCTTATAACGTGCGCGAAAAAGGCAGCCAAGCGGTTCGGACCAACTTTGCTGCGCACATGTACAGCAAACCCTTTGCCAAACTGGCGCGCCACCCACGCATGGTGGAACCAGTCGAAGAATTGTTTGGCGAAAAGCTCTACATGCACCAATTCAAAATCAACGGCAAGATGGCTTTTGAAGGCGATGTGTGGCAATGGCACCAAGATTACGGCACTTGGCTCAACGACGACATGATGCCCACCGAGCGCGCGATGAACGTGGCTATCTTTTTGGACGATGTCAATGAATTCAATGGCCCCTTGATGTTCATCCCCGGCAGCCACAAAAAAGGCGTGGTCGATGCCAAGCATGACCTCACCACCACCAGTTATCCCCTTTGGACGGTAGATAACGCACTCATCACCCAATTGGTGCAGCGCGCTGGCGACAAAAAAGGCGGCATCGTCAGCCCCACTGGACCGGCTGGCTCGATGATCTTGTTCCACAGCTGCTTGGTCCATGCCTCTACCAGCAACCTCTCTCCTTGGAACAGGGTGAGCGTCTACCTCAGTTTGTGCGCCGTCTCCAACCACATCCGCAGACACAAGCGCCCCGAATTCATCGCGCACAGAGATTTCACACCCATCGATTGCTTGCCCGATGATTGTTTGATCAAAGACTACCCCGTTGATTTGCCATGGGCCAAGGGCATGCCAGCCAGCGCTATGGAAACCTCCTTAGAAGAAATGCAGGTTGCCGCATGAATTTGCATGCCAAGCTTTTACAACGCCAAGCAGAAAAACGGCCTATCCGCATTGGTCTGATTGGGGCTGGCAAATTTGGTTCCATGTACCTCGCGCAAATTCCTAGAACACCTGGCGTGCATTTGGTGGGTATCGCTGATTTATCGCCCGATGCCGCTCGAACCAATCTCGCGCGCGTGGGCTGGAATCCAGAAAAGTTAAAGGCCACCAATTTAGACCAAGCCATCAAAGAAGGCAGCACCTGCATTTCTGATGATTGGCAAAGCTTGGTGCGTCACCCATCCATTGACATCGTGGTGGAGTGCACTGGTTCGCCATTGCACGCTGTCGATCACATTCTTGAATCCTTTGCACATGGCAAACACGTGGTCAACGTCACGGTGGAAGCCGATGCGTTTTGTGGCCCGCTTTTAGCCAAACGCGCGCAAGCTGCAGGCGTCGTCTATTCCCTTGCATTTGGTGATCAACCCGCTTTGATTTGCGATTTGGTAGATTGGGCCCGCACTTGTGGCTTTCCTGTGGTGGCAGCAGGACGCGGTCACAAGTGGTTGCCCCACTTTTGTGAATCGACACCAGAGACTGTTTGGGGCTATTACGGCTTAACCCCTGAGCAAGCCGCGCGGGGTGGTTTGAACCCCAAAATGTTCAATAGTTTTTTAGATGGCTCCAAGCCATCGATTGAAAGCACAGCTGTTTCAAACGCCACAGGCTTGGGCGTGCCCAGTAACGGTTTGTTGTATCCGCCTGCGAGCGTGGAAGATATTCCATATGTCACGCGCCCTATTTCTGAAGGCGGCGTGTTGGAACGCAAAGGCATGGTGGAAGTCATCTCCTCGCTAGAGGCTGATGGCCGACAAATTCCTTACGACATCCGTATGGGTGTGTGGGTCACCGTAGAGGCCGAAACCGACTACATCAAAAACTGTTTTGAAGAATACAACGCACACACCGATCCATCGGGGCGATATTTCACACTTTACAAACGTTGGCATTTGATTGGTTTAGAAGTTGGCGTCAGTGTGGCCAGTGTTGCTTTGCGAAATGAACCTACAGGCGTTGCAACACACTGGAACGCCGATGTGGTAGCCACTGCTAAACGCGATCTAAAACCGGGCGAATTGCTTGATGGCGAAGGTGGTTACACCGTGTGGGGCAAATTACTACCCGCGGCTACTTCTAAAAAAATGGGCGGCTTGCCTTTAGGCTTAGCCCATGGCGTCAAAGTGGTGCGTCCTGTTGCCAAAGGTCAAAGCCTGAGTTGGGACGATGTGGCCATGGACACCACCACGCACGCCTACAAAATTCGCCGCGAAATGGAAGCGGGTTATAGCTTTTAAAACATGCGAACAACCAATCCACAGCGACTGACAACGTTTGGTAGGTGGATGGTGGTTGTTTTTTTGGCGGTCTCTAGCACCCTCTGTGCAGAGCCCATTGAAGCATCTGAAGGCTTGCGCATCATGGCTGACAGGAACACTGGCAATTGTGTGTCTTGTCATGAAATTCCTGCATGGAGAGATAGCACCCAAAGCGCTAATCGACTCACCTTGCAAGGAAATTTTGGCCCCTCTTTGCAAGGTGTGGGAGCGCGTTATAGCAAGGAACAGCTACGTCAATGGATTGTGGATGCCCGCGTTATCCACCCCAATACCTTGATGCCGCCTTACGGAACCACCGAGAGACTCCACCTACCCGCTCGGTCACAGAATTTGCTGACGCAAAAGCAGATTGATGCTGTCGTAGATACGCTGACCACTTTTACACAAGTACCAGTTGCATCAAAAGACAACTCAACAACCCAAGCACTCACTGCTTCAGGATTAGCGCAATTGCAATCTGCTAATGCCATGAACCCCATTGGGCTCTGGATTGACGAAGGAAAGCGAAAGTGGGAAAAAGATTGCAACTCTTGTCATGCGCTTGAAAAAGTTATCAAAGCAGTCCCTAACTTTCCGAAGCTAGCTGCTTCGCAAAAATTGATCAACCTAGAAGATCAAATTTCGGCATGTCGTCAAAGAGTTGATGCAAATGCAACTACAAATGCAACTACAACTGCAATTGCATCTGCAGCCAGTCAATCTTTCTCCAACGATGACGCCCCTACTTTGGAGTTGAGTACGCTCTTAAACGATGCTGCACGCCAACTTGCCATCAACATCGCACCGCCTACAAACCCATTGCATGCCATCATTTGGAAGAAAAATTTAGCTGATGGAGAAAGGCTTTTCAAAACCCGTCTGGGACATATGAATCTATCGTGCCAACAATGTCACGACGGCAAGGTGGGCTCCTCTATGCGTGCGCAAAAAATTACGGCAGGCCATCCAACAGGCTTTCCTGCTTATCGCATCAGTTGGCAGGGTTTGGGGTCGATTGAGAGACGCATCAGGGCTTGCTATTCGGGCGTGCAAGCACAAGTTCCAGCACCACAAGATATTCGTCTAAGACAACTCGAGTTGTATTTGAAAACGCGCGCGCAGGGCTTGCAGTTAGAAGGCCCCTCAATTCGTCAATGAGATGCGCGCTTTTGCTTCGCCTGTTTGCCCCGCATCGTCTTGCCACTGCAATACCAATTCACCGCTTTGCGGTGTGCGTACTTGAAACTCTAAAAACGGGTCTGCTGATATGCCGGATCCCAGCGTCGCTTTAAATACTTGTTTGCCTTCAAAGTGGGCCGTCAGCGTGTGGATAACGTTTTTAGTGACTGCCGAACCATTCACATCGAAACGAAAGCCTGTCTCCATAGGGTGACGGATCAATAAGCGCACAGTCGTCATGTGGCTCGGCAACTTGGCTGGAATGATTTGCAAACGTGAGTGCATCATGTTTGATCCAAACAGGCCGATTCAGTGACTTCTACTTCTGCTGTGTCGAGCCACCATATGCCGTCAGAGGTTTGCGCCAATGCATAGACAGTTTGAGAACCACCTAGCCGCACACGGGTAGAAATAAGCACTTGGTCTGAACTAGACCCAAATTCAAATGCGGCCATCAAAGACCTTGGGTTACGGTTAGACAACAGTAGCAAACGACGCACGTGGTCTTGTGCTGTCATAGGGCTTGCGACAGACACCTTCAAGGGAACATTGAAACCGTTGTCCGCTAAACGGGCGATCTCAAGTCGGACTCGCCCTTTTTGAACTGCATTTATACCCACATAGGGTCGCAGCAACTCTTCCTGTGGAACATGCTGCGCAAATAGCACGGGTGTTGCGCCCCACCCCAAGCCGAGCGCCCATAACAAGCGTCGGCGGAGGTTCATACCAAGCGCAAGCCCTCGTTCTTGAGCGGCAGCATACGCACAGGTTTACCACCACGCGCAGCAGCAATCGCATTCAAAATCGCTGGCGCCACTACGCAAATGGTGGGCTCACCTACACCACCCCAGAAGTCATAAGTGGGAGCAATCACCGACTCGATTTTTGGCATTTGGTACATGCGTGCAATCGGATAGGTATCGAAATTTTTCTCCACAATACGACCGTCTTTGACAGACGATTCGCTCTGCAAGGAGTCCATGCCGTAGGCGACTGAACCTTCAATTTGGCTAGCAATTTGAACGGGGTTCACAGCATGTCCGCAGTTTGTCGCCAATATCAAGCGATGCACTTTGACATCATTGCCTTTGATAGAAACCTCCGCAATAGCGGCGGTGTAACTGCCATAACCCATGAACTGTGCGATACCTCTGAACATGCCAGGAGCTAGCGGTTTGTCCCAGCCCCCTTTGTCAGCAACAGCATCTAGAACACCTAAATGCTTGGGGTGGTTTTTAATTAAATTACGTCGAAACGCCAATGGGTCTTTACCCGCTGCCTTAGCCACTTCATCGATAAAGCACTCGAGGTAAATCGCATTTTGGTTGGTGTTCACACCACGCCATGGACCGACAGGCACATGGGTGTTGCGCATGGCATATTCGACTTTGAGATTCGCTACGGTGTAACCCAGTTGTGATTCACCTGGATCTTTCCAATAACCTTGGAGTTGTCGACGGTCTTTGCCGTCAACGATGTTGTGAGGAGATACATATGCATTGATGGACTGACCAGACACTCGCAAATGCAATCCCACCATTTCGCCTTTTGCATCGATACCCGCGACTAAGCGGCATTGACCAATCGGACGGAAGTAGTCCTGGGTCATGTCTTCTTCACGTGTCCAAATGAGTTTGATGGGTGTGCCAGGAAATTGTTTAGCAATTAAAGCTGCTTGGCGCACATAGTCTTGCGTACCACCCCTTCTGCCAAAGCCGCCGCCTAAAGGAGGGTTGTAAGCCTCACATTTTTCTAGAGGCAATCCAGTGACTGCAGCCAATGCGGCCAATGAAGCCTCAGCGTTTTGGCTAGGTACCCATACTTCCGCACGATCTGCTGTCACACGCGCAGTGCAATTCATCGGTTCCATGCAAGCGTGTGAAACAAACTGCGTGCCGTAAACCGCTTCAACCTTTTTCGAAGCGCCTTGAATGGCTTCAGTCACGTTGCCTTGATCTATGTCTGCAAAAACATTGTTGGTAGAAGTCAATCCTTCACGTAAACGCTCGGCTATGGTGGCACTTGATTCCTTGGCATTGGCACCAAAATCCCAAGTAATAGGAAGAACTTCTAAGGCGGATTTGGCGCGCCAAAAACTGTCAGCCAATACGGCCACGGATTGATCATCAACACGCACTACCGCTTTGATTCCTCGGCGGGATGAAATTTTTGAGGCATCAAAACTCACCAACTTGCCACCAAACACAGGACACGCTTTGATGGCTGCGTATTGCATGCCCGGTAAAACCGTATCGATACCGTATTTGAGCGAACCGTTGACTTTGGGTGCCGTGTCTAATCGTCTAGGGGACTTGCCTAATATTTTCCAGTCCCTTGGATGTTTGAGGATGATGGACTTAGGGTCAGGCGCAGGCAATTTAGATGCTTGGCTAGCCAACTTTCCGTAGCTTGT
>CAIRQX010000065.1 GCA_903880855.1 uncultured Burkholderiales bacterium | reverse complement strand
CGCCGTTTTGCGCGCGAAGGCTCGGCCGATGAATTAGATTTGCCAGACACCATTCGCGCCACGGCAGCCAATGCTGGCTATCTAGATATCAAGATGATTCCTGAGAGGCATAACAACGTCAAAGTCTTGTTGCTCATGGACGTGGGTGGCACGATGGACGAACACGTAGCGCGTGTAGAAGAAATGTTTTCTGCTGTTAAATCAGAGTTCAAGCACTTAGAGTTTTATTACTTCCACAACTGTGTGTACGACTTTATGTGGCGCAACAACCGTAGACGTTTTGCTGAAAAATTTGACACCTGGGACATCATCCGCAAATACAACAAAGATTACAAACTTATCTTTATTGGCGACGCAACCATGAGTCCTTATGAAATCGTGCAACCCGGTGGCAGCGTTGAATACAACAACGAAGAACCGGGTGCCGAGTGGTTGCAACGCTTAACCCACGCCTTCCCTAAATTTGCTTGGATCAACCCAGAACCGCAAGGCGTTTGGCAGTACCGCCAAAGCATCAGCATCGTCCAACAGTTGGTGAGCAAACGCATGTACCCCATGACCCTCAGAGGTTTGGAAGAAGCAATGCGGATGCTTAGCAAATAGCATCTCTCTACAATTCCCTCACCGCCGCCGTAGTTCAATGGATAGAACGAGTGCCTCCTAAGCGCTAGATACAGGTTCGATTCCTGTCGGGGGCACCAATTACAAAGAAGTCACAGCACTCATTAAATTCCGAATCGTGTCAGATTCGATGTTGCGCGTAATAAACACCAAGCGCGAATCGCGGTCTGCACTCGGCCATTGGTCTAATTCAATCGGCGGGCTAAAAATATGTTGCACGCCCTGCACGACCACTGGTTTACCTTCTACATTCACGATGCCTTTGACACGCAACATATCGGGACCACGCAAGGTAGTGAGCAATTCCAACGCCGCAGAAAATCCGCTCCATACAAAAGGCTTTACAAACCGCATAGACAAAGTTCGAATGGCTGCGTCATGGCGCGATGAAGTGGCGCCCAAATAGCGGCCTTCTGCACTTGCATTTGAAGATTGCGACTGGATGTCTTCACCCAAGAAACGCAGCGCATCACTACTTCCAACAGCGCTGTGCAAACCTAGCCCTGTCAATAAAGCAGGATCAATATCGCCGTTCAATACATCAACTTGATCTGCACGGGGATTGAGCGCAGTGAGTGCGTCGCGTAATGTTTGTAAAACTTCACCAGTAGCCAAGTCAATCTTGGTGATGAAGATGCGATCCGCCATGGCTATTTGTTTGATGGCTTCTGGTTGGCGTTGCATCAAATTCAAACCATGGAATGCATCGACCAAAGTGACCAAACCATCCAATCTAAAGTGGTGGTTGATCAGTGTGTCGCTAAGCAATGTTTGCACCACGGGGGCCGGGTCTGCCAAACCTGTTGTTTCAATGATGACGCGGTCAAATTCAGGAATTTGCCCTGCCCTGCGCTGGTTGAATAACTCACGCAAACTGTCTTGTAAGTCTGTACGCACAGAACAGCAAATGCAACCATTGGCCAATAAAGACATGTTCTCGGTGACGTTAGCCACCAAGTCATGGTCAATGCCAATCTCGCCGACTTCATTGATGATGACTGCCGCACGGTTCATCCCAGGATGGCGCAGCAAACGCGCGATCAGCGTGGTCTTGCCGCTTCCTAAAAAACCTGTGACCAGGCTGATTGGGATTTTTCCAGCCAACGCGTCACGAAATGTCATCTTGGCTTAGACGTTCATTTCCAAGATATACAAGCCACCTGTGAAACGATCCATGGTGTAGACGATGCGTCGCTCATCGACAAACACGTCGTTGAGTTGAATGGCGCCAGCAGGAGAAAGTTTGGGTGCACCTGGTACGAAGTAAGCCACCTCTTGCACTTGGTAAGGATCAGTCGTGTCATAGACACGCACGCCCGCGTTGAAGAAAGAACCAATGATGAGTGTGTCAGAACAAAACGACGTGGGAATGGGCAGGTTCTCATGCAAGTTATGTGCACCGAAGCGACCGCCACGTTTAGCAAATGCGTCATAAGGTGGTGCTGGAAAGGTACCAATAGGCACAGGATTTTTTTCGTTACGTGAATCGATCACCCACACCAATTTAGGCCAGTCAGCGCCGTTGTCTTGTACACACTCATCACTGACGATCCATAAGTTGCGATCGAAGAGTGGTAGCAAGGTGTGGATGAATCCGTTAAATGGTGGCGAGTGGTTCCAATGCGACACCACTTTGATATTGCTCTTGTCTGCGATGTCCAAAACAAATGCACCACCATCGATGTAACCCACATATGCGCGATCTGGACGATTGGGAAACACATTGGTGTTGTGTGCGCGAAATCCTGTATCGAATTTTTGAGTGAGACGCTCTGGTGGAGGCGCCTCATCGCCTTCACGCGTACCTGGATACCACCAACGACCAACTTCAACAGGCTTGGCTGGATTAGAAACATCCAAAATGCGATAGAACTGGTCATCCAATGGATTGCGCGGTTGAAAATCTCCAGAGCCCGAAGACATATGCAAATAGTGGCCATCAACAAACCACACTGCATGCACGCCTCGTGAATAAGGGCCTGAGCAATCAAAGTGCGAAATGAGCCGCGGTGTATCTGGTTTCGAGATGTCGAATAAATCAACGCCAGCAGGTTTAAGGCCTACAGTTTGTGTCTGGTAGGCGACAGCCATGATGTTTCCGACCACATCGAGCGAGTTGGATCGCATTTTGGCGTGTGGCAATTCGGTTTGCACCACCATCTTGGGGTTTTTGGGATCGGTCACGTCTACACCTGTGAAGTTTTTTGGTGCTGATTCGTGCGCCATCCACAGGATGCGTCGGCCGTCCGACGTCTGCTGCACCGACATGCCCTCACCCATTCCACCAAAGCCACCCAACTCATGGTGGGCTAGCAGTTTCATGTTGTGCGAAAGAGTTTGGTCGCTGCGACCACCAGGCGTTGACAGGTTAAGCATGGGTAATTACCGTGTTGCAAATGATCGTTTGATAATACAAGATATGGCCTTGGGCACTCGTGCTTATCGAGTTTTAAATTGTTTGTATTTTTATAGGATATCCATGGCCAAAGTTTTTTTATCACTTCGTCGTAGCCTCATCGTTACCCTGGCTTTAGGTCTTGTTACAGCGCATGGTTTGACACAAGCTCAGGGAGCTAAATTTCCAGATAAACCCGTCAAACTTGTCGTGACCTATCCACCAGGTGGTAGTTCAGATTTAATGGCCCGCATCATGGGTCAAAAAATGAGCGAGATTTGGGGTCAACCCGTCATCATCGAAAGCAAGCCTGGTGCTGCAGGTTCTATTGGTATGGAGTTTGCCGCTCGTCAACCCAACGATGGCTACACATTTGTCATCGGCAATCTTGGCCCTGCTGGAGTGAATCCACTTCTTTCTAAACTGCCTTACAGCATGGACAAAGATTTTTTAGCAGTAGCCTTGACAGCAACCGGGGCCAACATCTTGGTAGTTCCTGCCAATTCCCCCTACAAAAATTTAAAGGATGTAATTGCTGACGCCAAAGCCAACCCAAATAAAGTGAGTTATGGCACCAGCGGCCCTGGAAGCATGTCGCACCTCGCAGGCGAACTCATCTCGCGCCAAGCTGGTGTGAAGATGGTCAGCGTTCCTTACAAAGGCGGTGGCCAAGCAGTGACAGATGTGATCTCTGGACAGCTCCACATCATGGTCTCTGATGCGCTACCTGTCAGCCAACACATCAAGTCTGGACGCTTACGCGCGTTAGCCATCACCAGTGAAAAGCGCTCCACGCTATTTCCTGACATTCCAACATTCACAGAAGCGGGACTAGAAGGTATCGTGGCTTTGAATTGGTGGGGTGTTTTCTTGCCAGCTGGAACTTCGCAAGCAGTCATCGACAACTACAACGCCACATTGGCCAAAATTGCGGCTAGCCCAGATCTCAAAGACCGTTTCGCTGGATTGGGAGTTGAACCGCACGCAACATCGCCCGCTGAATTCAAAGTATTTTTAGCAGCGGAGAAAGCTAAATATTCGAAATTGATTGCCGACAACAATATCAAAGCAGAATAAATATTGCGTCTTTCTCTCACCGCCTTCGCCACTCTTCTTCTTATTGCGTTCTTGATGGGCGCTAACCATGTAGCAGCGCGTTTCGCGTTTGCATATGGGGTAGATGTCACAACGGCTATCGCTGTACGGAGCACCGTCACCGCGTTGGTGGTGGGATTGATTTTGTGGCGCGCCAAAGTTTCTCTGACTTTGTCTGCCAAACACCCACGCGCTTTATTAGGTATTGGTTTTTTAATTGCCATACAAAGTTACTGCCTGTACTCAGCCGTAGCGCGACTACCAGTCGCGCTAGCCTTATTAGGCTTTAACACCTATCCCTTGTGGATCGCACTTTGGGCCCGCGTGCTCTACAAACACCAACCTGAGCCTACAGTGCTACGTGTGATGCCCATCATGTTGATAGGGCTCGCCCTTGCACTCGATGTTTTAGGCGCCTCGTCTGGTTTGGGTGCGCAAGGGCAGTGGGCGGTAATTGGTGAAGGTGTATTTTTTGCATTGGCAGCCGCGGCCTTGTTTGGTATTGCCATGGTTTTCACCCAACATGAGGCGGGAGACTTAGACGGCCGCTTGCGTACTTTCAGCACCATGGTCTGCGTGGGAATTTTGGCGTGGCTGGTGATTGGCATACAAACTGGGCTTCACTTACCTGATGCGCCAGAAGGCTGGCTGGGTTTATGTATGTTGTCGCTTTTGTATGGCACTGGCTTCACCATCATGTTCACGGTATTGCCACGATTAGGTGTCGTGG
>CAIRQX010000064.1 GCA_903880855.1 uncultured Burkholderiales bacterium | reverse complement strand
TGCCTGCGGACGATATTGCCGAGGCTGTCGAGGCCATGCGTGGCACCGAGCTCGAGCGTGCGCTGGTGGTTTGGCGCAAGAAATTTGGTGCGCCTCCATCTGATGCATCTGAGCGCGGGAAGCAGGTTCGGTTTTTGGTGAGTCGTGGGTTTGCGGCTGAGGTTGTGCGGCGGGTGGTTGCTGGGGCTGATGATCTGTAGGCCATTCGGTTTCTTCTCCGCGCATTTGTCTCTTGTTCCGAAAAATCTCGTGCGCTGTGCCAAGGCGATCACTCGGCACTTGTTGCGACTCCGCGCTGCGCGCTTTATGTCGTTCGCAACAAGCGCCGAGTGCTCACCTTGTCACGGGTTTCTGCGGTCGAGCAGCGGAGAGTTGAACTTTTGCTTTGCTTTGCTTAGTTTTTTTGACTTAGAACTACCACCGACGCTTAATCGCGATTGGGCTTTGTAAATAAGCTAATTCGGTCGGTATCGTTTTTATGAACCTGGCCTGCAAACAACCCGCGTCAAGGTGAGCGCTTGGCGCATGCTGCGAACGACATAAAGCACGCAGTGCGGAGTCGCAGCATGTCCCAAGTGATCGCCTTGGCGCAGCGCGCACAAATACCTAAACCTCCAACATCAACCGCAAATTCTGCACAGCCGCCCCACTAGCCCCCTTGCCAAGGTTATCGAGCCGCGCAATCAAAACGGCATGACGATGTGTCTCGTTACCAAAGACACGAATTTCTAATTCGTTGGTGTCATTCAAAGCCGTTGCATCTAGCTTGCCGTCATCCGTTGCAGGCAAAACTTTTACAAACCCTTCGGGGCTCTTTGCATAGTGCTTGAGCAAAGCATCGTGTAAATCAGAGACCTTGGGCCTCTTAGGCAAAGCATCTAAGTGCAACGGAACATGCACCAACATACCTTGCTTAAAGTTACCGACTGACGGCACAAAGATAGGCCGACGTGTCAATCCTGTGTAGGCCGCGATTTCAGGCAAATGTTTGTGCTCTAGTTGCAGCGCATAAGCTTCGAACAGCGGGGCTTTGCCAGCCTCGTAGTCTTCGATCATGGTTCTGCCGCCGCCTGAATAGCCGCTCACGGAGGGAAGCGCCAATGGAAAGTCTTTGGGGATCAGGCCAGCGTCAACCAAGGGGCGTAATAAAGCAATCGCGCCAGTGGCGTAGCAACCGGGGTTGGCAACGCGCTGGGCGGATTTGACGGCTTGGGCTTGGGTGCTCGACAACTCAGGGAAACCGTAGACCCAACCAGGTGCGACGCGATGCGCAGTGGAGGCGTCGATGATTTTGGGTTGTTTGCTACTCAGGCTGTCGACCATGGCGACCGATTCGCGGGCCGCGTCGTCGTGCAGACAGAGGATGACCAGGTCTACTTTGCCCATTAGCGCGCGTTTGGCTTGCGGGTCTTTGCGTAGCGAAGGGTCAATGCTGACGACTTCGATGCTGGGCATTTGTGCCAAACGCTCGCGTATTTGAAGTCCGGTGGTGCCGGCTTCGCCATCGATAAAGACTTTGGGCATGTGGTCAAAACCCGGAAAAGGGGCAAAAACTTGTCAAAACCAGACTTTTTGGCCGTAAGCCAGCCAAAAGTTTGGGGTAAACCAGCATGATACAGTTCTTGCGCTTCATTAAACAGTCACTGTTTGCCCGACTGAGGGCCGATAAAAGCCCCATCCATCCAACGATTCCAAGAGAGATCTCATGAAGATTCACGAGTACCAAGGCAAGGAAATCTTGCGTCAATTCGGTGTGCCCGTTCCCCGCGGCATTCCAGCGTTTACGGTCCAAGAAGCGGTGGAAGCCGCTCAAAAATTGGGCGGCCCAGTTTGGGTGGTGAAGGCCCAAATCCACGCAGGTGGTCGCGGCAAGGGTGGTGGCGTGAAAGTGGCTAAAACCATTGACGACGTCAAACGTTTGGCGGGCGAGATTTTGGGCATGCAGCTCAAAACCCACCAAACCGGCCCCGAAGGCCAAAAAGTGCGTCGTCTCTATATAGAAGACGGCGCCGACATCAACAAAGAATATTACGTCTCGGTCGTCACCGACCGTGCCAGCCAAAAGATTGCCTTTATCGCTTCTAGCGAAGGCGGCATGGACATTGAAGAAGTGGCGCACAGCACACCAGAAAAAATCATCACCGAGTTCATCGATCCGTTGACAGGTTTGGGCGACGTACAAGCCAAGAAGATTGCAGATGCTATTGGCATGCCTGCAGACTCCACCGCCCAAGCCGTGGACATCTTCAAAAAGCTCTACCAGTGCTACATGGATACCGATGCGTCACTCGTTGAGATCAACCCCTTGAACCGCGACAGCAAAGGCAATGTCATGGCCTTGGACGCGAAGTTCAACTTTGACGCCAACGCTTTGTTCCGCCACCCAGAAATCGTGGCGTATCGCGACTTAGACGAAGAAGATCCTGCTGAAGTGGAAGCATCTAAGTTTGACCTTGCCTACATTTCCCTTGACGGCAATATCGGTTGCTTGGTCAACGGCGCTGGTTTGGCGATGGCCACGATGGACACCATCAAGTTGTTTGGCGGTGAGCCTGCTAACTTCTTGGACGTCGGCGGCGGCGCGACGGCAGAAAAAGTGACCGAAGCTTTCAAGATCATGTTGAAGAACCCGCATGTCAAAGGTATCTTGGTTAATATTTTTGGCGGCATCATGAAGTGCGACACCATCGCCAATGGCGTGATCACTGCGTGTAAAGCGGTGAACTTGTCTGTGCCGCTGGTGGTGCGCATGAAGGGCACCAACGACGAGTTGGGCAAAAAAATGCTGGCCGAATCGGGCTTGCCCATCATCTCGGCCGACACCATGGCCGAAGCCGCAACAAAAATTGTTGCTGCAGTGAAGTGATTAGGAAATAAACATGTCCATCTATATCAATAAAAACACCAAGGTCATCACCCAAGGTATCACTGGCAAGACAGGCCAGTTCCACACTGAAAAATGTATCGAATACGCAAACGGTAAAAACTGTTTCGTTGCAGGCGTCAACCCCAAGAAGGCTGGCGAGAAGATTTTTGATGTGCCAATTTTTGCGTCAGTCAAAGAAGCGGCACACAACACAGGCGCTTCGGTGTCTGTGATTTATGTGCCGCCAGCAGGCGCTGCTGCTGCTATTTGGGAAGCGGTTGAAGCTGATCTCGACTTGGCGATTTGTATTACCGAAGGCATTCCTGTCAAAGACATGCTGGAAGTGCGCAACAAAATGAAAGCCAAAGAAGCCAAGGGCGGCAAAAAAACTTTGCTCTTAGGCCCCAATTGCCCAGGCCTCATCACACCAGACGAAATCAAAATCGGCATCATGCCTGGACACATCCATCGCAAAGGACGCATTGGCGTGGTTTCGCGCTCTGGTACTTTGACGTATGAAGCTGTGGCCATGTTGACCGAAGTAGGTTTAGGCCAATCCAGTGCTGTCGGTATCGGTGGAGACCCCATCAATGGCTTGAAGCACATTGATGTGATGCAAGCATTTAATGACGATCCTGATACCGACGCCGTCATCATGATTGGCGAAATCGGTGGACCAGACGAAGCAGATGCCGCACAGTGGTGCAAAGCCAATATGAAAAAACCTATCGTCGGTTTTATCGCAGGCGTCACCGCACCTCCCGGCAAGCGCATGGGCCATGCGGGCGCATTGATTTCTGGTGGTGCGGATACAGCAGATGCCAAGCTTGCCATCATGGAGGCGTGTGGCTTTATCGTGACGCGCAATCCATCGGAATTAGGTAAGTTGCTCAAAGCGCAATTGAAGTAACTTAACCTTTTTACCTATCGGTTATTACTAATGAGCCCGCTTGGTCGGGCTCGTTACACTTTCAGCCTTTAGAAAAATTACTACAGGAGAGCATATGGAATTCTTTCAAAGCTTTGAGAACCCAGAGTTTTGGGTTGGTTTGCTGAAAATCATTTGGATCAACATCCTGCTCTCAGGCGATAACGCTGTGGTGATCGCATTGGCTGCACGTGGATTGCCACCTGAGCAGCAACGCAAAGCCATTCTTTTTGGCTCGGGCGCTGCAGTGGTCTTGCGTATTGGCTTAACCATCATTGCTGCGTGGCTGATGGCCCTGCAAGGATTACAAGTTATTGGTGGCCTGCTTTTGCTGTGGATCGGCGCTCAATTGCTCGCCAATGAGGAGGAAAGCGACTCAGACGCCAAAGAGCACGCCAACCTCATGTCTGCTGTGCGCACGATTTTGATCGCTGACGTCGTTATGAGCTTGGATAACGTCATCGGCGTAGCTGCGGCAGCCAAGGGCGACCAAGTTTTATTGATCATTGGTTTGGCTATTAGCATCCCATTGGTTGTCTTCGGCAGTTCCATGATGATCAAGTTGATGGAACGTTATCCATCCATCATTACTTTTGGCGCAGCACTTATTGGCTGGGTCGGCGGCGAGACGATTGCTAGCGATGTGTTGCTCAAAGAATTTGTTGCCGACAACACATGGTTCCACTATGCGTGCTCTGCAGCTGGAGCAGTCATCGTGATTTTGTGGGGTCGTCAGATGAATGCAAAAGCAGAAACGCAAGAAGACCAAGCCGCGTAGTTTTACTTATTCCAAACATCAAACGAGCGGCTTAAACCCCCGCTCGTTTTTTTGTGCGCATCACTCTCACAAGGTGGCAAAAATAATTTCTAGAATGAAGTAATAGCCTGCTTGGCTTTAGTAATTTGGCTAAAGACACCCACACCAGAGATAAAAAATGAAAGCAACCGTTCAAAAAGGCTTTACCTTAATTGAGATCATGATCGTTATCGCGATCATCGGCATATTAGCGTCTGTCGCTTTGCCAGCTTACCAAGACTATGTCGTTCGCGCGCGCGTTAGCGAAGGCTTGGCATTGGCAACTACCGCCAAAACAACAGTTATGGACGTTGTGAGCAATGGCAACGTTGCCACGACAGCGAACAACTACAAAGCCGACTTCGCATGGAGTGGTGCCACCAACAATATCAGTGTGATTGACATTGCGCCTGCAACAGGCGCGATCACCATCACGACTATGCCAGCTGCTGGCGGAGGTAAATTGTTGTTAGTGCCTTTTACAGGACCAGTAACTAGTCCTGTATCGTTACCTGCGCCAGATACATCCAGTCCAATAGTCAACGGTAATGTGCAATGGAAGTGTTTGGCAAAGGGCGCGTCAACATTTGCGGGTGTTGCGGTGCCGTCAGATGCACTCGACAGAAAATATGCGCCGAGTGAATGTAAGTAAGGTCATTGAAGCGGCGTCGTGCATGAAAATCAAGCTATGCTGAGTTTCAATAGCCCATCGTTGCTAGCAAACCGCTTGCTTCTCCTAGTTTGCTTGATGCTGCCTTGGCTAAATCCCTTTACCAGTGCGCCGTCGACTTCGGTAATTCCATTGCTATTGAGTTGGATGCTGGTGGCGTGTGCTTTGTTATTGGTGGTGGACGAAGCACCGGCCTTTCAAGTCGATTTCCAAAATAAGTGGGGCTTACTTTTACTACTGTGGTTTGTAGTGTCCGCACTCACCGCCCCTGAAGTTATCGACCGTGCATTGACTGCTGGCGTATTGGCTGGCATCACATGTGTTTGGATAGCAATGCAGGTCGGTAAACGTGCCGCTAATAGCGATAACGGTTTATTGCGATGGCTGCTTGTGGCTTGGTTGTTGGCGGCATTGATCAGTAGCGTATTGGCCGTATTGCAATACCTAGACATGGCGCGTGATTTAACCCCATGGGTTAACCAGCCGCGAACAGGCGATGCATTTGCCAATTTGCGACAACGAAATCAATTCGCCTCACTCACCAGTATCGGTTTGGTGGCGTTGCTTGGCTGGGTGGTAGTTGCACAGAGTATTTCTAAGCGCTTTATGGCTTTGGCGTGGTGCGCGCTTGCCTTGCTGGCAGCAGGGTTGGCGTGCTCAGTGTCGCGGACAGGCGCATTGCAATGGCTAGTGGTGGTCGCATTGGTATTTGTATGGGTCTGCAAATCCCAAAAGCAAGCCAATCCAGTTTTGATATGGCTTGCAATAGGTGCGCCACTGTTACTTATCTTGTGGTCTTTTGTTTTACCGTGGGTTGCGCTACAACTCAATGGCGTGATGGGTGCAAGTTTGTTGTTACGTGTTGCAGGGCAGTCGCAAGACTATGCAGCCTGTGGAGGGCGACGTGTGCTGTGGAGTAATGTTTTGCAAATGCTGACGCAGCATCCTTGGCGCGGGTGGGGTTTGGGCGAAACAGATTTTGCCCACTACAGCACAAATTACCAAAGCGAGCGCTTTTGTGATTTATTAGATAACGCGCACAACCTCCCGCTACACCTGGCTTTAGAGTTTGGCCTTCCATTTGCGCTTGCGTGTTGTGTATTTGCCGTGCATTGGATTTACAAGCAAGGCATGTCTTACCCACTATCTAATGCGCAGCGTATAGCATTTGCATTGTTACTAGTGCTGGGCCTGCACAGCATGCTTGAGTACCCGCTTTGGTATGGACCATTTCAAATGGCCTTGGGGTTGGCTCTGGGTTTGTGGGTAGGCGGCGCACAGGTCTCATCAGAGGAGGCCCAGCCTGTAACTGGTACTCTCAAGCAACGACTTCCCATGCTTATATGTGGCGTACTGTTCATGGCCTGTTTATATGCGGCATGGGATTACAACCGCGTAGCGCAAATCTATAGGCAACCAGAGATGCGAGATGACGCATACCGCAACAATCCCTTGCAGGCCGCTGGTCAGTCATGGTTATTCAAAAACCAAGCCGACTTTGCACGATTGATGACCCAAAGTATCACGCAAGAAACAGCGCAAGAAACTTACGATTTAGCAATGCGAGTTTTGCATTACTCGCCAGAACCACGAGTTGTCGAGTATGCAGTTCAGAGCCTACGGTTATTGGGTAGGGACTTGGAAGCTGAAAAGCTTGCAAGGCGAATACCAACGATCACGCCCCATAAATAGTACTCCGCGTAAACTCAAGCATGCTCTCTGCAATATTGATCACGCGCAATGAAGCGCATAACTTAGAAGACTGCTTAGCCTCATTGCAAGGCCTGGTCGAAGAAATTGTGGTGGTCGATACACAAAGCAGTGACGCGACCGTTGCCATTGCCCAAAGGTTTGGCGCCAAAGTCTCACAACCTGATGATTGGCCAGGCTTTGGACCCCAAAAAAACCGAGCACTGGCACTTGCCACGCAGCCTTGGGTTTTGTCGATTGATGCGGACGAGCGTGTGACGCCAGAGTTAGCCGCAGAGATAAATCTAGCGATTGGACGCGCACAACAAGATGGCAACCATACAGGTTCAGTCGAAAAACATTACAGCGCCTACGAAATACCCCGACTGACTTGGTATTGTGGGAAATTTATCCAACATTGCGGTTGGCGTCCTGACTATGTTTTGCGTTTGTTTCGCAGAGATAGCGCGAGGTTTTCAGATGATTTGGTACATGAACGCGTCATAACCCATGACACTATTCGGCAACTCAAAAACCATTTGTTGCACTACAGCTATCTAGACTTTTCACAAGTACTGGCGAAGGTAGAGGCTTACTCCAGTGCTGCTGCGCAACAAGCATTTATTCGAGGCGAGCACGGGTCCATTGGTAAGGGTGTATTACACGGCGTTTGGGCGTTTTTCAGAACCTATGTGCTGCGTGTTGGATTTTTAGACGGTGCGCATGGATTGGCACTGTCTATATCGAATGCGCAGACTAGTTATTACAAATATGTGAAGCTTTGGGCGATGCAGCAGGGTAGAGATTTGAAGTGAATATGCTTCAAGCGCATGCGTCAAATGCAACGCTAACTTACCGCTCTGATATTGACGGGCTTCGTGCATTTGCAGTCATTGCTGTTGTTATTTATCACGCTTTCCCCAGTCTATTGCCGGGCGGGTTTATTGGCGTAGATGTATTTTTTGTAATTTCTGGATTTTTAATCTCCAGCATCATATTTTCAGAATTAGATGCCCAGTCATTTAAGTTCTCGAATTTCTACGCTAGACGTATCAAGCGAATATTCCCTGCGCTGATAGTCGTGTTGCTAGCCAGTTTTATTGTTGGTTGGTTTCTGCTTTTTGAGAATGAACTCAAACAGTTAGGCGATCACGTGTCGCGTGCCGCCCTCTTTTTGTCTAACTTTATCCTTTGGTATGAAACTGGTTATTTTGATAACGCAGCTGAAACCAAACCTCTATTGCATCTTTGGTCCCTTGGAATTGAAGAGCAGTTTTATATCGTTTGGCCACTCATGGCATGGCTTTTATGGCGGCTGAAAGATAATAAGATGATAGCCATTGCCATGCTGATTGCGGTATCTTTTACATGGAATATATGGCAGGCAGAACGCGACCTAACACATGATTTTTATTCGCCGCTGACCAGATTTTGGGAGCTTTTAGCTGGCGCGCTAGTGGCGGCGTCTATTAATTTGCTAAAACATAACACGTCGTGGCAGTCGAATGCCAACCATTGCGCGACGTTAGGCGCAACGCTGTTACTTTTTGGCGTTTTGTATATCAATGCAAGCATGAAATTTCCAGGGGTTTGGGCTTGTGTGCCAGTTGTGGGGGCGGCACTTTTGATTTCTGCACATACATCTGCTTGGGTGAATCGAACGGTGCTATCTAACCCCTTGCTGGTGTGGATAGGTGCTATCAGCTATCCCTTGTATTTGTGGCATTGGCCCATTCTTTCATTCGCAAGAATTGTGGAAGGTGGAACGCCAGATATGCAAATACGCATCGTCGCCTTAATCGCTTCCACCTTGTTGGCATGGCTAACCTATGTATGTATAGAAAGACCTATACGCTTTCAGTGGCGAGTGTCTTATAAAACTGCAACTTTATTGGCGTGCATGTTATGCGTTGCCTTTATTGGAAACTCAGCGCATGAAACCAATGGATACCCAGACCGAGAAGTTGTTACCTCTAGGCAAGTGAAATATGCGGGCGACTTCGATCATGAAGAATTTCATGGTTACTTCAAAGCACACTTTTTCACCTGTGAACAAAAAAGTATTCGTGAAGCCTCCTCCACTTGGAGAGGCATGATCAGATGCTTTCAGTCAAAACCCGGAAAACCTGTTGACCTTGTTTTATTAGGCGACAGCCATGCTGAGCATCTATTTATTGGGGTAGCCGAAGGAATGCCTGATAAAAATGTCGCTTTTTACGCAAGCGGGTCACTGCCGTTATCCGACCAATGGCGCCAAGAACCAGTATTTGCGCACCTGCTATCAGAAAATTACGCGAGAACGGTGCTAATTGCAGGCATGTGGCCGACTCAGTCAAAAGAAGAATCCACTTACGCAACGATGGCTGCAGAACTAGATGCGGCCGTTAAAGCGCTACTTGAAGCTGGTAAAAAGGTTGTTTTACTGGGAGATGTGCCTCAATTTGACTTTGACCCACAAACGTGCAAATTTCAAAGGCCGCTGAGACAAAGTATTCGATGTGAAATGCCTAAGTCTGAATTCATCAAAAAATCAATGCGCTACCAAGAGGCGTTGGACGAGGTGAAGTTACGTAACCCACAAATCAAATTAATTTCGCTAGCAGACTTTATGTGCAATGACAAAAAATGCTCTATGGTGGAAGGCGACACGTTGCTACACCGAGACAATAACCATCTAAATATCCCCGGCTCACAGCACATCGGATTGAAATTGGTTCAAAAAATAGTAGCAGATTGATTTTTCTGCGTCACAAAATTTGAATAACTTGCGAACTGAGCGATAGACACATTTAGCGGGGACACTCATTACTTGAGTGGCTGCTGGTTACTTGCCCTGCAAAATTTTTTGCCACTGTTCATGCCACTCGACTTGATGGTCTAACTCTACTGCTTTGACATAGCGATAAAACGTGACTTCAAAGTAAGAAAAAGCAATGATAAAACCAGCCCATCCATCTAATACGCCACGCTTGAAAATGTAGTGGCGTAAGAACGCCCACACAGCGTGACCGAATGCCTTTGCATAACTTGAATTAGCCTGACGGCGCTTGGTGGCGCCAAGCGATGAGTAGCGATTCATTTTTGCGATGGACTCACTCATGTCCTTAAACGGTAATTGCCAAATGGCATTTTTAAAGTACCCAAGTGTTTCCCCTTTAGATAGCTCAAATCCTTCATGGACTGGGCTGATCTCATAGCGCATGGCGTCACGATGGAACAGCTGGGGCTGTCGATAATTAGGAAACCATCCAGAGTGCTTGATCTCAGAGCCTAAAAAATAATTACGCCGTGGCACAAAGAAAGCACGATGTTTCAGGTTAGAAATGTGTTGACGAACCTCTTCACTTACCGCAGACGAGCAAAACTCGTCGGTGTCCAGGCTAAAAATCCAAGGGTGGGAACAAGCTTGGATTGCAGAGTTTCGTAAAGAACCAAAGCCCTCGAATTTAACCTGTACAACTCGAGCGCCCAAAGACTCTGCAATTTTGACGGTGTTATCTGTGCTGTTGGAGTCAACGACTAATACTTCATCTGCCCATGAGACGCTCTTGATTGCATCAGCAATTTTTTCGGCTTCGTTAAATGTAAGAATATAGGCTGAAACGCGATGCACTGGCTACTTTCTGAGATCCCTTAAGAGTTGCATCTTAGCGGATGGGTCGAGCAAATAACTTCTTGCGCCGGGGTCGAAAAGATGCTGATTACCAATCCAGCTAAGACCCTTAACCCGCCACAAAACTCCCACTCTTGCCCCCATGCTTCTCCAGCAACTTCACATCCGTCATCGTCATCCCACGGTCCACAGCCTTGCACATATCGTAAATAGTCAGCAGAGCAATCTGCACAGCGGCTAAAGCTTCAATCTCAACCCCAGTAGGTCCAACCGTCTCAACAGTTGCATTGCATTGCACGCTATGTGTCGCCGCGTGCATATCAAACGCAATGGCCACACGCGTAAGAGCCAAAGGGTGACAAAGCGGAATCAAATCACTGGCCTTCTTGGCAGCCTGAATACCAGCAATACGCGCAATGCCAAGTACATCGCCTTTTTTAGCTGTACCGCTTTCAATCAATTTCCAAGTTGCCGCCTGCATATGAATCGTACCCGTGGCAACAGCTACGCGATGGGTATGGGCTTTGTCAGCGACATCGACCATATGGGCTTGGCCTTGGGCGTCAAAGTGGGTGAAAGTGCTCATGGTGTTCGTAAGAATAGATGATGAGAAGGGGTAACATGGCTTCTCCCGCATCATACGGGGCTTGTTTTTTATGCCAGTTGCTGTAGCGCCATCTTTTACTTCGCTTAGAACTTCGAACTCACGATCTGCACGTGTTCTGCGTCATGCAGTGTTTAAACGTGCAAGCCTACTTGCACTAAGTTTTCTGATGGCAATAAGCGGACAACCACTTTATGGTCAAACCAATAACACGTCTTCCTTTGTGATGTCAGGCAACCGCCTCCCCAATTTAGGAGACGGAATAGAAATTCCTTTAGGCTTAGAGCGACGCTTGGGCGAAAACATAGCCCGAGAAATCTACCGTGACCCCGACTACATAGACGACCCCGTTTTAGGCGACTATGTGCAGTCATTCTGGCAAGTACTGCTAAACGCAGCGCGCCAACGCGGCGAACTCACCCCCGAACTCGAACAACAATTTGCATGGGAAGTCACGCTGATTCGTGACCGCAGCATCAACGCCTTTGCGCTACCTGGCGGTTATTTGGGTGTGCATCTTGGCTTGATTTCAGCGGTGAGCAATGGTGGCGAGTTGGCCTCTGTGCTAGCGCATGAATTGAGCCATGTCACGCAACGCCATATCGCACGCATGATGTCGCAACAAGGCCGACAAGGCCCGATGGTGATTGGCGCTATGATTTTGGGCATGCTGGCTGCAAGTCGCACGCCTAGTGCAAGCGGCATGAGTGCTGCAAACGCCGTGTTGGTTGGTGGCCAAGCAGCAGCTATACAAAGCCAATTGAATTTTTCACGCGATATGGAGCGCGAAGCAGACCGTGTGGGGTACGGTGTGATGACCGACGCTGGCTTCGAGCCACAAGGCTTTGTCACTATGTTTGAAAAGTTACAGCAGGCTGCGCGATTGAACGACAACGGATCGTTTCCTTATTTGCGTAGCCATCCGATGACAACCGAGCGTATCGCGGATGCGCAAGCAAGGCAGCAGTTATTGCCTGCACGCGCCGCTGTTCCTACAACACCCTTACACGCGATGATGTCTGCACGCGCATTGGTGTTGACTAACCCAGGTATCGACGCCTTACGAGGCTTGAGTGTGCAAGCCGCTTCCAGCACAGTTACCACCGCACCACTATGGCGACAAGCGGGCATTTTGTATGCGGCCGCCATGGCCGAAATGCGCCAACGCGATTGGGCCAATGCCCGGAGAATCTTGGCACGTTTAGAAGTATTACCACTTACAGAGCCTGCTGCCCAGCGCGTGGTGTTGCTATTTAAAGCAGAGCTAGCATTGCAATCGGGCGAAGCGATACAAGCTGTTAATTTACTCAGCACCAAAACATCGGTGATCAACATCCATGACCGCGCATCGCGTTTGTTATTGGCGCAAAGCCGTGTAGCAACGCAACTGCCAGCACAAGGCAAATTGGCGGCGGATGATCTAGTGATGTGGGTCAACCGCATGCCCCGTGATGCCAGTGCGTGGTTGTATTTATCTGCTGCTTACGAGTTGCAAGGTGACACCTTGCACGCCATTCGTGCGCAAGCGGAGGCACGTGCCGCAGAGTTAGATTACGCCGCTGCGCTAGACAGATTCAAAGCGGCACAAGCAGTGGCGTACCAATTGGCCAAAGAAGGCAAGTTAGACCGCAGTGGCAATATAGAAGCGTCTATCGTCGACGCGCGTTTGCGTGAGTTAGAGCGGCTGCGGCGGGAACAAATGTTGGAGCGCTGAATCGATCACCATACCAAATGTGGAGTAAAGCAAAGAACCCAATAGCGCAGACGCAAACCCATTCACGCGAAATCCGTCTAGCAATTCGGCGGCAGCCCAAAACATTAACGCATTGATGATGAATAAGAAAAGCCCAAGCGTGAGAAACGTCACCGGCAATGTCAAAACCACTAAGGCTGGACGCACAAATAAATTAAGGAAACCAATTAACAAAGCGGCCGCCATGGCAGTTGCAAAGCTTGAAACTTCAATTCCGACTGCAAGCTGGGCTAATGCGAGTAAAGCCGTTGCATGGAGAACCCAAGTAATAAGAAGTTTCATAACGGCTAAAGCATAGCATCCCAGCTATCATTCTCTGCTTTGTAATTGATAGACACGCATTTATTTCCATGGCCAGTATTCACATTACCGATATCGAAGCGGCCATTAACTATTGGCGGGATAAAAAGCCCTCGCCCGATGGCGTCACACTCGCGCCTGAAATCCGCGCATTGGCCGAAGTCTATGCATTGATGATTTATTACAAAGAGCACGAGGCTGCAGAAAAAGGATTTCCTGCCAAAGCCCATGACGCATGGCTAGCCTGGTATCACACCACAGTAGACGCTCCCTGCATTGCGATTTGTTCAACCAGCCAAGGCGACCCAGAGTGCAAAGGGTGTGGCCGCACATTTGAAGAAGTACAAAACTGGACGCATATGACGCCAGCCGAAAAACGCAACACTTGGCACCGCATCACCATGTTGGGCACTGCTTGGCGGTTCAATAAATATGCTGAGCGGGCTACTGAGAAAAAAGCCGAGAACCAAACTTCAAATTAAAGCCAGCGAACACATTCAATATCCACAGTGCTGGTGCCGTTGCCCATCATGAGTACTTGTTCTTGAACCGTGGCTTGCAATTGCATGCTGCGCTCAGCGAGTTTTGCTAACTCTTGTGACGCGGTGTGTGGAATGCGCCAGACCTGTAAGTTATTGGGGCGCGTGAGTTTGGTTTGCATGCTCTTCCACCACACATCGCCTGAATGCGAGAACACATAGAGCATCACTTGGTCAGCTTTACTGCACGCTTTGAGAAGAGGCTTGTCTTCAGGTTGACCCACTTCAATCCACAAGCGTTTGCGGCCGGTGAAATCGGTCAGCATCACATCGGGCTCGTCGGGGTCAGAGAGTCCCGCTCCAAACGCCAATACGCCATCACCGTTGCAGGTGTCTTGTAACGCGTGCGCTTGTAGCGACATCGCCACTAAGCGCACCATCATGCGTTCATCCGTTTCGCTGGGGTGACGCGCTAGAGTGAGTGCGTGGTCGGCGTAATAGCCGTGGTCGATGTCGGCGATTTGTATATTCGCCTTGAAGATGGTGGATTTGATCGCCATAGTCTGGCGCGTTACACGCGTCGCGCCAGCTCAGCAGCTTTACCAATATAGCTAGCGGGTGTCATTGCTAACAAGCGTTCAATTTCTGCAGGGGGAATTGGTAAAGAGCGCACCAAGCTATGCAAGGCTTCAGGCGTGACACTTTTGCCGCGGGTGGCTTCTTTCAATTGCTCATAAGCTTGTTCCACGCCATAGCGACGCATCACCGTTTGAATTGGTTCAGCGAGAACTTCCCAGGCAGCATCTAAATCTGCCGCTAGCGCTTCGTGGTTGATTTCTAGTTTGTTCAGGCCAACACCCAAAGACTGGTATGCCAACACGCTGTAACCAATTGCTACGCCCATGTTGCGCAGCACGGTCGAGTCGGTAAGGTCACGTTGCCAGCGGCTGATGGGAAGCTTTTCACTCAAGTGTTTGAGTAAGGCATTGGCTAAACCAAGATTGCCCTCCGCGTTTTCAAAATCAATCGGGTTGACTTTGTGCGGCATGGTGCTGGAACCTATCTCACCCGCCTTCAAACTTTGTTTGAAATAACCTAACGATACATAGCCCCACACATCGCGCGACCAATCTATGAGTATGGTGTTGGTGCGCGCAATCGCATCAAACAACTCAGCCATATAGTCATGCGGTTCGATTTGAATGCTGTATGCCTGAAAACCAAGACCCAGCCCAACAGGCGCAGGCGTTTCTACGACGCGTTGGCTAAATGCTTCCCAATCGAATTCAGGCCAAGCACTCAAATGGGCGTTGTAGTTGCCTACGGCGCCGTTCATCTTGGCAAGGACGGTCACCTTGGCGATCCGCTCGCGCCCAGCGCGCAAACGCATCACGACGTTGGCAATCTCTTTGCCTACAGTGGTGGGGCTGGCTGTTTGGCCGTGGGTACGACTCAACATCGGTACGTCGGCATACGCATGTGCCATGTCGCGCAACTTAGTGATGATGGCGTCGAGCATGGGCAGCACCACTTGCTCGCGGCTAGCCTGTAATTGCAAAGCATGGCTGGTGTTGTTGATGTCTTCGCTGGTGCAGGCAAAGTGCACAAATTCAGCGCTGTGCTCTAGTTCTTTTTTAACAACTGCATTCGTGCATGCTTTGAATTTGTCTTTGATCCAATACTCGACCGCTTTGACATCGTGGTTGGTTTTTTTCTCAATCTCTTTGATGGCAAGTGCATCTTCAGTCGAAAAATTTGTGACCAGTGCTATCAGGTAATTACGGGCGTCAGCACTTAATGGTGCGAATTCAGTAAACCCTGCATCGCTGAGTGCGGCAAACCATGCCAGCTCGACTTGCACGCGACGGTGCATATAACCCTGCTCGCTCATCAAAGGGCGCAATGTGGCGAGCTTGGCTGCATAGCGGCCGTCTAATGGTGACAAAGCCGTCACCTGGGTCATGTTGGAAGTAAGCGTCATTACCAGATTTTAGGCGCAGCACCCTATCGGCAAGGTATGCCCGAACTCTTTAAAATAGAGGAATCTCCATTTTGAAATTGTTTATGAAGCTTATTGGCGCAATCACAAGTCCCTATGTCCGCAAAGTGCGCATTGTTATGGCCGAGAAAAAACTGGAATACCAGTTTGTCACTGAAGACGTATGGGCAGCAGATACGGTCATGGCCCAATACAACCCGCTAGGAAAAGTTCCCTGTTTGGTGATGGAAGGTGGCGAAGCCTTGTTTGACTCGCGCGTCATCGTTGAATATGTAGACACTTTGTCACCCGTTGGCAAACTGATTCCAGCCAACGGACGTGAACGTGCTGAAGTTAAAACTTGGGAAGCACTGGCAGACGGCGTTTTAGACGCTGCGATTTTGGCGCGACTCGAAGCCAATTGGCCGGGACGCAAAGAAGGTGAACGTTCGCAGGCATGGATCGACCGTCAACTGGAAAAGGTGGACAACAGCCTTGTGGCGATGGACCGCGCATTGGCAGATCGCCAATTCTGTGTGGCCAGCCATATGAGCTTGGCTGATATTGCGTGTGCAGCTGCTTTGGGCTATTTGGACTTTCGCTTCCCACAAATTGACTGGCGTGGCGCACACAGCAACTTAGCGCAAATGTATGAGCGCATGGCCCAGCGGCAATCGTTTAAAGACACAAGCCCAACAGCGGCTTAAACAGTCATTTAATTATTGGCGCGCTTCTTTAGCCAGCGCATGATCGCGCCAACTATAGGTAATTTTTCATAAAGTTCTTCAGCCGCGTCCCAATAGTCGCGGTGTACGGCTACGCGCCACACGCCATCCTCTAGGCGAAAGACCAAATGGCTTGCGCCACGAATTGTTTGCGTTATGTTGGGTTCGAATTTGCGCATCGCAAATAGAAAGTCCCACGTCACAAAACAATGCTCACCTTGCTGAACTTGTTGTGTGATGACGAAGCGGGGCTGAATCAGAGCATCAAACATGTGCGAAAAAATCGCAGCAATGGCATCAACGCCTTGTACCTCGTTGAAGGGGTCTTTGAATAACGCATTCGCACAATAAAAATCTTTTATCAGTACAACGCCTTGGGGAGAAAGGGTTTCATAAAACTCCACAACACGCAAAGCCGCTTGCTCTGGGGTGTCTGGTGATATTTCACTAGAGATCGTCATGACTTTGACTTATGTGAAATGGTTGTTGGGATATGCGCTTATTGAGGCGCTTACATTTTGGTGGCAGACCGCACCATGGCAAAGTACCAACGGTAAGGCAAGAGGCGCATGAACTTTAACCAGCGTGAGAAACGTTTGGGGTAATGGATCTCAAACTCTCCGCCCGCCCAGCCTTCGAGCATGAAGGCAGCCGCTTGCTCGGGTTGCAGTAATGCAGGCATGGCAAACTTATTTTGCGCAGTCAAAGGCGTAGCCACAAAACCAGGATTGACCACGCTCACACCAACACCTAGGGGCGAGAGATCGAAATACAAAGACTCTGCCAAATTGATCATCGCCGCCTTGGTAGGCCCATAAGCCAAACTATTAGGCAATCCGCTGTAGCCGGCAACACTAGCAATCAGGCTAATGTGGCCACATTTTTGATCCAAAAAAATCGGCAAGACAGCGTCTAGTACACGCGCAACGCCAAGATAGTTCACCTCTTGATGGCGCACCATTTCCTCTAAAGAATAGCGATTGGCGCGAACTGCCTTGTAATGTCCAGAGCAATACACCACCACATCGATACCGTGCGACAGAACAACTTGTTGCGTGGCGGCGTGGACAGCTTGTGTGTCGCAGACATCTAAGGCAATCGCTTGCGCACCTGCATGTGATTGGACAAATGCATCGAGTAAATCTGTTTTACGCGCAGATACTGTCACGCGCGCGCCTGCAGCATGCAGGGCTTTGGCTGTTGCCAAGCCAATGCCACTCGATGCGCCAATCAGCCAAACGCTGCGGCCTTGCCATTGGGTAATGCGAGGGTTTAAAGGCATATCAAACTTTTTCTAAGGTGTATTGCACAACGTCGATATTCTTCTCTTCAAACGCCGCTTCGCAGTAACACAGGTAAAACTCCCAAATGCGCATAAAGCGTTCATCAAAGTTAAGTTGCAGCACCTTAGATTTTTCTTCTAAAAATTTAAGCCGCCAGCGACGCAGCGTTTCTGCATAGTCGAGACCGAAAGACATATCGTCGACGATACGCAGTCCCGCACGTTCGGCTTGCGCTTGAAACTCTTTCGGGCAAGGCAGGCAGCCACCCGGGAAAATATATTGTTGGATGAAGTCAGTGCTGTGGATATAGCGCTCAAAGAGCGCGTCATCAATCACGATGCTCTGAACGCACGCTTTGCCACCATGTTTGAGTAAGCGGGCGATGGTTGCAAAGTACTCAGGCCAAAAGGCTTGGCCCACAGCTTCAATCATTTCAATAGAACAGATGGCGTCATAGGGGCCGTCGGTGATATCGCGATAGTCTTGTAGGCGCAGTTGTTCGGCTGCTTGGCCACTGGTTCGATGCAGGCGCTCTTGTGCAAAGGCCAACTGCTCGTGGCTAAGCGTGACGCCATACATTTGCGCGCCAAAATCTGCCGCACCCATTTCTGCCAGTGCCCCCCAGCCGCAACCAATCTCCATCACACGGTTGCCCGCTTGAACACCAGCCATGTGTAATGCGCGACGCACCTTGGCGCTTTGGGCATGCGAAGTGGTGCGTGAAAAATCACCATCAAACCATGCCGATGAATAGTTCATGGTGTCATCTAGCCACAGTTTGTAAAAGTCGTTTCCTAGGTCGTAGTGGGCTTGGATATTTTTTTGGCTGTTGCTACGGGTGTTGCGTTTGAGGAAATGTTTGATGCGGTAATACGTGCGGCCTAGCCAATGGCCAAATATCAAGTCGTCAATATGTTTGCGGTTGACAATAAAAAGGCGCAACAAACTGGTGACGTCACTGGATGTCCAATCGCCGGCAATAAAGCTCTCCGCAAAACCAATGTCGCCAGATTTCATCGCCTGCGTAAAAGGTTCCCAGTTATGCAGGTGCAAATTGGCGTGTAACTCGTCTCCATGGGCTTGGCCAAATTGTGAGATTTGGCCCTCAGGCCAATGCACAGTCAAAACGCCATGTTGCAGCTGTTCAAGTAAACCAACAATGCGCTTCACAGAGGCTGGCATGGTTTCGTGCAGCGCTTCAGCTTTAACAAAAGACGTTGAATTTGAAATAGTCATCAGGGGGCCTCAAAAATATCAACGGGTCACAAAATCTTGCGGGGGCGTGGGCTTTGAGAAAAATGTTACTTTTTTTCGCCACAACTTGAAAGCTTGCCAATGGATACGCACCACCACCATAACCGTCATCAAAGGATAGCGAAGCAAAGCCTGCCATTGGGTGCGTGTGCTCAACGCAACCAGATGGCCGCTCACACTGGTTTGTATCAAGGCACCTAATGCATCATCGTGGTCGATCCGAGCAACAGTGCGGTCTGAGGTTCGCATAAACCGAAAACGATACTGCCCTTCCACGCTACAGAAGGGCGATACATGAAACACCTTATCAGCCGTTTGTTCGATGCCCCATTGCGGCTTGTCTAATAAATAGCAATGGCGCTCTCCAAATGTGTTGTTCACTTCAACCACGATGGCACGCAGATTGTCAGATGTGTCGTGGCAATACCAAAAACTCACTGGTTTGAAAGTAAAACCAAAAATGCGCGGATAGCAATGTAGCCACACCTCGCCATTGGCATCGGCTATGCCTTCGCTGTGCAGCAACGCGTCTAGCCAAGCCAATGCGCCGCCTTGAGATACATCGCGACCATCACCATGGTCTCGGTCGTTAAAGCTGATGGCGCCAAACTGGTTGAGAGCGAGTACTTTGCTGCCGAACTTTGCCAACGAGCGCATAGGCAGCATCAGAAAAAAAGTGCCGTATGCGAATGCATGGCGCGCAGGCCGCAATCGGGTGTGGCGTACTTGGCCAAAACCGATAAGCGGTTGATGAGCGTTAATAGTCATGCGGCCAATATTCCTGATGCGGCATCACGACCTGCTTTGAATCCGTCTTCGTGAAACCCGTAACCCATCCATGCGCCTGCATACCAAGTGTTTTGATGGCCTTGCAAGCTGGGTAACTGAGACTGTGCCTTGATAGCACCAAGATCAAACACGGGATGCGCATAGTCATACTCGCCCAGCACTTTGCTGGGGTCAATTGCGCGAACTGGATTGAGCGACACCACCACATCTTCTGAAAACGGAAGAGGCTGCAAACGATTGATCCAGTAATGCAAGCAGACTCGGCTAGATTCAAGTCCTAAATCTGTGGCGCGTTCATAGTTCCAAGCGGCCCATGCGAGTTTCTTCTTTGGCATGACCGATGTATCCGTATGCAAGACCGCCTTGTTGGGGTGGTAGCGAATCGCGCCAAGCAATGCCTGTTCTTGTGGCGAGGGTTGCGCCAAAAGAGACAAAGCTTGGTCGGCATGGCAAGCCAGTACCACGCCATCAAAATCCTCTGATCCACTGGCAGTGAAAACACGTGCTTCGCTGCCATTGCGTTCTATACGCTTCACAGGTGTTTGCAAGTGTGTACGTGGGATATGTTGCAATAACTTTTCAACATAGTGCTTGGCACCACCGGTGACCGTGAACCATTGCGGACGGTTCACCACTTGAATCAACCCATGGTTGTGACAAAAACGGACCATGGTGGCAACAGGAAATTGCAACATTTGATCTGTGGGGCAGCTCCATATGCAACCTAGCATGGGCAATAAATACCAGTGGCGAAATGCAGATCCAAATTTGTGATCCTCTAAAAACTCACCCAAGGGTTGCATCAATGCATGGTCTTGGCCACGATCAGCCAAAGCATTGGCCAATGTGTTGAAGCGCAACACATCGCGGAACATGCCTAAAAATGTGGGGCTTAATAAATTGCTACGCTGCGCAAATACGGTATTTAAATTGGAGCCACTCCACTCCATGGCCCGTTGCCCCGAAGCGTGCGGGGTTTGTACCGAAAAAGACATGTCAGACGCAGAAGTTTGAACCTGCAGCTCTGCGAAAAGTCCAATCAGCCCAGGATAGGTGCGCTCATTGAAAACCAAAAACCCGGTGTCCACACCATGCGTCACCATTCCCTGTGGGCTGGGCAATGTGACATCCACTGTGTGCGTATGGCCGCCAAAATACGAACCCGCTTCAAATAAGGTGACGTCTGCCTGGTTGCGTAAATGGTAGGCCGCAGATAAACCAGAAATACCCGAACCGATAACGGCAATCCGTTTACGCATTAACGATAGTCCTTGGCCGCAAGTAATTTTTCAACCTCGCTGACAAAACCTTTGTCTTGCGGGCCGGTCATGGATCCATAGCTTTTGACCGTCTTGCCGTCGCGGCTGATCAAGTATTTGTAAAAATTCCATTTAGGCGCAGTGCCGGTTTGTTCGGTCAATTGTTTGAACAACGGTACGGCGTCAGTTCCACGCACAGATGTTTTGGTGAACATAGGAAATTTCACGCCAAACGTGTTGTCGCAAAAATCAGCGATCTTGGCGTTGCTCTCAGGCTCTTGTGAAAAATCGTTACTTGGGAAACCTAACACCACCAAGCCACGGTCTTTGTATTTGGCGTACAGAGCCTCTAAGCCTTTGTATTGCGATGTAAACCCACAAAAGCTTGCCGTATTGACAACCAACACCACTTGTCCTGCATATTGGCAAAGCGCCTGTGGCTTTTCATCTTGTAGCCTGAGCATGGTGTGTTGCAGCAACTTGGGACATGACGCAGAAGCCGTGTTGGCAGTAACAGAAGGCTCGGTTGCCGCGAACACCAAGGCGCTATTGCCCAAGCCAAAACAGAGCAATAAGAAAGGTATAAATAGTTGTTTCATAGTGGCATCATGGCTGAATATGGGAGATTTGTGATGGGATCAAGCCAATTCCCTTCACAGGGTTCTGGAATTGATCAATCTAGAATGATGCCACTATGCAGACAGCCCCAGTCGAGCCAGATTTTTTAACAAAAATTGCTTCACCCCAAGAGGCTGTATCGCGCATCGCGCAATTGCGTGAAAAAGGCCCGGTTGTTTTCACCAACGGCGTGTTTGATGTGTTGCACCGCGGCCATGCCACGTATTTGGCACAAGCGCGCAGTTTGGGGGCGAGTTTGGTGGTGGCGCTCAATACGGACGCATCATCCAAACGCTTAGGCAAAGGCGACGATCGCCCGCTCAACACATTAGAAGATCGAGTAGCTTTGATGGCGGCTTTGGGTAGTGTGAGTTTGGTTACCTGGTTTGATGAAGACACGCCCTACCAAATCATCGATGCGCTGCGTCCCGATATCTTGGTCAAAGGCGGTGATTACGACATGGCGACGCTGGCCGAAACCCAATTGGTCGTGTCGTATGGCGGACGCGCACAAGCGATTCCCTTTGTGTCGGGTTATTCGACAACTGCATTGGTTCAGAAAATCCGCGCGCAATAAGCGCCGAACTCTGCATTAATTCCCAAACACGGCACGCCACAGTACCAACACATCTTCTTGCCATTCGCGCGCATCAGCCCATGGAATTTGCGTTGCCAATTCGTCAAGCCGCGCTTGGTGTTGTACTTTGCGCAACGCGCGGTAAGCATTGCCTGCAGCAACACCGACGCCAAATGGCAGCAAACCAGCTTGCTCGCTGCGTTCGAGAAGTTGGATATTGCCAACGTTCGCTGACAAGGTCGGGTGTTGATGCGCAAACGCCAACACCAAATACTGGACCGCAAACTCCACATCCACCATGCCGCCTGCGCTGTGCTTGACATCGAACACATCTGGCTTAACGGGGCGTGCGGCGCTCAGCTTGTTGCGCATAGCGATGATTTCATCTTTCAATGCGTCGTGATCGCGCGGTGCATTGATAACTTCTTCGCGAACCGCTTCGAGTTTTTCTCGCAATGCTGGGTCTCCACCACAACTGCGCGCGCGCGTCATGGCTTGGTGTTCCCATGTCCATGCCGTGTTGCTGCCGCGTTGGGTTTGGTAATCTGCAAAGGCGTCGAGTGACGTGACTAGCAAACCCGAATTGCCATTTGGCCGCAAGGCGGTATCGATTTCGTACAAATCGCCTTCACTGGTTTTAACGCTCAACCAATGGATCAGTTTGCGCACGTAAACAGCGTAGATTTCACCTGCTTGCTCGTGGGGGTCGTCATAGACAAACACAATGTCTAAATCGCTGCCATATCCCAACTCTTTGCCGCCGAGTTTTCCATATGCCAAGATTGCAATGCGTGGCGTATCGCAATGGCGTTGCTTCATGCGTTGCCAGACCCAGCGTCCGGCGATGTTGAGTACAGCATCGGCTAGAGCGCTCAAGTCATCTGCCACTTCTTCGACGGTGAGGCGGCCTTGTACATCGCGCGCCAAAGTGCGAAATACTTCAGCATGGTGGGCACGACGCAATACGTTGAGCAAACTCTCCTCATCGTCTTCATGGGTGGAGGTCAACGCATCCAAACGCACGGACAACTCTTTGTCAAATGCCACAGCGTCGAAACGCTCGGCAAGCAAAGCGTCTGTGGCCAACTCGTCAATCACACCCGGGTGGCGCATCAAATACCGCGCCGGCCATCGCGCCAATCCAAGCAACTGCACAAGTTGTTCGTGCACGCGCGGACGCTCTGCCAATAAAGCAATGTGGCTATCGCGGCGCAGCATGGGTGTGATCCATTCGCACCAGCGCAGAGCCGCGTCTTCACTGATACGCGATTCTTGTAACCACTGTTGGGTGCGTTGTAAAAGTTTGATCAATCTTTGCAAGGCATCTTCACGCATGCCACGTACGGCAGGTAACTCCACCCACGCAGCGACTCTTTCTCGCAACTTTTCTTGTAAGTGCGGCATAAGACTCGGCAAATCAAAGAATGCGCTGGTGATGGCTGGTGCGGTTTGCGTGGCATTGTCGGAATGGTTGGAGTGAGGGCTTTCCTGTGCCCTAGAAGAATCTGAAGAGTCCGCAGCCTTGTTATCGGACGCGCCGAGTAATCGTTCAAACTCAATCGCCACCGCATCGCGGTGCGTTTGTAACTGGGCCAAAAATGTTGGTGTATCAGCGAAGCCCAAAGTCTGAGCGATCCAAGCTAAGTCTTCTGCGTCAGTGGGCAGTGCATGGGTTTGTTGGTCGTCCAAATACTGGATACGGTGCTCTACTTGCCTTAAAAAAACATAGGCTTTTTGCAAAGCTGCTGCCGCATCTGCGGTCATGACGCTGGCGTTTTGCAGTCTTAGCAAGGCATCGCACGTAGCGCGTGTCCGCAACTCTGGAAATTGCCCGCCTCGTACCACTTGCAAAAGCTGTACGGTGAATTCAATTTCGCGTATGCCCCCGCGTGAGAGTTTGATGTCGTTGGCGCGCTCGGGCCTGCCGGCATGGCGCGTCGCCGCATGTTGGCGAATTTGCTGGTGCAGGCCGCGCAATGCATCAAATACGCGGTAATCTAAATAGCGTCTAAAGACAAATGGCAAAACCGTCTCGCGTAAACCAGCCGCGCGAGACATGGCGCTGCGGGGTGCGACCACACGGCTTTTAAGCCAAGCAAACCGCTCCCATTCGCGTCCCTGCACCAAGAAATATTCTTCCAAGGCTTGGCGAGAAATCACGACCGGCCCCGAATTGCCGTTGGGGCGTAACGCGAGGTCTACGCGGAATACACATCCGTGCTCCGTGACTTCGCCAATCATGGACTGCATAGCTTTAACGATCTTGGCGAAGTACTCATGGTGGCTGATACGCCCAGCTCCGCTGGTAGCTCCCGATGCATCGGTTGCGCCAGTGGTCTCGCCATCTTCGTCATAGACATAAATCAAATCAATGTCACTCGATACATTGAGTTCGCGTGCGCCCAACTTACCCATGCCAACAATCCACAGCGTGGCCGCCTCATCGCCTAAAGCCTGAGGCATGCCGTGGCGTTCGGCCAATTGGCGCTGGGCTTCGGAAAAAGCTATATCCAATGAAAACTCAGCCAAGTCTGTCATGGCATGGGTGATGACGGACAAATCTGCGTGTTCACAACAATCCATCACCACCAAACGCTCAAACACCAGTTGGCGCAAGATGCGTAAGGCATCTGCAGGCGTGTGCGAAGTAGAAAGCTGTGAAAAGCAGGTCTGCAAATGGTTGAGTGTTGGTGCCCCTGGCGGTAATAGTGGCAGTTCCTGCGCATAACGGCGACGCAGGCGCTGCACCACCCGCGAATACGCGCTTAAGTCTGTGTTGGCGCGAGAGATAATTCCACCCACTGTGTCAAGACCATGAACCCAACGCCCGAACCTGCTGCTCCTGTTGCCACGAGCGGATCACGAACCGACGGTATGTACCGCGTGATGAAACGCGTCTTGTGGGTACTTGTTTGTGCATGGGCATTGCTAGTGTTGGGGTGGGGCAGTCTGCATGTTTTCATTGTGCCTCGAATAGACGACTATCGCCCCTTGTTACAGCGGCAAGCCTCGCAAACGCTTGGCCTGCGCGTAGAGATTGCCAATGTCAGTGTTCTGGGTGGATGGTGGGCGCCGCAGCTGCGGTTTCAAGACATTCAGTTATTTGATGCCCAAGGTCGCGAGGCCTTGCGTTTGCCGCATGTGGATGTGGTTGTTTCCGCGCGCTCCTTGTTACGCGGCACATTTGAGCAATTGGTCATTGACCAACCCGAACTCGATATTCGCCGCGACACGCAAGGAAACATCTGGGTGGCAGGGCTTGATACATCGCAAGCAAGCGATGGGTCGGGCCTAGATTGGTTTTTTTCACAACCTGAGTTTTTGATTCGCGATGGCGTTTTGCATTGGCGCGATGAGTTGCGTGATTCGCCCGAGTTAAGTTTGTCGCATGTCAATGTGGTGATGCAAAACAGTTTCCATCAGCATCTGATGCGGGTCGACGTGACTCCCCCAGTGGGCCTGGGGCAGCGCCTGTCGGTGCAGGGCAAGTTTTCGCAAAACCCCCTGCAACGCAGTGGTGACTTAGGTCTGTGGAGTGGCGAGCTCTATGCCGACGCGCCTGACATTGATCTTTCTTTGTTACGCCAATGGTTACGTTTTGACCGTGGCATTGCGATCTATGAAGGCAAAGGCGGCATACGGGTGTGGACTGATTGGGTGCAAGGCCAATTGACGGGCGTTACCGCCGACATGGCGCTAGATGCGGTGGACGCGCGATTGGGCGATAGCCTCAAGCCAATGGTGTTGCGCCATGTGAGTGGCCGCATTGGCGCTAAATGGCTAGACGGTGAAAACGAAATCAACAGCCAAGACTTGGTCTTCGATACCCAAGAGGGAGAAAGCTGGCCTGGCGGTGTGCTGCGCCTGAAGTGGCAAGGGGATGACTTTCGCGCGGGCAACTTGACCGCTGACCGTCTGGACTTAGATGCCTTGGCACAAATCAGCCAACGCTTACCCCTGCCTGAGGACCTTCGCACTGCGCTCAAGCTCGCGCAGCCCAAAGGGCAAGTGAACCAACTGAGCGCCAGTTGGGTGCAGCCAAGTGCGCAACAAGCAGACGCAGCGTTGAACTACAAAGCCAAAGGCACGGTAAGCAACTTTCAATGGCTGCACGCTGCCAATGCGCCAGCCCCCTTGCAACGCCTTCCAGGTGTATCTGGCGCGGATATGGAGTTTGATGTTTCACAGCAAGGCGGTAGAGCGCAAATCGCTATCAAACAGGGGGGTGTAACCCTGCCAGAGGGATTGGACGAGGCTAAGATTTCTTTGGCGCAAGCGGCTGCCAACATCAGTTGGCAAATTAAACCCGCGAATAAAAAAAGCGCGGATGCGCAAGAGCCTGAAGTTTCTGTTCAAGTCAAACAAGGGCTGGTGCGCAACGCCGATGCGTCGGCAGAATTTAACGGTACTTGGACAACCGGCAAAGGCGCAAATCGTTGGCCTGGGGTATTAGATCTGACGGCCAACATTAGCCGTCTGCAGATCAAACAATTACACCGCTATTTGCCGACAGAAATAGACGCGCAAGCACGTGCCTATTTAAAAGATGCGCTCACAGGCGGCGAGATCACGCAAGCGAGTTTGCGCTTAAGTGGCAATTTAGTGGACATGCCTTTTGACAACCCTAAGTTGGGCGAGTTCCGTTTTGTCGCCCAAATTGCCAACGGTCAGTACGCCTATGTCCCACAGACAAAGGGTAAGCCTGTTAGCCTGGTAAATACATGGCCAGCGATTACTTCGCTCAACGGCGAATTCGTTTACGAGCGAAGCGCTATGCAGTTCAAGGGCGCAGGAAAGTTGGCGGGGGCGCCTCAGCTGGCATGGGACAAGATCGAGGCGACCATGCCCCGTGTAAAAGACCTAGACGTCACAGTGAAAGCACAAGCGCGCGGCCCCCTGGCCGATATGCAGGGCGTTGTGGTGCGCTCGGCCCTCAACGAGTTGCTCAACCATACATTGGAAAAAAGCCAGGCCACCGGCATGGCCGAATTCAAAATGCAACTCAATGTTCCGGTGCGCGCCTTGCAAAAAACGTCTGTGCAAGGCAGTGTGACTTTGCAAGACAACGATCTGCAAATCATGCCAGGCGTGCCCGTGCTCAGCAAAACCCGAGGCATCGTGCAGTTTGATACGCAAGGACTCTCCACCAAAAATCTCAAAGCCCGCGTTTTTGGCGGAGACGCCCAAATTGAAGGCAACCTATTGTTTGACCCTAATAAAACGGATGGGTCAGACCAGCTACGTATCAAAGGGGTGGTAACGGCCGATGGTTTGCGCCAAGCTAGCGAGCTTGGGGTGTTTTCACAATTGGCCTTGCGCGCAAATGGCTCCACCAACTACAACGCGAGCGTTGGATTGCGCAAAGGGCAGCCTGAAATTTTGGTGCAAAGTGATCTCAAGGGTATGGCTTTGACTTTCCCCGCGCCCATGAATAAGCCCGCCGCAGCGACTTGGCCTTTGCGTTTGGAAACGCAACTTACCAAAGAGTCTTTAGCGCCTAAATCTAAGGTGATGCAAGACCAAATCAAACTCTCTGTGGCGCGGGTCTTATCGCTCAACTATTTAAGAGATGTCAGCGCTACACAGACCCGCGTGTTGCGTGGTGCGATTGCGTTGGGCGTCGCCACATCTGAAGCAACCCCCTCGCGTGAGATAGGGGTGAGTTTGAGTTTGCAGCAACCCAACGTAGACCTAGACGCGTGGAATGAAGTGATGACGCAGTTCTCTGCCGCACCTGCAGCCAAGTCAAAACCCAGATCCACCAAAACCAATTTGGTCGGGCAAGAGTTAGAAGCAACTGGCGCACAAGATTATTTGCCTTCTCTCTTGACAGTCCGTTCAGACCAAGTGAAGCTGGCCGATCGCGTGATCAATCGCGTGGTTGTCGGCGGGGTTCGCATGGGTGAGTTGTGGCGTTTGAACATCGCAGCCGATGAACTCAACGGCACTGCAGAAGTTCGACCCGCCACAACCACACAACCCGCGCAGTTGTATGCGCGTTTGTCTTTTCTCAACATCCCACCGAGCTTGGTGCCTGATGTAGAGCGCATGCTCAGTGACGAGCCCTCTAGCATTCCGGCCCTGGATGTGGTGGTCAACGATTTAACGCTGCGTGGAAAAAAACTAGGCCGTCTTGAAATGGATGCCGTCAACCGCACCGTTGCCAATGCAGGCCGAGAGTGGCGCTTGAACAAACTTAATCTCACTGCACCCGACGGCAGTTTGAGTGCCACCGGTTCATGGGCGGCAGATGGACCCAAACTGCGGAGAACGCGCCTCGACTTTGTGATGGATATCAAAGACAGCGGGCAGTTGCTGACGCGTCTTGGAACTCCCAACGCGATTCGCAACGGCCACGGCAAACTGCAGGGCAAAGTGTCTTGGCAAGGCTCGCCCATTACCTTGGATTACCCAAGCATGTCGGGGCAAATGAACTTGATGATTGAAAAAGGCCAGTTCCTCAAATCCGAGCCTGGGGCGGCGCGACTTTTAGGCGTGTTGAGTTTGCAGGCTTTGCCAAGGCGCTTGATGTTGGACTTCAGCGATGTCTTTGGCGAAGGATTTGCCTTTGACTTTGTGCGTGGCGATGTGCGTATAGAGCAGGGCGTGGCGACTACGAACAACTTCCAAATGAAAGGCGTCTCTGCTGGCGCGGCTATTGAAGGCAGTGCCGACATTGCCAAAGAAACCCAAAACCTCAAAGTGGTGGTGGTGCCTGAAATCAATACCAGTGCTGCCACGCTTTATATGGCTGCCATCAACCCGTTGGTTGGTTTGACTACCTATTTGAGCCAGTTGGTTCTTAGCAAGCCTTTGACCAAAGCAGGAACCTCGGTGTTTTTGATTGACGGGTCTTGGAGCAATCCACGCGTGACCAAGACCGAGTGATGCGTTGGATAGCCCCCCGTTTGCTGAGCCGTTGGGCTTTGTGGATGTCTCTAGTGGTTTTGCTGGTGTGCATGGTTGGCACCTTGGTCTGGCTAGCGGGGCGCTACGAAGTCAGCCAAGTTGAAAACCGTATGGCCGAAGACGCGTCAGATGCGGTCTCAGATATTCGCAATGGCCTGACACGCAATGTGCAAAGTTTGCAGGCGCTCCAGTTTGCCGGACAGGCGTCCACGCCATGGGAGCAAGAGGCGGCCAGCTTGTTGCGCGAGCACCGAGAGTGGTTGCGTTTGGAATGGCGCGATGTGCAATTGCAATTGAAGTCGGAGGTGGACACGCCATTTCGTGCGCCCGTGTTCGGCCATATGGGCACGATGTTTCAAATGCCTGAAGTGGTGCAAGCCTGCTCGGTTGCGCAACGCCAAAGCGGGCCGGGTTACAGCGCTAGCACTTACGTGCCACAAGCCAATGGGCAAGGTCTCGAAGTGATGAACGTGTGCTTGCCGGTTTTGAACAATGGCGAGTTGGTGGGTTTTACCTTAGCCACTTACGCCTTGAACGAAATCCTCATCAACTTTTTAAATGCGCAATTGCTGCGCAGCCAAGAGGTCTCTTTCACCGAAGCCGATGGCACCCGACTCGCCATGCACGGCGCGGCGCAACGCGGCGCGCGCGTATTTACTGCGAAACAACTGCTCACCCTGCCTGGCAACACCATGGTGTTGCGACTCGATAGTTGGCGCGCAGCGCCTGATGTGTTTCCCAACGTTCTGACAGCACTCGTGACCTTGATGGCGATCGCGCTGGCGAGTGTGATGGGCTTGTTGGCAAGAGACATGCGCAGACGCCAGCGCGTCGAGTCTGACTTAGCCGATGCGTTGGCTTTTCGTAAAGCGATGGAAGACTCTTTGGTCACGGGTTTGCGCGCGCGCGATAGCCAAGGACGCATCACCTACATCAACCCCGCTTTTTGTGAGATGGTGGGCTTTACCGCCAAAGAGCTGTTGGGACACGGCATTCCTGCACCTTATTGGCCACCAGAGATGGTCGACGAATATGGCAAGCGACAGGCCTTGCGTTTGGCCGGTAACGCCCCGCCGCGCGAAGGGGTGGAGTCGGTCTTTATGCGCAAAAACGGCGAGCGCTTTACCGTGCTGATATTCGAGGCGCCGCTGATCAACGCCAATGGCCAACAAACGGGCTGGATGAGTGCGGTGCTTGATGTGAGCGAGCAGCGGCGTGTGGAAGAGTTGTCGCGCGCCAGCCAAGAACGTTTGCAAGCCACGGCGCGTTTGGCCACTGTCGGCGAGATGGCCTCGTTGTTAAGCCACGAACTTAACCAGCCTTTGGCCGCCATCGCGAGTTACGCCACAGGCAGTATGAATTTGTTACATGAAGCCACGCTAACAGACCCGCAGTTAGCCACTAGCTTGAACGATGCGATGCAACGCATTGGCCAACAGGCTGAGCGCGCTGGCAAGGTAATTAAAAGCGTGCATGATTTTGTGCGTCGCCGCGACCAATCACGCGTTGACGTAGCGCCGCGCACCTTGCTCGATAACGTGATGCCTTTGGTGGCTTTGCAGGCGCGTAAATTGGGTGTACGGGTCGAGTTGCGATGCGCCAGCGATTTGCCGCATGTCTTGTGTGACCGCACCATGGTTGAGCAGGTGTTGCTGAATTTGTCGCGCAATGGCATGCAAGCGATGCAAGACGATACGCCCTATAAAACGCTGACCCTGTTGGTACGCACCGTGCCACCAACAACGGGTCAGCAGTGGATGGAGTTTGTGGTGGCGGACCAAGGACATGGCATTGCAGAAGATTTGACCGAGAAACTCTTCACCCCTTTTTTCACGACCAAAGAGGAAGGCATGGGACTGGGCTTGAGCTTGTGTCGCACCGTGGTCGAGCAGCACGGCGGTGTACTCCAACACGGCCCCAACCAACCCCGAGGCACTGTGTTTAGCTTTACATTGCCGCAGGCTTAAAGCATAAGGATTTCTTAGATGCAACCGACCCAAGACGCTTTGGTTTTTATCGTGGACGACGATGCCGGTGTTCGCGAAGCCCTGGCTTGGCTGCTACGTTCGCGCCGTTTGCCCAGCGAATCATTTACCAGCGCAGATGCTTTTGCTACTTTTTTAAATGCAAGGCCTGAGCCCGATTGGCGTCCATCGCAACCAGGCTGTTTATTGCTTGACGTGCGTATGCCAGGCATGAGCGGCTTGGCGCTGTTTGAGCAGTTGATTGCAAGGGGCTTGTTGGAGTCGCTCCCCGTGATCTTTCTGACAGGCCACGCCGATGTGCCAACGGCTGTTGATGCAGTCAAGCGTGGTGCTTTTGATTTTTGTGAAAAGCCGTTTTCAGACAACGCGCTGGTAGACCGCGTGGAGCAAGCCTTGCAACGCTCGGCCACCACGTTGGAGTCTGTCAAAGCCAAACAAAGCCGACAACACAATTTGGCAGAACTCACCGAGCGCGAGCGCGACGTGATGCGTTTGGTAGTGGAAGGTTTACCCAACAAGTTGATCGCAGATCAACTTGACATCAGTGTTCGCACGGTTGAAGTGCATCGCGCCCGCGTGTTTGACAAGATGGCCGTGAAGTCGGCCGTGGAGTTGGCTAATTTACTCAGAGATTAATGTGCGTAACGGCAGGCGAGCGCTAGCGGAATTAGTGCTTCAAGGCTAGTTATTACTGTCTTCACGCTTTGCCGCCTCACTCGCCTTTTCATGCTCGGCTTCGCTGCGCCCTGAGAACATGGTCCACCAGACGATCGCTACCAGAATCAATCCTGCGCCAAGAGCTTCGAGCAAAATCAACAGCATGAAACAACTCCTGTGGCGTGTAATGTGGATCGCGATTGTAGGAAGCCTGGTGGCCTGCGGCTCAGGGCCACGTCGCGTGGTGGTGGAAGAAGCCACACCTCCGACTCTTGCGGCACCTGTTGCGCGTCCTGTCGATGCTGCGCCACGCGCGTCTGGCGGTTTGGCTGGCGCGCCCGATACCCCAAGCCCGCAAAAGTTCTATCGCAGCCGTTGGGTTCCCGTGTCGTGGAACGAACTGCCCGGTTGGCAAGAAGATGATTTATCGGACGCGTGGAACGCTTGGTTGCAAAACTGTGAGCGACCTGGACCTTTGTTTGCGCCTCTATGTAGGCAGGTCAAGCAATTGCTTTTGGCCGATAACCAAGACAAGCGCTTGTGGCTGATGTCGCATTTACAACCTTACCGCATAGAGTCTTTAGACGGCAACCCAGATGGTTTGTTGACCAGTTACTACGAGCCTTTGATGGAAGCCTCCGCCCTCATGCGGCCTGGCTTTGAAGTGCCTTTGTATGCTCCGCCCGAGGCGTTGCAACTGGCCAAGCGCGCTGGACAGCCTTGGTTAACCCGGCAACAAATTGACACCTTGCCTGAAGCCAAAGACGCATTGCGTGGCAAGGAAGTGGCGTGGTTGGCAGACCCAGTAGATGCATTGGTTTTGCATATCCAAGGGTCTGGGCGTGTGCGCATTACCGATGCAGATGGACGTACGCGCGTGGTGCGTTTGGCCTATGCGGCATCGAATGACCAACCTTATGCCAGCGTGGGCCGTTGGTTGCTAGACCGTGGCTTGGTGCGCGATGCATCGTGGCCTGGCATTAAAGCGTGGATCAGCGCGACGCAAGTTAGTAACCCGCGTTTGGTGCAAGAGATGCTGTGGAGTAATCCGCGTTATGTGTTTTTTAGACCGGAGACACGGACCGACAAAGATGCAGACTTGGGTCCTCGAGGCGCACAGGGCGTGCCTTTGACGGCAGGGCGATCGGTTGCGGTAGATAAAGACTCCATTCCGTATGCAACGCCTTTATGGTTAACGAGTGCGGGGCCGAACGGTAATTTGCAACGCTTGGTGTTTGCCCAAGACACGGGAAGTGCCATTGTGGGAGCCGTGCGCGCAGACTACTTTGCGGGAACCGGAGCACAAGCGGGTGACTTTGCTGGCCGCATGAAGCAAGGTTTGCGTCTTTGGGTGTTGTGGCCCAAATAGGTGCGCTGCGTACTGGGCAAACCCCTAATGACTCCCATTAATTCACCCAAGTAAACCCTATATGTCACGCATGCGGCGTGGTGCAGACTCTTTTGCGCCCTACACTTTGCGCGGCACCCGATTCCTTTGGAGAAACCCATGAACGCACCCTTGCCGGAACATATCCGCCGCGCTTTAGAGAACGTCACGCTGGATGACAAATACAGCTTAGACGTCGGTCGCGCTTTCATGAGCGGTGTGCAAGCTTTGGTCAAGTTGCCGATGTTGCAACGCCAACGCGACGCCTTGCAGGGCAAGAACACAGCAGGTTTTATCAGCGGTTACCGCGGTTCGCCCCTTGGCACTTACGACCAAGCCTTGTGGAAAGCCAAAAAGTATTTGCATGCGCAAAACATCGTGTTCCAGCCTGGTGTGAATGAGGAGTTGGCTGCTACTGCCTTATGGGGCACACAGCAGTTGGGTTTTGCGCCAGCAGGCAGCAACAAATTTGATGGCGTCTTTGGCATTTGGTATGGCAAGGGCCCGGGTGTAGACCGTTGCGCCGATGTGTTCAAACACGCCAACATGGCCGGCACCACGCCTTGGGGCGGCGTGTTGGCTGTGGCGGGTGACGACCATGTGGCCAAGAGCTCCACGGCGGCACACCAAAGCGACCATATTTTTAAAGCGTGTGGCACACCAGTGTTTTTCCCTGCCAGTGTGCAAGACATTCTCGATTTGGGTGTGCATGCCTTCGCCATGAGCCGTTTCTCCGGCATTTGGTCGGGCATGAAAACCATCCAAGAAATTGTGGAGTCCAGCGCCACTGCGGTGATCGATCCTGAGCGCGTGAAGATTGTGTTGCCTGACTTCGAGATGCCAGCAGGCGGCGTGCATATCCGTTGGCCCGATGATGCGTTGAGCCAAGAGGCGCGCTTGTTTGATTTCAAGTGGTACGCCGCGCTAGCCTACATACGCGCCAACCGCTTAAACCACAACGTGTTGCAAGGACCGAATGACCGCTTTGGATTGATTGCCAGCGGCAAAGCCTACAACGACACGCGCCAAGCGCTTTTAGATTTGGGACTGGATGACGATACCTGCCGTCGCATTGGTATCCGTTTGCATAAAGTGACGGTGGTGTGGCCGCTCGAGGCACAAGCTACACGCGAATTTGCAACAGGCTTGCAAGAAATTTTGGTGGTCGAAGAAAAACGCCAAGTCATTGAATACCAACTCAAAGAAGAGCTTTACAACTGGCGCTCCGATGTGCGCCCTGTGGTGTTGGGCAAATTCAACGAAGCTGACGAGGGTGGCGGCGAATGGTCGGTGCCTAATCCACGGGCTAGTACGTTGTTGCGTGCGAATGCCGACTTGAATCCATCTTTGATTGCCAAGGCCATTGCGCAGCGTTTGTTGAAGTTAGGTGTGGACGCCGATGTTGCGTCGCGCATCAACGCGCAACTCGCCATCATCACCGCCAAAGAGCAAGCGATGAGCGTGAGCGTGGTGACAGCAGACCGCCAGCCTTGGTTTTGTTCTGGCTGCCCGCACAACACCAGCACCAAAGTACCTGAAGGTTCACGCGCGATGGCGGGTATTGGTTGTCACTTCATGTCCTTGTGGATGGACCGCAGTACGGCGGGGTTTACCCAGATGGGTGGCGAAGGAACGCCATGGGTGGGACAACAACCATTTGTCAATGACGAGCATATTTTTGCCAACATTGGCGACGGCACCTACTTCCACAGCGGTATCTTGGCTGTGCGCCAAAGTGTCGCGGCGGGCGTCAACATCACCTACAAAATTTTGTACAACGACGCGGTCGCGATGACAGGTGGTCAACCGATTGGTGAGCGCTCTGAGGGCCACACCACTTTGCAAATTGCACAAAGCATGCGCGCAGAAGGCGCCAAGCGCATTGCTATCGTCACTGACGAACCAGAAAAATACGAAGGCGCCGACTTGGTGGCTGACGTCAATGTGTACCACCGCACTTTGCTCGATCAGGTGCAGCGCGAAATGCGTGAGGTCAAAGGTTGCACCGTCATCATCTATGACCAAACCTGTGCGACAGAAAAGCGCCGCCGCCGTAAGCGTGGAACCATGGTCGATCCTGCAGTGCGCGTATTGATCAACGACTTGGTATGCGAAGGTTGCGGCGACTGCGGTGTGCAAAGCAATTGCTTGAGCGTCGAACCGCTAGAGACAGAATTTGGTCGTAAGCGCACCATCAACCAAAACACCTGCAACAAAGATGTCAGTTGCTTAAAGGGTTTTTGCCCCAGTTTTGTGACAGTGGAAGGCGGGCAGCTGAAAAAGAAAGCCAAAGGCGTTTCGCGCATTGCCTTGCCAGATATGGAATTGCCTTCGCCTGTATTGCCCAAAACCCAGCATGCATGGGGAACGGTCGTGGCAGGTGTGGGTGGCACAGGCGTGATCACCATTGGCCAGTTACTGGGAATGGCTGCGCACATCGAAGGCAAAGGCATCGTGACGCAAGACTCCGCAGGATTGGCGCAAAAAGGTGGCGCGACTTGGAGCCATGTGTTGATTGCTGATAACCAAGACGCGATTCGTACCACACGCGTCAGCATGGCGGCGGCCGATCTCATCATTGGTTGCGACCCGATCGTGAGTGCTGGCAAAGAAACTTTGCAGCGCATGTTGCAAGGGCGCACCCATGTGGCATTGAATGCCTACAGCACTCCCTCGGCCGCGTTTGTGAAAAACGCCAACTGGCAAAACCCAGCAGAACAATGCGCAGCAGACATTGCCAATGCAGTGGGCCTAGAAGGCTTGAGTGCGTTTGATGCCAACCGCGTGTCCACCCAAGTCTTGGGCGACACCATCTTTATCAACCCGATGTTGTTGGGCTATGCCTGGCAAAAAGGCTGGGTGCCTTTAGGCCACGAAGCATTGATGCGCGCGATTGAACTCAACGACGTCGCCGTTGCGCAAAACATTGCCGCATTTGAGTGGGGCCGCCATTGCGCTCACCATTGGAATGTGGTCGATGCCTTGCTCGCGCCTGCACAGGTGATCCAATTTCATAAACCTCAGGGCGTGGACGCTTTGGTTGACAAGCGTGTTGCGTTTCTCACCGATTACCAAAATGCGTCATATGCCAGACGTTACAGCGATGTCGTGGCGCGCGTGAAAGTTGCAGAAGCGGCGTTTCACAAAACCAGTTTGAGTGAAGCAGTCGCACGCAACCTCTTTAAGTTGATGGCTTACAAAGATGAGTACGAAGTTGCGCGTTTACATACCAATACTGCCTTTTTGCAAAAGATTGGCGATATGTTTGAGGGTGACTACACCGTCAATTACCACTTGGCTCCGCCCATCATCTCCAAGGCCAATGAAAAAGGTGAGTTACAAAAACAAAAGTTTGGCCCGCTCATGCTGACGGGTTTCAAATTGCTCAAGCATTTCAAAGTGTTGCGCGGAACGCCCCTCGATATCTTTGGTAACACCGAAGAGCGTGAAATGGAGCGGGCATTGATCGGCGAATACGTCACCAGCATCGACGAGGTGCTAGCAAAACTCAATGCGGACAACCATGCCTTGGCTCTAGAAATTGCCAACTTACCCGACGCCATCAAAGGCTTTGGCCATGTCAAAGCGCGCAATGTGGTGGCCGTGCGGAGCAAATGGGATGGTTTGATGGAGAAGTGGCGCAACCATTAAGGTATTGACTCGCCCGCATACAATGGCGAGTTAGCCTTTCAGACGCATGTTGTGTCTGTGTGGCGTTAATTTTTTGGAGCCACCCACGTGTTGATTTCTTCTGCTTTTGCCCAAACCGCACCTGCCGCTGGCGCTGGTGGCGATGTGATGTCTTCTCTCACTGGCATGTTGCCTTTGATTTTGATGTTTGTCGTGTTGTATTTTGTGATGATTCGTCCACAAATGAAGCGTCAAAAAGAACACAAAGCCATGATCGATGCTATAGCCAAGGGCGATGAGATCGCCACATCTGGCGGCTTGCTCGGCAAGGTCACCCACATAGATGAAGGTACTTTGACGCTAGAAATTTCTGCTGGCGTGGAGGTGCAACTACAACGCCATGCCGTGGTGCAAGTGCTGCCAAAAGGCTCGCTCAAGTAAGCGACCCCTACTTTTTAGCCTGCGCGCACCTCACGCGAATTCGCCATGAACCGTTACGCAATTTGGAAGTACGTGGTCCTCGGGATCGCTTTGTTTTTGGGTGCGTTCTATACGCTGCCTAACTTTTATGGCGAGGCGCCTGCCGTTCAAATTTCAGCTGCCAAAGCCACCGCAAGGGTGGATTTGGGTGTGCAAGAGCGCGTTGAGACGGCTTTAAAGGCAGCAGGCCTAGCGCCTGAGTTGTTGGCGCTGGAAGGCGGCTCATTAAAGGTGCGTTTTGACAGCACCGATACGCAAATCAAAGCCAAAGACGCGATTCAGCAGGCCTTGGTACCAGACGCCAACGACCCTTCGTATGTCGTCGCGCTCAACTTATTAGCGCGCTCCCCTGCTTGGTTGTCTGCCATGCATGCGGCACCCATGTATTTGGGTTTGGATTTGCGTGGTGGTGTGCACTTCATGTTGCAAGTCGATATGCCTGCGGCTTTGAATAAAAAAACGGAATCTTTGGCTGGTGATATTCGCAGCACCTTGCGCGAAAAAAATATACGCCACAGCGGCATCAGCCGCGACGGGCAAAAAATTGAAGTGCGTTTCCGCGATATGCCCACCTTGGAATCCGCGCAACGCGTGATCCAAGAGCAGTTTGCTGATTTGCAAATGACTGCATCGCCTGATGGCGCAGAGTTCAAACTCATGGCAACCATCAACCCTGTGGCCTCGCGCCGTGTGCAGGAGCAAGCGATCAAACAAAACATCACTACCTTGCACAACCGAATCAACGAACTCGGCGTGGCTGAACCTGTGATCCAACAACAAGGCACGGACCGTATCGTGGTGCAACTGCCTGGCGTGCAAGACACGGCGAAGGCCAAAGACATTTTGGGTCGCACCGCAACGCTCGAGATCCGCATGGTCGACGACAGCGCCGAAGCGCGCAGCGCGGAAAACAGCAATGGCGTGGTGCCGTTTGGCACAGAACGCTTTTTAGAGCGCAACGGCCAAGCTGTGATCGTGAAAAAGCAAGTCATCTTGACGGGCGAGAACCTGACCGATGCGCAACCAGGCTTTGATACGCAAAACCAAGAAGCGGCAGTGCATCTGACGCTTGACGCCAAAGGCGCACGTATTTTCAAAGACGTGACGCGCGAGAGTGTCGGCAAGCGTATGGCGATTCTCTTGTTTGAAAAAGGCAAGGGCGAGGTAGTCACTGCTCCCGTGATTCGCTCTGAAATCGGTGGCGGCCGTGTACAAATTTCTGGCCGCATGACAACGGTCGAAGCCAATGACACGGCATTGTTGTTGCGTGCTGGCTCACTTGCCGCACCAATGGAAATCATTGAAGAGCGCACGATTGGCCCAAGCTTGGGTGCAGAAAATATTGCCAAAGGCTTTAACAGCGTGACATGGGGCTTTGTCGCTGTCACTGCTTTCATGTGTGTGTACTACATGCTGTTTGGCGTGATCTCCAGCGTGGCGCTTGCGGTGAACTTGTTGTTGTTGGTTGCCGTGCTCTCCATGCTGCAAGCCACTTTGACACTGCCAGGTATGGCGGCGATGGCTTTGGTGCTAGGCATGGCGATTGATGCCAACGTGCTGATCAACGAGCGTGTGCGTGAAGAGTTGCGCAACGGCGCCGCACCCCAATCTGCGATTCATGCTGGCTACGACCGCGCATGGGCCACGATCTTGGACTCTAACGTCACTACGTTGATTGCCGGCTTGGCGCTGCTTGCATTTGGCTCCGGCCCAGTGCGTGGCTTCGCAGTGGTGCATTGCTTGGGTATTTTGACCAGCATGTTCTCCGCTGTGTTTTTCTCGCGCGGCTTGGTCAATCTTTGGTACGGCCGTCAAAAGAAATTACAAAGCGTGTCGATTGGCACCGTATGGCGTGCTTAAGCGCCAACCGTTAGAAAGAACTCTGCGCCATGGAATTTTTTAAGATCCGTAAAGACATACCGTTCATGAAGAACGCCGTTGCGTTCAATGCCATTTCATTCATCACGTTTGTAGCGGCAGTCTTCTTTTTATTCAGCCGTGGATTGCATTTGTCGGTAGAGTTCACCGGCGGAACATTGATGGAAGTCAGCTATTCCCAAGCCGCAGATCTCAATGTGGTGCGCGCGCAAATCGCCAAGCTCGACTTCAATGATGTGCAAGTGCAAAACTTTGGAACGGCACGCGATGTAATGATCCGCATGCCTGCTGCCAAAGGTCAAAGTTCTGCGCAACAAAGCGAGCAAGTGCTCTCTGCTCTAAAAGAGACGGACGCGAATATCCAATTGCGTCGTACAGAGTTTGTTGGACCTCAAGTGGGCGATGAGTTGGCGATTGATGGTTTGAAAGCTCTAGCCTTTGTAGTCGTTGGCATCATGATTTATCTGGCCATTCGGTTTGAGTGGAAATTTGCCGTC
>CAIRQX010000063.1 GCA_903880855.1 uncultured Burkholderiales bacterium | reverse complement strand
CCATTGAGACAGCTAATTGCAATGGCTCGGGGGTACAGCATTCGCTTTTAATTTGCGCGCGCATGACTAGGCGCATCAAGCTTCTGTCAAAGCCTGATGCAAAGTCCCAGTGCAAGCGACTAGGTAACCGCATTCCCTGGGTGCCATCTGCAAGCAACGCAATGGCAGAGCCTCGCCACACTGTGCCTTGTGCATTTTGCAAAACAAACCGTTGTTGGCTGCCGCTCGAAATAGCATTAGCTAACCAACTTGCCGGCGCTTGGGTAACCAAGGCAAAGCAGGCGCCGATCAGAGCGCCTGTGATTGACCACTTGGTACTTTGTGTCATGGCCTCGCTCCGATGACATTGGCGTTTACGCTTGCATTGGCATTACTTGCTTGGCGTTGCGGCAAGCGCAAAACTATTTGCCCATCCCATGCAGTTGTTGTATTAGTAGAGTTGCTGGTTGCATTGATGCCAGATGAAGCGTTCACGCTAGTTGAAGCACTCACGCTAGATGAGGTTGAGCGGGAAATATGCACTTCATCTGGCAAAGCTTGCGCATTGCTTCTGGCTTGTGCCAACCAGGTAGCCAGTTGCGAAGCGGATAAATTTTTGAGTTGCACCAGCACGCGATCGCCTTGGATCGTCATTTGCAGAGCAGGGTTGCCAGCGGGTGTGATGCTTTGCAAGCCTCTGATGGATTCATCACGCGAGAGAGGCTTTGTTTTTTGCAATTCTTGTGCGCGTTGTTGGAGCGCGCGCATTTGCGCGACTTGTTGCGCAACTTCTGCGCGTTGCTGTTCGGCAGAGTTAAGTGTTCGCAGTGCGGGACTGATTGCAATCGATATAAACAACCAAATACCAAATAACCCTAAAAGTACGCTTGCCAACAAACGCTCACGCGCGCTCAAACCTTGCCAGCGTGCTTGACCGTGGGTCTCCCAAACTTGTTTTGCCAAGGACAGCGATTGGGTTTTCCAATCGGCAATGGAGGCAGACCGGTTCATGGCGTTGCCTCAGGTTGGATGACCCAGACATCGTTGCCTTCTTGGCGCAGTTGCAAGTGTTTGGTTTTGAGGGCCGTTTGTGCGGCGTTAGCTTGTGCCTCATTCAACTGCAAGCCTTGCGCGCGCAATACATGGTTTGCGAAATGCCATTGCGTCGGCACAAGGCCCTCTGGTAAAGCACTAGCGGTGGAGGCGAGCATGGGCTCGAAGTCTGTGCTTGTGATGCGGCCTGCGTTGCGTTGCAAGGTATCGACTTCGCGTTGCATTTGCAGTGACGAATCGATGACCAACTGCACGGATGGAAAGGCAGTGGTCAAAATTTGGCTAAGTTGGGCTTTTTGTTGGTCCAAAGCGCGCTGCTCGCGCCAAGCCATAGCGTTGAGCCCCACCACTTGCAAAACTAAGAGACTGGCTAATCCGATGCGCACACTGCGCCATGCGGGGGCATGTAACAAGGTCTGCCATACATGTTGCGCCAAACGCAAGAAGCGTTGCGATGTGCCTTGCGCCCATTCGCCTTGCGCCAAATCCCAGTTGGATTGGGCAGCAACCACCGAGCGTTGGGCGGCGTTTTGCATGACGGGTCTGCGTTGCAGAAGCTGTTCGACTCTTTCAACCATGGCAGGCTCCGCAACCAGCGGGGCTTGTGCCGCAGAAAGAGTTGCGTAAGCGGTGAAGGCGGGAAAAGCTTTCCACTGCGCCACATTGGGAGGCAACAGGGTGACGCCTTGGCTGTGGCACAGCACCGATTGCGACAACTCTGGCGTTCCCATCACGCATAACAGTGGCTGGGCGCGAGGATACAACTCGGGCACCAAACGTTGAAGCACCAAACCACTGGCTTGCAAAGGGGCTAGTACCTCGCGCAACCAAGATTTGCTGCATGCGGCGACTGAGGCAACGCCACCGCTTCGGGGCACGTCAGCAGATGCAGGGTCTACAACGCAGTGCAAGTCCGCCACATCTTCTTCTAGCACGCGGTCTTCTAGCAAACCAGCCAAAACTGCACCTAAACGCGCACCATGACTGCCTGGCGGGAATTGAACACTCAGCCAAGATAAACGGGTATGGGGAATCAGCGCCAATACCTCGCCCGCATAGGCAGAGAGCAAAGAAGCCGCCCCAACACCGCTGCGCACCACCTGATGCCCGTCTGAATGGACGTGTGTGTAGCCGGAAGTGGCGTCTTTTGGGTTGTGGGGAAGCGAGATGATCAGCATGGGATAATCATTGTAGAGAGCCACTCTCCCGCCAAAGCACTTTGACATCGACTTGGTCGCGTTGCACCACTGAGCGCTCCACCAGGCTGGTGGCAGGCATGCGCAATCGCCCAACCACCTCAAAAAACCGCGAATTGACGCTGTGCGTTCCATCCACACCCACTGGCTTGCCAGCGGCTTTTTGGAAGGCATCTAGGCCGGGCCATGGGTTTTGCGCGCGTTGGTCAGCCAGGCGGTTGGCGTCTGACAGACTCAAGCCTGCGACGCTTGCATACAGAACGACGGTAGGTGCGGTGTTGAGGTTTACGGGGGAGCGATTGGGCAAGACCGTGATGTAAGGGGCTAGGGTGTTAAGCGTTTGTGGTGTCAGCCCCAACCAAGTGAGTTGCGAGATACGTTGGGGCATTAGGGGGGCACCGTCCTTTTGCTGCTGGGCTGCAACTAGGCCTTGTGCGAGGGTGTTGAGTTGTGCTGTTGGCAAGTTGAGGGCTTCAAACAGGCGCTCGAAGGCTTGTAACGATTTCAGATCGATTTGGCTGCCTTGCAAAAGGTTGCTGACGTTCATGCGCGCTTGCAGGTCGCTGATTTGGCCGGATAGGTAGACCTGTTGGGCTAGGGAGTCGTCGGATGAATTGGCTGATAAAAACGAAGACAAACGCGCTTCTTGCAAAGGAATAGCCCAAGGCTCCGCCAAATGGTCTGTCGGGGCGTCGGGATTGCCGGAGCGGGCGTCTTCGCGCAGGATGACGCGGGCCCAGTCCAAGGCGCCGAGCAATAACCATTGCCCTTGTGCGTGCTGGCGCTCGGTACTTTCGACCGCAACCGTTCGCCACTGTTGCCATGCCGCTCCAGCAGCCAGCATGGCGACCAAGCTGACCATGAGCATTGCCGCTAACAAAGCGGCGCCGCGAGAGGAATGGCGTTGACGCTTCATGATTTGTTGTTACTGAAGTTGGGGCGGATCCAGTCGATGGATAGGAGGCCTTGAAGGGATTGAGTTGATGCTGTTGGCAGTGATTTATTACTAAGGTCAACGACCAAGCGAATCGCGTCCGGTGGCGAATTCGAAGTCGCGCTTGAAAGTGGGTTAGTCCAAGCATTTCCGCGAAAGTAGCTTATTTGCCATTGGTCAATAGCAATCAAGGCCGTTTCAAAATTTCGGTCATCCGCACTGGCGTTTTTGCCCCAACGCTCAGCGCGCGTCCATGCTTCTAGCAGACTGCGTCTGTCTTGCAGCGAGGGTGACTGCCAGCGCCACCAACGACCGTCTCTGCGCGTCCACGCCACCACCCAAAGGCCTGCGTCGCTTCCCTCAGCCAAAGGCGTGCTAGCGCGACGGGTGATCCGCAAGGTTTGGCCGTCCCAAGCTAAGCTAGCGTCGCTGATGCTTGGCACCGCTGTCATGTGGTCTAGGTCTGAGCGCCACTGAGCTAGCACGGTTTGTAGGACGGCGGTTTGGTCTACGCGTGTTTGGTTGATGTCGCGGCTGCGCATCAAACCGTCTAGGCCGCGCCAACCCAAGCCTGCCATCACCGCCATGAGGGTGATGGCAACGAGCAACTCTATTAGCGTGAAGCCTTTTTGTTTGGCGGTAATGCTTAAAACGCGTCGCTTTTGCATCAATAGCGCCCCACAACAGTTGTGACGCGCAAAACTGGATACTGCGCGCCAAACACTTGCGCATCAACCCGCCTAAACGCGGGGTTAGGCGTGGTGTTGACGGTCAGCGCCACGTCAAAGGTTTGAGACGCTTGTTCGCAAGCGATGTGGGTCACTCCAAAGCTGGGCAATTGTTGGAATAAGCGAAGTTGGATCAGCACGTTATCGGCACAAATTTGCGCGAGCATGGCGTCGCTTTGGCGTTGGGCGTTGTGGGTGAGGGAAGCGCTAACGCGTACACCTGCCATCAAAGCAAGGGCCACTATGGCTAACGCCACAAGCACTTCTATTAGAGTGAAGCCGTTTTCTTTGAAATCCCTTTTTTGTTCAAGACTCATGTGCGAACAAGACAACATAGGCTCATGGCAAGCGATGGAATGGCTGAAGCCCATCGGTGCCGATGCGCAGATTGATGGGTTTGGCGCCCGAAGTTTGGCCGCTTGTTTTGCTGAGAGTAATGGTGGCAGGTGGAATGATCGGTTCGGGCCCCAGCGTGATGGTCTCCATACCTGCAGAAATACCAATTGACATATCCGCAGACAGCCAATCGTCACTCTGCGCCACAAAGCCATTTCCAACCACTGGCGTTTCAATCACAAAACCCGAAGCTGAGGCACGCCAGACAAAAGGCAAACCCTGCGCACGTGACTGCACGCGGGCAGCTTCGAGTTTGGCAATAAGGCGCTGGGCTTCGCGTTCTAGCTGGGTCTGAGAGTTATCGCGCATCGCAAGGTCAACACCAGCGGAAGAGATAGCGATGATGGCCATCACCACCAAAAGCTCCAGCAAAGTTAGCCCGCGCTGGCGCTGCATGGGACTTATTGCCAACTGCCGATATCGGCGTTTTTGCCTTCGCCACCGACTTGGCCATCGGCGCCGAGAGAGAGGATATCTACTTCGCCTTTGAGGCCTGGGTTCATGTATTGGTAAGGCTTACCCCATGGGTCGTTGGGCAGTTTGTCAATGTAAGGCTTCCAGTTCAAAGGAGCAGGGCCTGCGGTGGGTTGTACGACCAGTGCTTGCAAGCCTTGCTCGGCGCTGGGGTAGCGTTGGTTGTCTAAGCGGAAGAGCTTGAGGGCTTGCATCAAGTTACCGATGTCGGTACGCGCTGCGGTCATGCGGGCGTCGTCAGCGCGGTTGAGAACGTTGGGAACGACCAGCGCCGCGAGTATGCCGATGATGGCTAGGACGACCATCAATTCGATCAGGGTGAAGCCGCGTTGGTTGGCTTTAGCGCGATGCTTATTTTTAGCTGGCAAGAGGAGCATAAGTGGTCTAACTTTGATAGGGTGGTGTATGATAAGACTTGGTGAAACCTAGGTCATGCAAGATCTGCATAGCAAGAACCAGATTGAATGGCTCTGAAGTACTCACTAGCAATACGATGTTCGATTTTGTAGTCATCTGCAATCTGCTTCCACTGAGAGACTGCTGAAAAAACCTCATCGACAACCAATTTCCAATTCTTAATCCCAGCACTTTTCGCTACTAGTCCGATCGCAGCGAGCTTGGGATTACCTTGGCCCGCAATGGCTGTGGTGTGCTGGTTGTTCATACCGCCACTGAAAGTGAGGTCAAACGCTGGGCTAAATTTCCAATCTTGCCCATCGTAAATAAAGGCGAAGTTTTTGACGTGATCGTCTTTGTTGTGCGCTAACACGTTAAAGACCATCACTCTGAAAGCGCGCTCGACCTCTTTGACGTTCCTGGTTGCAAAGTGCACTGCTTTTAATAACTGTGTGTAGTCCAAACAAGGCTCACGATGCGAAGCGTCGAGCATGCCGCCTAGCGAAATGACGTGCAGTTTTTTATTCTTATCGCGATCAAAACGCTTCACTGCAAAAAACGCTTCCTCTATCCCGCGGACATTGGCAGAGATAAGCCGAGATGGCGGCATATCAACTTTTGCTAGCGTAGCCATTTTTGCGTAGGCCTGTTCTATCCGCCCCATGCTAGCGGGGTCTGTATTTTTTGAGCGGAACTTAACCATCCAATGGTCAAAATTTGCAGGAATCTTTTCAAACCCTGACATCACCACATCGCCCCCATCGTTGACTAGCGCAAGGGTTATCTTCGGGCGCGCGCCGCCCGGGGATCCGCCATGGATGGTTAGCGCTCGTAGCACCTCATCTGCCGAGCCTTCTTGAGCCAAAAGGGCGTCTTCAGCTAATCCAGGAACGGAGGGAGTGCCAGTGTGTTCGTCGTTCTCTAAGCTGGGCTTGAACTCTAAAGCGCCCATCGCGCGATTGCCTATGTAAGCGAGCCTGTCTAGTGGGGTGATTTCATGAACGTCCCAACCCAACTTGTTTTTCAAAGCGCGGTCCATGAGAAGTAAGCCCCATCCATCTGGTAGGGCGTCATTGAAAACGCCGTGCAAGCCATCAAAAATGTTGTTGGTCGCTTTGAAGGCCCCAGATTTAAGTGCAAAGCTCGGCGTGGGGGAGAGCGCCAAGCCAGACTGAATCCAAGCGGGGTCGTACTCAAACCAAATCTGTCCCCGCTCTGTTTGTGCGAGGGTGCCAACAGCCACGCCAGCAATAGATACTTGAAGCTCTTTCACATGCTTGGCTTTTGTATTCATCTGCGTCCCCTTGCTCTTTGTTTTTTTGTGATGTCTTTGATAGAAATGACATCTTTAGGCGCAAAGACTTTGTCAAACTCCTGCATAGAGCCCAAGGCGTAGGTTAGCTTTAGCAATGCAAGTAGCGCAATTTCTCCAGTTGTCTCAAATCGTTTGATAGACGCTTCAGAAACCCCAGACCTTTCCGAAAGGCTTTTCCTTGAAAAGTTTTCAGCTAGGCGACTTAATTTGACCCGCTCAGCAAGCTGATACATGGTATCTTCAGGATTTATAAGAGACAACATTTAAACTGTTAAATTAATTAAAATTAAATAAGAGACAATATTTTATCTTTTATTTAAATAATGAGCAATAGTTGGTGCGTCAATGTTCTTATATGATGCTCTTATGCAAACTACTCGCTCGTTTTTACATCCATTTGCCCCCACTTTTTTGCGATTGACTAGCCTATTGGTATGGGCGGTAGTGGCATACAGTGCGGTTGTTTTTGGGCTGCAATGGGGAGATGGTGTGCCTGTTGACACCTTGGTTGTTGGTTCTGAGCAAAAACAAGTTACACCTGACGTGGACTCTCTATCTGTCTCTAAAGCCTTGGGTGTTGCCCCCGTGCAATCGGCAAGTGCCAGTTTGGCAAGTCGATTTGTGTTGGTAGGAGTCATGGATGGCGGCCCTTCGCAAGGGGTTGCGCTCATATCTGTGGATGGTAAACCTGCCAAACCTTTTCGATTGGGGCAGACCGTGTCTGAAGGATTTGTTGTTGTCGGAACTGGGCCAAAGAAAGCGGAGTTAGGGCCTCAATTGGGGGTTGCGTCCTCACTAGTTTTGGAATTACCAATAAAAAAATAGCTGCAACTATTGGTTGATTAAGCATTCAGCCGATATGCCAAGTCCAGTATGAAGTTTGCGAACCATGGCTAGGGTTAACGGGCGTTTGCGATTTAAAACCTCGTAAACCCTGTTGCTCCGGCCAATCATTGGCTCAAGGTCTTTAGGCTTTAAGCCTTGTTGCTCCATACGAAACTTAATGGCGTCCACTGGATCCGGAATATCAAGAGAAAAATGCCGTGCTTCGTAAGCTTGCTCCATGGTGACCAAAATATCGAGACGGTCGCCATCATTGCTTCCCAGGGTAGGGTCAAGTTCTACTAATTTAGACACCTCCTTGAGGGTATTTTTATAGTCTGTTTTGGTTCGAATTGGCTGAATATCCATGGTCACTCCGATCAGTTCAAGTCTCTGACATTAGCCCTAACGAAAAATTAATAATCGCGCTTTTAGGAAATCTGACAAAAAAAGCCCCGAGTTTTGCAACTCGGGGCTGAATCCACTTTTGAGGGTGGAGGAGACAAGCTTGCAGTTTAACCAAGAAGTCTCACCCTCGCAACAATTGTCAGACAATTGCAACACTTTTAAACAGCACTTTTTACAGAGCATGAAGGAATAGTCATGGAATGCACCGTCAGTTGGACAGGCAACAGCCACACAAAATCGGCCATGGGCTTTGTGGCTGAAACGGGAAGCGGTCACGTCATCACGATGGACGGCGCACCAGACGCCACTAAACCAGAAAACGGCGGACAAAACTTAGCGCCACGTCCTATGGAAACCGTTTTGGCCGGCACTGGTGGTTGCACTGCCTACGACGTGGTGCTGATTTTGAAGCGGGGCCGCCATGATGTGCGCGGTTGCAGCGTCAAGTTAACCAGTGAACGCGCTGAAGTTGACCCCAAAGTTTTTACAAAGATACACATGCAGTTCACTGTGACGGGCAAAGGCATACCAGCATCAGCAGTGGAGCGAGCGATCGCCATGAGCCACGAGAAATATTGCTCGGCGAGCATCATGTTGGGTAAGACGGCGGAGATTACGACGGAGTTTGAGGTGGTGGAAGCTTGAAAGTTATGTCTCAATCCTTCACAACATGCTTATAACGAGCCGCTTTCCACAAGCCTCCGCATAGCGCTTTAGTGTGTTCAGCGAGGGTGTGTGCTTGCGACTACCCAAGCTGGATTCAATTCTTGCTAAAACGGGTTGGCTCACCCCCATGCGTAGCGCAACCTCAGCTTGGGTCAATCCTGCTTCTCGACGCGCTTCCAGCAAAGTAGCTAAAGCGGCAAACTCGGTTTCAAGCGCGTCGTAGGCTTGTTTGAATGCAGGATCAGAAGCCCGTTTTCTTTCGGCTAATTCTTTGGCTTTGAAAGCGACGGGTTGAAACTTGGTTGCCTTGATTTTGAGGCCCTTTTTAAGCATTTTTTACTTCCTTCATTCGTTTAATGGCTAGGCGCAATTCGCGCCTTGGAGTTGTTTGGGTTTTCTTGATAAATCCGTGTAGTACCAAGATCTTTTGCTCTTTCACGCAGCAGAAAAAAGCCCTGCCAATTCCCTCTGAACCTCTGGCTCGGATTTCAAACAACCCGCCACCCATGGCTTTTGTGTAGGGCAAGCCTAGGTTAGGGCCACTGACTTGCATTTGTTCGGCGATGCGAACAAAACTTGCAAAGACTTGCGTCGGCCAGTCTTGGATATCGGCCTGGACAGATGCGTTAAAAAATAAAAGTTGATAGGTCATTGTATAGCACGCATGCAATAAATTGCAAGAGGTTGAAAACTAGTAATGTGCAAATAAAACCAAACCCGTTGTGCATGCTTTGCTTAAACAATTCACTAGCTTTTCTTAAGAGACAATTCCCGCATGCCCACCCCCAAAAACAAACCCCTCCAACCCGCCGACTACCTCAAAAAAATCCTCACCGCACGCGTCTACGACGTAGCGCACGAGTCGGCTTTGGAGGTTGCAAAAAACCTGAGTCGCCGCTTGCACAACACCGTGCTGCTCAAGCGCGAAGACCAGCAACCGGTGTTCAGCTTCAAACTGCGCGGCGCTTACAACAAGATGGCGCATCTCACCCCCGCGCAACTCAAAAAAGGCGTGATTTGCGCTTCCGCTGGCAACCACGCACAAGGCGTGGCTTTGGGGGCTAGCCGGCTGGGTGCAAAAGCAGTCATCGTGATGCCCATCACCACGCCTGCTTTGAAGATTGACGCCGTCAAAGCATTGGGCGGCGAAGTGGTCTTGTTCGGCGACAGCTATTCCGACGCCCACCAACACGCCCTAAAACTCGAGAAGAAAAACGGCATGACCTTCGTCCATCCGTTCGACGACCCAGACGTCATCGCGGGACAAGGCACCATCGCGATGGAAATGCTGCGCCAATTACAGGGCTTGAACCTCAACACGATTGACGCCGTGTTTGTGGCGATTGGTGGCGGCGGTTTGATCGCTGGCGTTGCCAACTACATCAAAGCTGTGCGACCAGAAATCAAGGTGATTGGCGTTCAAATGGACGATTCGTCAGCCATGATGCAGTCGGCCAAAGCAGGCAAGCGCGTCGCATTGAATGACGTCGGTTTGTTCTCAGACGGTACCGCCGTCAAGTTGGTCGGCGAGGAGACCTTCCGCATTTCGCGCAACTTGGTCGATGCCTACATGACGGTCGATACCGACGCCGTGTGCGCGGCCATCAAAGACGTGTTTGTCGACACGCGCAGCATCGTGGAACCCGCTGGCGCTTTGGCTGTCGCGGCCATCAAACAATATGTCGTCACCCACAAAACCAAAGGCGAAACCTATGCCGCCATTTTGTGCGGCGCCAATATGAACTTCGATCGCTTGCGCTTTGTAGCTGAGCGCGCCGAAGTGGGAGAAGAGCGGGAAGCCTTGTTCGCCGTCACCATCCCTGAGCAGCCGGGCAGTTTGCGTCGGTTTTGTGAATTGATAGGCGCGTTACCCAGCTTTGGCGGCAGCAAAACGCCGCGCAATGTGACCGAATTCAACTACCGCATGAGCGACGCCAACAAAGCCCATGTTTTTGTGGGCCTCACTACGGGCGGCAAGGGCGAAAGCCACAAAATCGCAGCGCATTTCACTAAGCATGGGTTTGATGCGATAGATCTCACCCATGACGAACTCGCCAAAGAGCATATTCGTCATATGGTGGGCGGCCATTCCACACTTGCGCAAGAAGAACGCTTGCTACGTTTTGAATTTCCCGAGCGCCCCGGCGCATTGATGCGGTTTTTGTTGGCCATGCGCCCCGGCTGGAATATCAGTTTGTTTCACTACCGCAACCAAGGCGCTGATTACGGGCGCATTTTGATGGGTTTGCAGGTGCCTGCCAAAGAGAGTAAGGCGTTTGCGAAGTTTTTAGAGGAGGTGGGGTATCCGTATGTGGAGGAGACGCTGAATCCGGCTTATCGGTTGTTTTTGCAGAGGTAGCAAGAACAAGAAATTTGGGGAAGCGTTTACTTCGGTAACCCTAGGTGCACGCAAATAGCTTGTTCGACTTCCAACATGTCGCTTTTGGATAATGTTGCGAGTTTCTCTTTGAGCCGCAATTTGTCGGCAGCCATCAATTGATCGGACATGGCTTTACAAAACTCTCCTGCGACGCTTACACGCGCCTCACCAGGGAAAACACGAGAAGTGTTGGTTGTCAAGGGCGCAACTACAACACGTTTAAGATTTCGGTTTGCTGAGTCGTTGCTTACGATGATGGCTGGCCTAGTCTTCTGAATCTCGCTCCCAACTGCTGGGTCAAAAGCTACCCACCAAACCTCACCGCGCTTCATCATTCATGTCCTTGTTCAGGGCATTGATCCATTCGCTTGCATCTTTCTCGCGCAGCGAATCATTTGCCATTGCTTGGTAGCCGGCATCAAGAGCTTCGCTGACAACGTATGGTCGAACTAAGTCCTCAATGAACTGACTCATTTGCCGCTTGCCAATGGTCCGATAAAGGCCGTCGTAAACGGCCTCGTCAAGCGTGATAGTCATTCGTTTGTGCATATAAGCCTCATTATGCGTTGTGCGTATAACGCATTTTATTTGAAATGACTCACTTGCGCAAGGCTAAATACGATGCGCCACAGCAGTCATCACCCCAGCCGCAACCCTCATCAATCTTTTAAAAGGCGCTGGCAACTCAGCAGCCCCCGCAGCCTGCGCCTCTTGGGCATGCCGCATCTCATCTGCCTTCATTTGCGCAACTATTGCTCGTGACGCTAGGTCGTTTTCAGGCAAGCGTTGCATATGACTTTGCAAATGCGCTTCCACTTGTTTCTCTGTTTCCACCACAAAGCCTAAGCTCATCGGGTCGCCGCCTAATTTGGCAGCTAGAAAGCCAATGCCGAATGCGCCCGAGTACCAAAGGGGGTTAAGCAGGCTGGTGCGGCCACCGAGTTGCTTCAAGCGCTCTTCTGTCCAAGCGAGGTGGTCGGTTTCTTCTTCGCAGGCGGTCTGCAAATGTCTTCGCAACGCCTCGTTCTTGGTGGCTAGCGCCTGAGCGGTGTAGAGCGCCTGTGCGCAAACTTCGCCTACGTGGTTGACGCGCATCAATGCGGATGCTTCACGCTTTTCTGCTTCACTCAGCGAAGCGTCTGTAATGTCGTTTGCAGGGTTGGTTCGGCTGGCGTGGTGGTGGGCAAACACTGTGCGCAAGGCGCGGTCGGCGGTGGTGAGTAGGGTGTCCATAAGAATAGATTGTCTATTGGCCTAGCCAAATTTTATTTGTAACTAAAAAGAAGTAACCCAGGCTTCCCGCATGTTGCACATAAGCAACGCACCCTCCCTATTTTTCTCCTTAAAGGTGGCTTTGCCACGCCCTCTCTGGTCCAATAACACCAACTTCCCGAAATGGAGGTTGTCCCGCGAAAGCGGAGACCTTATTCAACCTTGGAGAAACTTGAAATGAAAAAAACCCTCGTTGCTTTAGCAGCTGTTTCAGCTGTGTCAGCATTCGCACAAGTAACCATCGACGGTTACATGGATCGTGGCTATCTCTCACTCAGCAATTCTGAATCAGTTCGTAACTACAAAACCGTTGGCTCTAATGCTGGCACTACAACCCTTGGTTTCAAGTATTACGAAGACATTGGCGGTGGCATGACGGTTGGTGGCCAAGTCAATACTGACTGGGCTGATATTGGTGGCGCAACTCAAAACCTTGGCGTTGCTCTTGCCCAAAACTCAGGTTTTGCCAACAGCCAGTCATTCGTGAAAATCAGCAGCGCAACTGCTGGTACTTTGCAGATGGGTACTCCTAACAACTTTACTTTGACCAACGCAACAGCAATTGCATCTCCAGCGTTTTCAACTGGTATCGGATCAACTTACAGTTCCGCCTTTTCTATCGCTAACGGGTTGGGAACTGGCGCTGCTGGTTACGGTGGTCTAGTTACTACTGGAGCATCAACTGGTAACAAATCTTCAAACAACGCTGGTGCTCGCGCTATTCGTATTGCGAACTCTTACCAGTACATATCTCCAGCTATCAGTGGCTTGACTTTTAGCTACGGTTTGACACCACAAAACAATAACAGAACTGCAGACTCTGGCTTCAAAAACACCGTTGGCGTCACAGAATACATGTTGCGCTACACCAATGGACCAATTGATGCTGCTTATACCAGCATCAAATATGATGTGGGATCTAACGGTACCAACGTGACTTCACTTGCTGATGCAGGTGGTAGTGCTCTTACTCAAACTACTCTTGCTTCGCAAGATGTAACTCAAAACTTGTTGGGGGTGCAATACCAAGTATTACCAAGTTTGAAATTAAACGTTGGTGCAGGTTCATTCACTTCAAGTGCCGGTGCCTTCCAAGGTTCCAGCGCGTCCTACGGTGGTACATACACAATGGGTATGGTTGATGTGTTGGCTATTATGGCCCGTGTTAACGACACAACGGCAGGCAACAATGATCGTAATATGACTGGCTTGGGTGTTAACTACAACTTGAGCAAGACATCACGCGTTTACTACCGTTACGATAGCATTAACTTCTCTTCAGCCAAAGATCAAATTGCTGGCTCTGTCCAAAAGCGCACAGCTATTGGTGTTAGCAAATCTTTCTAATCCCCACGCTGGCTTAGCCAGTTGAGGATTTAGAGGACCTTCAAACCCCACTGCTCGCAAGAGTGGTGGGGTTTTTTGATGGGCGAATGGTTTGTGGTGTCTTTTTACACGACAGGTGTAGGCAATAAAACCCCGCACTTAGGCGGGTTAAGGTGTACAAGAATTATCATTATATCTTTAAAGTAATTTACAAAATATTTGGCTGATCAGTGCTGGCCATTTAATGCAAGTAATTATGTAAAGCAGTAAAGATTACGCCTCTATCTAGTGATGAATAATAAGATGACAGATTGGAAAACAAAGCCTTGTCGCGTGGAAATTCAGGGCAACCATCCCCTAAAATTTTATCAATACGATCGTAATTACTGAAGGTAAGGTTAGGTTCCAACAAAAACCACCTGCTTATCTGCTCAATCAGCGTCAGCACGAAAAAAGCGCGAATCAAACTTCATAAAGCCCAGTTCTGAGCCAACAACCTCGTCCTTGACCTTGTGCCTGCGCGAACTTTGGCTGATAAAGGCTTGGTGACGTCCAAGCGGATTTGCTCAATACCGTCATTTTGCTCAATGAAGTCAACCAGATCCTTACCGGGCACTTTTTGGTTTAACGCTTCACGCAAAGCAATGGTGTGCATGCTATTTACGATCAAGTGATCGGTGAGTTTTATTTCAAAAAATAATTTGATCAAGGAATAAATAGAAACTATTAAATTAGTTTGGAATTGGAATACACTTGATTTTCAGACACTAACCTCCATCACTTTTTTTTAATTCCGGAGTTCTTTATGAAAAAACACTTACTAGCCTTTGCCGTCGCCACAACCCTAGCAACCACCGCCTTCGCCCAATCAAACGACACCATCGCCAAAGTCAAAGCCTCTGGCGCTATCACCATGGGCGTGCGTGACTCCTCAGGCGCACTTTCCTACACTTTAGGTGACGGCAAATACGCCGGCTACCACGTTGAAATCTGCCAGCGCATCATCGACAACCTAGACAAAGCCATTGGCAAGAAGTCAGAGGTCAAATACATTTCCGTCACCTCACAAAACCGAATCCCTCTCACACAAAACGGCACCGTCGACATTGAGTGCGGCTCCACCACCAACAACGCCACCCGCCAAAAAGACGTGGCGTTTGTCAACACCACTTATGTAGAAGAAGTGCGCATTGCTGTCAAAGCAAACTCGGGCATTACATCTATCGCCCAGTTGAACGGTAAAAATGTTGCAACCACCACAGGCACTACTTCTGTTCAGCTCTTACGCAAACACGAGCGCGCAACGGGCGTCGACTTCAAAGAAGTCTTCGGTAAAGACCACGCAGACAGCTTCTTGCTACTCGAATCTGGCCGTGCCGAGGCATTCGTGATGGACGGTCAAATTTTGGCGGGTAATATTGCTTTGTCTAAGGCACCCGCTGACTACAAAATTGTGGGCGAGGTGTTGAGCGTCGAACCCATCGCCATCATGATCCGCAAGGACGATCCAGCTTTCAAGAAATTAGCGGACGACACAGTCAACGCCATGGCCAAGTCGGGTGAACTCGCCAAGTTGTACGACAAGTGGTTTGTGCAACCCATTCCCCCCAAAAACACCCGTGTAGGTTTGCCAGCTACCGACTACACCAAGGCTGCGTGGGCTACGCCTAATGACAAGCCGGTTGAGGAATACGTTAAGAAGTAGACGCCTTTGAGCTGACACCAACCCGCCAATGTGCGGGTTTTTTTATTGCGCTGCTTTAATTGATATTTAGCTTTTGTTTTCTAAACAACACCTCCAGTAAAAAACCCCACTTCTCTTACGAGCAGTGAGGTTAGAAGGTTTCTCGAATCCTTAACTAGCTAGGCCAGCAGGGGGATTAGAAGTTTGTACGCAGATCAATAACTAAACGGTTGCATGCGCTTGACGTTGCCAGAGACCAAGTTACACGGAGCACCCATTGTGACCCCGCGCCCTGCTGTGCGTATACCTGTCGTGTTACGTGACACTGAACACGTAACAACAAGTAAAAAAACCCCACCACTCTTGCGAGCAGTGGGGTTTGAAGGTTCTCTAAATCCTCAACTGGCTAAGCCAGCGTGGGATTTAGAATTTTACTAATACACCTGCAGCCGTAATGGTTTGTGCACCATAAGTAGGTCTTTTAAGGGGGAGCATGCCCTCGAATATGAGCAAATGCTACCAACCTTTTTATAAGAAATTAGGATACACTTTTATTTTTTAAGTCACCTATGGCTTGAACGTTTATATCCCCATTAGGTTCCAAAATGGCACTCGACTGGCAGGTTTTTTTAGAAGACGACGGCGGCGGAAGAACCTACCTTGAGTGGATGTTCGAGGCTTGGGGCTGGACGCTCTCTGTTGCTGCCTGTGCTTGGTTAGTGGCAATGGTTGTAGGCGCGTTGATGGGCACCTTGCGAACATTACCGACAGACAGGCCCCTGAAGCGCTTCTTCATTCAATTCGCCACAGCATGGGTAGAGTTGTTTCGCAACATCCCCGTGTTGGTTCAAATATTCCTTTGGTACTTCGTGGTGCCTAAAGTGATTCCTGCTTTTCAACAAGTGCCTGGGTTTACCTTGGTCGTGTTGGGTTTAGGCTTTTTCACCTCTGCACGCATAGCCGAACAAGTGCGCGCGGGTATTCAAGCCTTACCGCGCGGGCAACGCTACGCTGCGATGGCAATGGGCCTCACCACATTTCAAAGTTACCGCTATGTGCTCTGGCCTATGGCGTTTCGCATGATTTGGCCGCCATTGACCAGTGAGTCGATGAATTTGCTGAAAAACTCTTCGGTAGCGTTTGCTGTGTCGATTGCAGAACTCACCATGTACGCCATGCAGGTGCAAGAAGAAACCTCGCGCGGGATTGAAGTCTATTTGGTAGTGACTGCGCTTTATGCCATCTCTGCACTCACAGTGAACCGCGTGATGGCGTTTTTGGAAAAGCGCATGCAAATCCCTGGTGTCGTGGTTGCGCGTCAAAGTGGCGGAGGGCACTGAGCATGAGCGCCCTGGATTTTGCTTTTGTAGATTGGGACATCTTTAACAAGTTTGTCCTCAAAGGCCTGTTGTTCAGTATCGAGCTAACCGTAGTTGCAACGATTGGCGGCATTGTGTTTGGTACTATCTTGGCGCTTATGCGTTTGTCTGGCCGAAGCATATTGGTCTGGCCAGCGCAGATTTATGTGAACGGTATGCGTTCCATCCCTTTGGTGATGGTGATCTTGTGGGTGTTCCTACTTATGCCGTTTTTAATTGGTCGCTCGATTGGGGCTGAGATTTCTGCATTGGTCACATTCATTGTGTTTGAAGCAGCATTTTTTAGTGAAATCATGCGCGCAGGAATTCAATCTATCTCACGTTCGCAAGTAATGGCGGGACAAGCATTAGGGCTGACCTATAGCCAAAACATGCGCTTCATCATCTTGCCGCAAGCGTTTCGCAACATGATTCCGGTTTTGTTGACCCAAACCATTGTGTTGTTTCAAGACACATCGTTAGTCTATGCGATTGGCGCTTACGACTTGCTCAAAGGCTTTGTCACCGCAGGCAAAATTTACGGCCGTGTGGAAGAGGTCTACATCATGGCGGCCATTGTGTATTTTGTGATTTGTTTCAGCCTCTCAACCATCGTCAAGCGCGTGCAATCGCGTATGGCGATCGTTCGTTAAGGCTTAGGAGGTTTCAGTGATTGAATTAAAAAATGTCTCAAAATGGTATGGCCCTGTGCAGGTGCTGACCAACTGTTCTACTACTATCCAAAAGGGTGAAGTAGTAGTGATCTGCGGACCCTCAGGCTCAGGCAAATCCACACTCATCAAAACCATCAATGCGTTAGAGCCTTTTCAGCAAGGCGAGATTTTTGTAGATGGTGTCGCGGTGCACGACCCGCGAACCGATTTGCCCAAGCTGCGTTGCCGGGTTGGTATGGTGTTTCAAAACTTTGAACTTTTTCCCCACCTCTCCGTGACTGAAAACCTCACCATGGCGCAAATCAAAGTGTTGGGTCGCACGTTGGACGACGCCAAAGCACGTGGTTTGAAATACTTGGACCGTGTGGGTTTGATGGCCCACAAAGACAAATTTCCAGGCCAACTATCAGGTGGCCAACAACAACGCGTCGCAATTGCGCGTGCGTTGAGCATGGACCCTATCGTCATGTTGTTTGACGAACCCACATCGGCCCTAGACCCCGAAATGGTTGGTGAAGTGTTGGACGTCATGGTCGACCTCGCCAATGAAGGAATGACCATGATGTGCGTCACGCATGAGATGGGATTCGCCCGCAAGGTCGGAAGCCGCGTGATTTTTATGGACGTTGGCGGCAAGATTTTGGAAGACTGTACGAAAGACGAATTTTTCAACCATCCAGAACAACGCCAACCGCGCACCAAAGAGTTTTTGAATAAGATCTTGCAGCATTGATGCCGGATTAACGGTGTATTTCTAAAAATGCCTCTCAGTTAATTAAGCAAACTTCTAATGAACGAAATAACAATCACCCGCCCAGACGATTGGCACGTGCATCTGCGTGATGGCGAAGTATTAAAAACAGTCGTCCCCCATACCGCCGCCGAATTTGCCCGCGCCATAGTCATGCCCAATCTAAAGTCGCCAGTCACGACTGCTACGCAAGCTGCTGCCTACAAAGCGCGTATTCAGGCCGCAATTCCAAAGGGCGTGAATTTCGAACCTTTGATGACGCTCTATTTGACTGACAACTTAGCACCAGAGGAAATCTACCGCGCCAAAGAATCCGGCGTTGTCGCCGCTAAGTTGTATCCCGCAGGTGCCACTACCAATAGCGACGCAGGCGTGACGAATATGCGCAATATCTATAAAACGCTAGAAGCCATGCAAAAGTCCGGTATGTTGTTACTCGTGCACGGAGAAGTCACTTCGCAAGACATCGATTTGTTCGACCGCGAGGCGGTGTTTATTGACACGCAACTGATCCCATTGCGCAAAGATTTTCCTGAACTCAAAATTGTGTTCGAGCACATCACGACTAAAGAGGCTGCGCAGTATGTCGAGAGTTGCGCAATGCATACGGGTGCCACTATCACCGCGCACCACTTGCTCTATAACCGCAATGCTATTTTTACGGGCGGTGTGCGCCCCCACTTTTATTGCTTGCCCGTGTTGAAGCGTGAGACACATCGCCAAGCATTGATGAAAGCAGCTACCAGTGGTTTGCCGCAATTCTTTTTAGGAACAGACAGCGCGCCGCATCCAGCGCATTTAAAAGAACATGCTAGTGGGTGTGCAGGTTGCTACACCGCGCATGCGGCGATGTCTATGTATGCGGAAGCGTTTGATCAGGTGAATGCCTTGGATAAGCTCGAAGGTTTTGCAAGTTTCTATGGCGCAGACTTTTACGGTTTGCCGCGTAATGTTGGCACGGTTACTTTGCGTACAGAGAGTTGGACGCCGCCAGAGAGTTTTGCGTATGGCGATACGCAGTTAAAGCCGCTTCGCAGTGGTGAGTCTTTGCCTTGGCGTTTGGTATAGAGCGTATTGATTGGCCTCGGCCTTGGTTTGCTGGATGGCGGGAGCTAGGGGCTTTTACTTCTGAACTTATTCATGGGAAGGGTAGTGTTTGTTACGCATTGAACGCTATTTCTGATTCTGAATTTGCAAAGGGTGCGCAAGGTTCTTTTGGTCTAAGTGAAGATATTTTTTCGAGGACAAGCGCCAAGAGTGAGGGTGACACTGTTCGGGCTCATACTCGCTTCGCACACCAAATCGCCCGAGCCAGTGCCACCCTCACTCTTGGCTCTGGGGGTGCGGTGGAGTTTGTTTCTCAGAGGGAACTGCCTACTGATATTGCTTATGAGGCGTTTATTTTTTCTCACAAGCACATTCCTACTCGAGATAATCTTCATGACTTTTTTAATGGCTTGTGTTGGTTGCGGTTTCCGCAGACTAAGTTACGTTTGAATTTTTTGCAGGCGCAGGAAATTGCTTCTCAGGGTGTTAATGCTACGCGCGGATCTTTGCGTGACGCTTTGACCTTGTTTGATGAAAACGTTTTGTTACTGCAATCTTCTGATGAGTTGTGGCAGGCCTTGCAAGACCGTGACTGGAAAAAAATATTTAGTGAATTCCGAGATGAATGGCAAAGCGCGCATATTGTTATATTTGGACATGCTTTGCTAGAAAAGCTAGTAGCACCCTATAAATCGATCACGGCACACGTGTTTCGTATTGCGTCAGATGTAGATGCAAAAGATGACCAAGCATTAGACGCCTGGTTAGCCACTAACTTACAACCAGACTACTTGGCCACCAAGCCCTATTTGCCTTTGCCAGTATTGGGTATTCCAGGGTGGTGGTCAGAAAACGAAGATTTAAGTTTTTATACAGACACGCAAGTGTTTAGAGTTGCTTAGCGCCTCAAAAATCTTTTGTCTGTATGAAGCAATTAAGCATGCATTAAGAAAGCATCAAGCAGGCAAATAGCCTTCAACTGACAAATAACGCTCACCCGTGTCGTAGTTAAATCCAAGTACCTTGGCACCGTGTGGAATATCAGCAAGCTTTTGTGAAATAGCAGCCAATGTCGCACCAGAAGAAATGCCGACCAACAAACCTTCTTCTTTCGCGCTACGTCTGCCAAATTCTCTCGCTACTTCTGCGTCGACTTGGATGACACCGTCAAGCAAATCGGTGTGCAAGTTTTTGGGGATAAACCCAGCACCAATGCCTTGAATAGGGTGGGGCGCGGGCGCACCGCCAGAAATGACGGGAGACGCAGTAGGTTCAACTGCAAATACTTTTAAATTGGGCCACTTGGCTTTGAGCACATGGGCAACGCCTGTTAAGTGCCCGCCAGTACCAACGCCCGTGATGATGACGTCTAAACCTTCGGGAAAGTCTGCCAAGATTTCTTGCGCAGTGGTGTGTACATGCACATCGATATTTGCTGGGTTCTCAAACTGTTGAGGAATCCATGCGCCAGGTGTTTGCGCGGCAAGTTCTTCAGCGTGGGCAATGGCGCCTTTCATACCTTTTTTGCGGGGTGTTAAATCAAAGCTTGCGCCATATGCCAACATCAATCGTCTGCGCTCAATCGACATGCTGTCGGGCATTACCAAAATTAGTTTGTAGCCTTTTACCGCAGCGACCATGGCTAAGCCGACGCCTGTGTTGCCAGAAGTTGGCTCGATGATGGTGCCGCCGGGTTTGAGAACGCCAGATTTTTCTGCTGCCGCAACCATGGCCAGTGCAATACGGTCTTTGATCGAACCGCCTGGGTTGGAACGCTCAGATTTGATCCACACCTGATGTGTGTTGCCAAACAATCGGTTGATACGAATGTGTGGCGTATTGCCAATGGTGTCTAAAACGTTATGTGCTTTCATGCTTGTTTCCTCGTTAGCCTTCGATTTTGCTTGATTTTCTGTTTCAGCGTAGCTACTGCTTAGGCTTTAGCTACATGAAAAGAAAGTATTGCTCTTGCAACAGCCTCCCCTACTTTGATGCCATCGACTCCCGCTGACAAAATACCGCCCGCATATCCAGCCCCTTCTCCTGCTGGATATAGCCCAGCAATGCTTGGGCTTTGCAAGCTGACATCATCACGCTCAATTCTTAGTGGAGATGACGTGCGTGTTTCAACGCCTGTCATTACCGCATCATGCATATCAAAGCCTTTTATTTTTTGTCCAAAGAGTGGCAATGCTTCGCGCATCGCATCAGTAACAAAACTAGGAAGTGCTTCATTGAGGTGAACCATCTTTACTCCTGGTTTATAGGAAGGCTCGACGCTAGCTAATGCAGTAGAAGCGCTGTTCGCTATAAAATCTCCCACCAACTGCGCAGGCGCTTCGTAGTTCTTGCCGCCTAATGTGTAGGCGATCGCTTCAAGTTGCCGCTGCAAGACCAAGCCAGACAGAGGGTGGAATTTATCAACTGCATTTGGAGTGTCGTGACGCACTGTATTGCCAATCTCTTGGCCAAGCTCGGTTTCAAAAGCGGAGGGGTCGGTGGGGTAATCGGTTGGGTCAATGCCTACGACCAAACCCGCATTGGCATTTCTCTCGTTGCGTGAATATTGGCTCATGCCGTTTGTCACCACGCGGCCTACCTCACTGGTTGCTGCTACCACCGTGCCACCAGGGCACATACAAAAACTATAAACAGCACGTCCATTGGCCGCGTGGTGCACAAGTTTGTAATCTGCAGCACCTAAAAGCGGATGCCCAGCATGTTGCCCCCAACGCGCGCGATCGATCACGCTTTGTGGATGCTCAATGCGGACGCCAATAGAAAAAGGCTTGGCTTGCATCGCTACCGCATGGCGGTGCAACATAGTGAAGGTGTCGCGCGCGCTGTGGCCAAGTGCTAACACTACGTGGTGCGCGGGTAGGGTGTAGGTCTCGTTGGTGCCGTAGTCTTGAATACGCAAAGCGGCTATTTGTCTATTGACTGATGTACACCCACCTGATGACATCGCATGGGATGAGCTGGTTTCATAAGAGTGTGCTGCATATTCAATATCAACCACCCGTTGCTCAAACCTTACATCGCATCCTAATCGAATAATTTCTTCGCGCAAGCCTTCCACCACTTTGACCAACTTGAATGTGCCAATATGCGGATGCGCCGCAAACAAAATATCTTCAGGCGCACCAAAGCGCACAAACTCTTGCATCACTTTGCGCCCTAAATGTCGTGGGTCTTTAATCTGGCTGTAAAGCTTGCCGTCAGAAAAAGTGCCTGCACCGCCTTCACCAAATTGCACATTGCTGCGCGGGTTCAAGACGTGTTTGCGCCATAGTCCCCAGGTGTCTTTGGTACGTTGGCGCACAGGTGTGCCGCGTTCAATTACGATGGGTTTTAAACCCATTTGCGCCAGAACCAGTGCAGCAAAAATGCCACAAGGGCCAAAGCCGACCACTACTGGTCTCTCATGGTTTTCTTTGCCCCAATCTGCCGGTGCATGCACGGGCGGCTGCCAAGTCATATTTGGAGTCGCTTGAATGTGCGAGTTTTTAATGTGTCTGGCTAATAGTGATTTCTCAAGCGCATCATCAGAAATAGTGACGTCAACAATGTAGACAACCAGTAAATTTTGTTTGCGTGCGTCAAAACTACGTTTGAAAACGGTTAGATCAGAAACCCCAGCTTCATCTATACCTAACGCATTCGCAGCCAACTGACGAAGCGCATCTATAGGATGCGGCGCTAACTTACGATCCTCTTCAGTTTCAGCAGGCGCATCAGATGCGCGTCGCGCTTCCACAGGAAGCGCAGTAAGTGGCAGTTTGAGTTCAGAGAGTCGAATCATGTCAAGCGGCCCGTGGCGATCGGGCAAAAGCTAGTTGTTAGATGCGATTATCTCTGTGATTTTTGCGATGCATCCCGCATTCTGGCTTCCATAGATTCGCGACGCATGGCGAGGTATTCCTTGTGCATTTCTTTGTAGGCGCCAATGAATGGGGCAAAGTACAGACGTGGGACTTGTCTTGCAGCCACTTTTATTTCATACCAAAGTCGATTCATTGCATCATGTCCTTAAGAGAATCAATACTTAATTTGAGTTGTAATTCAAAGACAAACTCTACCTACTTTCATACAAAAAATATAGATAGTTTGATTTTGCTGTGTGGGTATTTTCTTAAGTGTGAGATCGACTCAAAAAATAATTCATAGCGACAGCGATAATGAATCTGTGAAGCTCGCTAGACCGTCGCTGGTGTAATCTTGGAAACAAGGCACTGGAGGAACGTCCGGACTGCATAGGACAGCGCAGGAGGTAACGCCTCTCCACCGCGAGGTGAGGATCAGAGCAACAGAGACGAGCCGATTAAGTTCGGGTGAAACGGGCAATCTCTGCGCGCAGCAATACCAAGTAGGCCATCGTTGAGGCGGTTCGCTGAGATGGCGGGTAGGTAGCACCGAGCCGAGTGGGTGACCCTCGGCCCAGAGTAATGGCGGTCACGTATTGGGAAACCAAGACGCACAGAATCCGGCGTATCGGCGAGCTTCACACTTTTATTGATTTAGTTGAATTTAAAGAGCTCTTAATCTTTCGACATGCGCCAACAAAGAACGCTTGGCAACAGGCCACAATTTTGATGGTATATCGTCGTAAGCATGCTTTACCCAGTCATCCATGCTGCCCTCAGGATGTTGCTGCATCACAGCCCAAATCTTGGCCTCACGTTTGAGTCGGTGCGCTTTGAGATGCGCGATACATGCACGCGCATCATGCGCCTCACCCCATACGTTACCTAAAACATAGCCATGTGCTGGCAAGATAAATTGAATGTGGTGTTGCTCGCAAGCTTTGAGCAATTTATCGAGCGACTCCAAATAGTCCGTCATATGTCCATCGGGCGGGTCGACCACCGTGGTGCTGCCATTCAAAACATGGTCGCCACTAAATAGCAAACTATCTTCTTCTAACACCAAACACAAATGGTTCGCTGCATGGCCTGGTGTGTGCACCACACGCAAAGTATGTTGGTGGCAGGCGCATTGCAAGATGAGACGTTCGCCATCTACCAATTCACGCTCGGGTGTGAACTCGCTGTTCGCACGCGCAGTGGGTGCAGAAGACAAACCCAAGATAGGCGGCCGTTTGCCATGCGCCACACACAAAGCTTGCAAAGGTGCCGCACCTGGTGAATGGTCTGGGTGGGAGTGGGTGCACACAATCATGCGTATGTCACCACCCGAAGCGCGCCACAAACGGTCAATATGCTCAGCATCTGCAGGGCCTGGGTCAATCACTAGATAACCAGTGTCTGGGTCGCCTACCAAATAACTATTGGTACCAGGGCCAGTCATCACGCCAGGGTTGGGGGCGGTGAGGCGTTGTACGTTTTTGAGTAACAGAACGCTCTCGTTTGTGCGCCAATCTAGGTGATGGAGGTGTTGTCCTTCAGGGCAAGTTAATGTCAACTCCCCAAACGGTGCGTCTTTTGGTGCGTATGGCACTAACTGCCCATTCAACCAACCAGAGCGAGCAGCAAGTGGTTGTTCTGCTGTGATTGCTGACGATGCGCCACTATGCACAGCGTGTAAAAGTTGGGAAGATCGAACCATGGGCGCATTATCAATGCCCCTAGATCGGTAATAACCCGATGCGTAAAAGCCGTAGCGAAAACCTTAGTAGGGTGTAGAACAATTAGCAACAAGTTGTTTTTTATTTTTAGGGAGTTTCGTATGCGCGATTGGACAAAAAAATTAGGTCTCACTGCACTTTTCATGTGTGCTGTTAATGCGCCTATGTTGGCTTTGGCGCAAGCATGGCCTACGCGCCAACCCATTCGTTTGGTGGCCGTGTTTCCACCGGGCGGGTCCGTAGACCAAGTAGCGCGCATCATTGCGCAGCCGTTATCGCAGCAATTGGGTCAAACCGTTATTGTTGAAAACCGCGGTGGTGCCTCCGGCACGATCGGTACAGCGGCTGTGGTGCAAGCACCGGCTGACGGATACACCTTCGCGGTGGTTTTTGACACATTTGGCGTGAACCCAAGTCTCACGCCCAGCATGCCGTTTGACAGCAAAAAAGATCTGATCCCCATGGTCTTGGTCGGCACATCACCTATGGTGTTAGCAACGCATGTGGGCTCTGAATACAAAACATTTGCAGAAGTCGTCGCTGCTGCCAAAGCCAAGAAAAATGTAAGCTTTGGCACGATTGGTAATGGAAGCCTTGGCCACTTGGCGATGGCCTTGTTAGGCAAAGACGCCCATGTCGATTGGACGCACATTCCTTATAAAGGCGGCGGCCCCTTGATGAGCGATGCCGTCGCAGGGCATGTGCCTTTGTCTATTGCTTCCATATTTGTGACCAAGCCCCACATCGATAGTGGCCGCATGCGTCCATTAGCAGTCACTACTAGCAAGCGCTCACCAGACTTACCCAATGTGCCAACGATTGCAGAAAACGGTTATCCAGGCTTTGAAGCGCCCGCATGGTGGGCTGTTTTAGCATCGTCCAAAACGCCACCGGAGATCATCAAACGCATGAACGAAGAACTCAACAAAGTTCTGAAGAATCCAGAAATCGCAAAGAAACTCGATGCGCAAGGCATTGACATCATGGGCGGTTCTCCAGAACAAGCCCGTACCTTTATTGAAAAGCAAATGACGATTTGGGCCAAGGTCGTCAAAGACAACGACATCAAGGCTGATTAATGCCTTTCTTCGCCTTCAGGCGTAATTTGCAACGCCGTTAAAAAGCGCGCCACCATGTTGTAGGTGGCAATCGCAGTCGTTAACTCCACCACGCCCGTGGTATCAAAGTGCTGGCTGATCTGCTTAAACAAAGCATCGTCCACCCTCACTTTGACCGTGATTTGCGCTGCGTATTGCACTACCAGGCGCTCTACCTCGCCTAGGGCGGCATCCGTGATGGCTTGGCATGCGTCGCCTTTGACGGCGCGGTTCAAGGCATCTAACTCGGCTTGCGTGCCACCTGCGGTTAAAAAGTCAGGTGCGTGGTGGTGGTACTCGTACGTTGCGCCTGTGAGCAAAGCCACAGTGCAAATGCCGAGTTCACATAATTTGCGACTGGTGGGCAAGCCTGTGCGCACGTTTTTTAAATAGACATTCCAGCCGCGTGCAACAGGCTCACTCCACAGGAGAGCTTTATCGAGGTTGAGTAGCGAACCACCTCGGCGAGCAAGTATGGCGTCGACCATGTCTTGGGGTTGGGGTTTGAGTTCGGGGGTCCAAGCAGGAATACGCATACAAAACCTTTTATAAGATGGATAGTGAGATTGTCATAACGGCAGAGACATTTGTTTTTAGGCGTGCCATCAGCAGGGCCACAGCATAAACCGACCGCACACTCCAATCTGACCAATGTGAGACATCTGGAATCTCAGACATAACGCTAGTCGATAATCACGCTATGCGTATTCGCTTTACCAAAATGCAAGGTGCTGGCAATGACTTCGTGGTGTTAGACGAAACCCGCGAACGATTCAACCTAGGCCCAGCGCACTACCGTTATTTGGCAGACCGCCACTTTGGTGTTGGTGCCGATCAAATTTTGACGGTGCGTCCGGCATCCCAAGCTGATATCGATTTTGAATATGTGATCCATAACGCCGATGGCGGTGAGGTAGAGCAATGTGGCAATGGTTCTCGTTGTTTTGTACGATTTGTCCAAGAGCAAGGCCTGACGAACAAAACCTCGATTCGCGTCAAAGTACATGGTGGTGTCATTGTGTTACATGCACTAGCTAATGGACAGGTGAAGGTGGATATGGGTGCGCCAGTTTTTGATTTGCTGCGTGTACCCTTCGACCCAAACCATGCCGTAGAGGGCGCAATGGGTAAAGACAACAGGAAGCATTGGGTCCTTCAACTCGCAAATGACCATAGCGTCTCCGTAGGTGTTGTATCGATGGGCAACCCCCACGCCGTGCAGTTGGTGCAAGACGTTGCGACGGCCCCGGTACTAACCCAAGGCCCCCTCATTGAAAACCACGCAGCGTTTCCAAAACGCGTCAACGCAGGCTTTATGCAAATCGTGAACCGCAGCGAAATTCATTTGCGTGTATTCGAGCGCGGCGTAGGCGAAACGCTTTCCTGTGGAACAGGCGCGTGCGCTGCAGTTGTCACTGGCATACAGTCGGGCTTGCTAGACCCAAGCGTTTTGGTACACACCCATGGCGGTGACCTAACGATTGCATGGCAGGGCGGCGATACCCCAGTGTGGATGACCGGCCCTGCCACCACGGTCTTTCAAGGCGAAATCAATTTACCTGACACTTTATGAACCCTGCTATGAACCCCATCACTGAAGAAGACATTGCCAATTTCTTAGTCAACACGCCAGATTTTTTTGAGCGTAATGCCGAGTTGTTGGCCGCGGTGCGTTTAAACAGTCCTCACGGCACGCGCGCCGTGAGTTTGCAAGAGCGCCAAGCCGATATGTTGCGCGAAAAAATCCGCGCCTTAGAGATGCGCTTGATGGACATGATGCGCCACGGCACCGACAACGAAGTGTTGATCGAGCGCATGCAGCGTTGGGTCAAAACTTTGCTGATGACCGCCAATGCACGCGACTTGCCCTACACCATCGCTGACCATATCCAACACGACTTCATGGTGCCGCAAGTGGCGATCAAAGTATGGGGCGTGACAGTTGACTACCAAATCGAACCCTTCGCTGTGGGCGTGGGTGACGAAGTTAAAACCTTCGCCGAAACCCTGAGTACGCCTTATGTTGGCATGAACCAAAATTTTGAAGCCGTGAAGTGGTTGCTAGAACCTAGCGCCGCGCAGTCGGTTGCCATGGTAGCTTTGCGCGCCACTCGGGCAGATGACACACCTCAGACGGCCACAAAGCAACCAGTGATTGGTTTGTTGGTGATGGCTTCGCCAGATGCTCAGCGTTACCACGAAGGCATGGGCACAGCGTTTATTGAGCGTCTGGGTGATTTAGCCAGCGCTGCGCTCTCGCATTTGCGATAACGCCTTTAAAACTTTATAAAACCATGGACTGGGTTGCCCGCTACCTTGACCATGTGCGTTATGAAAAACGCCTCGCAGAGCGCACCCATGCGCTCTACACGCTAGACCTACAAAAACTCAGTGACTACGCCAAAGCTGCTGGCGTAGCACTGGAAGCGGTGCAATCTAGCCATATCCGCCGTTGGGTCTCGCAGATGCACAGTGGTGGGCGTAGCGGTCGAGGCATTGCACTCATCTTGTCTGGCTGGCGCGGTTTTTACACCTGGCTAGGTCGAAAAGGTGTGGTGCAAAGTAATCCGGTTCAAGACGTGTGTGCCCCTAAAGCACCAAAGCCATTGCCCAAGGCTTTGAGCGTGGACGACGCGATGCAATTGGCCGAGTTTTCTGCCACACCAGATGTCACCGACCCTTGGCTGGAATACCGCGATGCGGCCATGGTCGAGTTGCTCTACGGTTGTGGACTGCGTGTCGGTGAATTGGTGGGACTAGACGCGCAAGCCAGTAACACTGCCAAGGGCTGGCTCGATTTAGAAGGCGGCGAAGCCCATGTATTGGGCAAGGGAAGTAAGCGACGCAGCGTGCCTATTGGTAGCAAGGCATTGCTAGCTGTGAATGCTTGGTTAGCGGTTCGTGAGCAAGGATTAAAGCTGTTGCAACAAGAAGTTGCAGTATTAAAAGGTACTGCAACAAAAGGAACTGCAACAAAGGGTACGTTTTTAGATGATGTGTCATCAGACAAAAAGGTTTCGTCAGGAGTCCAGAGTGCTCTATTTATAGGTCGACATGGCACACGTCTGACAGCACAAGGTATTTGGCAACGTCTCAAGCAACGCAGTTTGAAAGCAGGGCTATCTACCCCTGTGCATCCACATATGTTGCGCCATTCATTCGCTAGTCATCTGTTGCAGTCGAGCAGCGATTTGCGCGCAGTGCAAGAGTTACTGGGCCACGCCAATATCAGCACCACACAGGTATATACGCGTTTGGATTTTCAGCATTTAGCCAAAGCCTATGACGCGGCGCATCCACGTGCGCGTAAAAAATAAAGTACTGAACTATGAAAACGATACGACTCAGAGAAGGCAAAGAGCGCTCAGCGCTACGCAGCCATCCGTGGATATTTGACAGTGCGATTGCCAAAGGCGGCGCTGATTCGGGCGAAACGGTGCGTGTGGAAAGCCACAGCGGCAGTTTTTTGGGGTGGGCAGCATTTAGCCCCAGCTCCAAAATCCGCGCGCGTATTTGGAGTTTTGACGAAGCACAGCGCATTGATGCGGCTTTTTTTGAAATGTCCGTCAAACGCGCCATTGCAGCTAGAAGCCGATTTGATATCCAAAGCAACGGCATGCGTTTGATCCATGGCGAGTCCGACGGTCTGCCTGGTTTGATCGTCGATCGGTATGACGACACCTTGGTCGCGCAGTTTTTATCCAGTGGTACCGAACGCTGGAAGCAAGAGGTTGCCAATGCATTGCTGGCGCAAACAGGTTTATCCAAACTCTACGAGCGATCAGACTCTGGTGTGCGTGGCTTAGAGGGTTTGCAACCCGTCACAGGATGGTTGCGCGGTGAGGGCCCCACAGGAATCGTTTTGCGCGAGCACGATTGGAAACTATCGCTAGATATTGCAGAGGGCCATAAAACCGGCTTCTACTTAGACCAGCGCGACAGCCGTAAAAAGTTTGCAGATTACGCGCGTCGCCTGCAGTTTCAGCGCGTGCTCAATTGCTATTGCTACACGGGCGGCTTTACCGTCGCGGCTTTGGCTGGCGGTGCGGCGCATGTCACCTCGATTGATTCCTCAGGCCCTGCGATTGAACGCGCCAAAAGCAATGTAGCGTTGAATGGCTTTGACGCTGCGCGCACCACCATGATGGATGCCGATGTCAATGCGTCACTACGCCAGTTCTACAAAGACGGACAAACTTTTGATGCCATCGTGCTCGACCCGCCCAAATTTGCCCCATCGGCTGCGCACGCGGATCGGGCGGCGCGCGCTTACAAAGACATCAACCGATTAGCATTCAAAATTCTGGAGCCTGGTGGCGTGTTGTTCACCTACAGCTGTTCGGGTGGGATTGGAGCAGAGTTATTCCACAAAATCGTGGCCTCGGCTGGCACCGATGCGGGAGTGGATGGCTTCATCAGTGAGCGCATGCAAGGCGCGCCAGACCATCCCATGACCTTGACCTTTCCGGAGGGCGAATATCTGAAGGGTTTGGTGGTCATGAAATCTGCCGCCTTGGTCGACAAGGCAGAACGCGCGACAATCACGGGTTGACCTCTTTTATTTCTACAAGGTAGTTCTCGTATGTTGATCCCAGCCACCATCCTGACCGGTTTTTTAGGCGCAGGCAAAACCACCTTGCTCAAGCGCGTCTTGACCGAAGCCCATGGCCAAAAAATTGCCATCATTGAAAACGAGTTCGGTGAAGAAAACATCGACAACGAAATCTTGGTCTCGGACACCAACGAGCAAATCATCCAAATGAATAACGGCTGCGTGTGCTGCACCATCCGCGAAGACTTGCGCACTACCTTGCAACTGCTGGCCGCCAAAAAGCGCAAAGGCCTACTCGACTTTGAGCGCGTGGTGATCGAGACCACGGGCTTGGCTGACCCCGGCCCTGTGGCGCAAACCTTCTTCATGGACGACGAGATCGCTGAGAGCTTTTTACTCGACTCTATTTTGACCTTGGTAGACGCCAAGCACGCCGCCCAGCAACTCAATGATCGCCAAGAAGCGCGTCGCCAAGTGGGTTTTGCAGATCAAATTTTTATCAGCAAGTCTGATTTGGTCTCTGCAGAAGAATTGGATGCTTTGCAACACCGCCTCAAACACATGAACCCCCGTGCGCTACAAAAAGTGGTGCATTTTGGCGAAGTGTCTTTGGCGGAAGTGTTTGATTTGCGAGGCTTTAACCTCAATGCCAAACTAGACATTGACCCAGACTTTTTGGCAGACGATGGCCACCATCACCACGATGGCGAGCATTGTGACCATCCTTCGCACAAACATGGCCATGATGCGCACAGTCACGACCACGGGCATAGCGACCATGACCATGCGCACGGCGGAGATCACGGTCCTGGCCATCACCACCACCATGACGATGACGTCAAAAGCTTTGTTTTCAAATCCAAGCGTCCCTTTGATCCCGCCAAGCTCGAAGACTTCTTGGGCACCATCGTGAACATCTACGGCCCCAAAATGCTGCGTTACAAGGGCGTTTTGAATATGCGCGGCACCGAGCGCAAAGTTATTTTCCAAGGTGTACACCAGCTCATGGGGAGTGATTTAGGACCCGAATGGGCTAAGGGCGAAGAAAGAATGAGCAAGATGGTGTTCATTGGCATCGATTTACCCAAAGACATCTTGATGCAAGGCTTGGAGCAGTCTTTGGTTTAACGTTTTGAATGTGGCTACAATCCCGCGCGCCAGACCTCTCTTAGTACATATTCGTGCAGTGAGGTAATGGCGAGGAGACAAAACGTGAACGCACAAGCCCGCCATAAAAAATCAACAAAATCTGCGGCAGCCAAAAAGGCTGTCAAACCTGCTGCAAAGCCAAAAACGCCAGCTAAAAAGCTGGTGAAAAAACCAACCCCTGCTAAGAAACCTGTGACTAAAAAAATAGCTGCCAAAGCGGCCCCCAAGAAGGCAACTGCCAAGAAAGTGACTCCTAAAAAAGTGGTCGCTAAAAAACCTGTACCCAAGAAACCGATAGCCAAAAAGCCAGTGGCTAAGAAGGTGCCGGCTAAAAAAGTAATAGCTAAAAAAGCTCCAGCTAAGAAAGTGGTCGCTAAAAAAGCCCCTGCCAAGAAGGTGCCTGCACCCAAAGCAAAAGCACCGGCTAAAAAAGTAGAAGCGCCAAAAAAATCGGCTGCGACCAAGGCTGTGGCTAAACCGGTGGTGCCTGCTCCTGTAGTCCATGTCACGCCCATCATCCCTGGCTACACACCAGTGGTACACAAGAAAAACTCCAGAGCTGCCAAGATGGCTGCGCTCGTTCCTCCTCCACCCACCCAAGTCTTGGCCTCGACGGCAGCGAAAAACAGCTTTATGCCGATTTCGAACCAGGCTGCAACGACCATCATCCCTGTGATACCCAAAAAAGACGCCAAACTCGCTAATAACTGGAAGACGAAAAAGGCGGACCAACTCACCGACGCTGAGGTGATCGCTATGCCTGACAGCGAGTACATGAATGACGTACAAATGGCCTTCTTTCGCATCAAGTTGGTCCATTTGAAAGATGAAGTGTTGACCAACGCCAGCGAAACCACCGAGCATCTACGCGAAGACACGGTCGTCGTGCCCGACCCCGCTGACCGCGCCACCATCGAAGAAGAGCATGCTTTGGAGTTGCGCACCCGTGACCGCGAGCGCAAATTGCTGAAAAAAATCGAGCAATCCATCCACCGCATCGACGGCGGCGATTACGGCTATTGCGACGAAACGGGCGAACCTATCGGGGTCGCCCGATTGCTGGCGCGTCCCACCGCTACTTTGTCTCTAGAAGCGCAAGAGCGCCGTGAGTTGAAGCAAAAAATGTTCGGGGATTGAGCCGTTGTTGTATGACAACGTGAAAAACAGGCCTTTGGCCTGTTTTTTTTCGACCACTTCTATCTTGATAAGACACTTTTAATAGACCCTCTAAGTGCTTGCTTTATAACGATTTTACTTCTACATTTGTTTATGAAATCGCTTCTAAGTTGTTGATTTCATTGAAAAAAATCGAAAAACCCTTGGTGAAGCATTGAAATCCTGATACAGTGCAAATAAGTGCAATTAAGTGGTGAAAAGTGTCAATTCACTTTCACTACCGCTTGCGTATTGTCTGTTTGCCAAGGAAAGCCGCTGTGTTTCAAGGTGCGTCATCGCTGAGTCTCGATGCCAAGGGCCGTTTGTCGGTACCTACGCGTCATCGCGACGTCTTGAGCGCCACAGCGAGTGGACAACTCACGATCACGCGACATCCGCACGGATGTTTGATGGTGTTCCCACGCACCGAGTGGGAGAAATTTCGTGACCGTATCGCCGCGCTGCCGATGAGCGCGCAGTGGTGGAAGCGCGTGTTGCTTGGTAACGCGATGGATGTGGAGATGGACGGCACGGGCCGTGTGTTGATTTCTCCCGAACTGCGCGCTGCAGCGGGCATTTCAAAAGACACCATATTGCTGGGCATGGGCAACCACTTTGAGTTGTGGGACAAAACGACTTACGACACGCTAGAAGCGCAAGCCATGCAAGGCGAAATGCCGGACGTCTTCAAGGAATTTTCTTTCTAAAGGATGACGGTGGACACGCCATGGCAGCACACCACCGTCCTACTCAGCGAAGCCGTCGATGCACTCGACCTTCAGCCGGACGGTACTTACGTAGATGCAACCTTTGGACGCGGTGGACATACGCGTCTGATGCTGTCCCAACTCTCCGACAAAGGGCGGGTGATTGCATTCGACAAAGACCCAGAAGCGATTGCAGTGGCCCAGCAGATTCAAGACCCACGTTTATCGATACGGCACGAAGGATTTGCGCACTTGGGCGATTTACCTCCTGCATCCGTCGATGGCGTGCTGATGGACTTGGGCATCAGCTCGCCGCAAGTCGACAACCCGGCGCGCGGATTTTCATTTCGACACGACGGCCCTTTGGACATGCGCATGGACACCACGCGTGGGCAGAGTGTGCAGGAGTGGTTGGCAGAAGCAGACATGCAACACATAGCGGAGGTGATACGTGAATATGGCGAGGAACGGTTTGCTTTACAGATTGCAAAGGCGATTGATGCTCGCCGACAAGAACGGGGCGTCCCTACAAGCACCGCTGAACTGGCCCAGCTCGTGGCTGACACGGTCAAAACCCGCGAGCTGGGCAAGGACCCTGCAACGCGCACATTTCAGGCTTTTCGGATTTTCATCAACGCCGAGCTTGAGGAGTTGCAACAAGCGCTAGACGCTACGTTGCACGTATTGCGCCCGCATGGAAGATTGGCTGTGATCAGTTTCCACTCTCTAGAAGACCGTATCGTGAAGCAGTTCATTGCGCAACACGCGCGTGAGGTGTATGACCGTCGCGCACCATTTGCGCCACCGCAAGTCATGGATTTCAAAGCGGTGCAACGCATCAAGCCTAGTGTTGAAGAAATTGCCAGCAATCCACGTGCGCGTAGCGCCATCTTGCGTGTCGCTGAGCGCCTGTCAACAGCGCAACACGAGGTGCTGGCATGAGCCGCGTGAGCATTATTTTGTTGGCGGCAGTTCTGCTCAGCGCTCTTTATTTGGTTCGAACCCAATATGAATCACGCGCACTCACGACCGAGCTAGACCATGCTACCAATGAAGCGCGGCGCTTAGAAATTGAAAACGACCGCTTAGATGTAGAACGTCGTGCGCAAGCAACGCCCAAGCGGGTTGAAAAATTAGCGCGTGAACAGTTACATATGCGAACTATCACCCCAGCAATCACGCATTACGCCACGCTGCCATCGCAAAGTACCGCCAACGCAGAAACGGTGCGTCCATGAGCAGTCGTAGCGTCCAATACACCTCGAGCCCTTTACTGGCAAGCAAGACGCCTATCTGGCGTAGCCAATTTATCGTGGCGTGTATTGCATTGGGCTTCTTAGGCTTGGTAGCGCGTGCTGCGTATGTGCAACTCATTGGCAATGCATTTTTCAAACGCCAAGGAACTGTGCGTCATGTACGCACCTTAGATTTGCCCGCTAACCGCGGTCGCATCTTGGACCGCAATGGCCATATCTTGGCCTCTAGCGTGCCAGTACCCAGTATTTGGGCAAATCCTGAGAGCATTGACCGCGATCCAGAAAAATTCAAGGCGCTTGCTAAGTTGCTAGGGATGACGCAAGCAGAACTAGACAAGAAACTCAGCGATGAAGACAAAAACTTTGTCTGGTTGAAACGTCAAGTAGACGAACCCGTTGCCAAAAGCATAGAAGCCCTCAAGATCAAAGGTATCTATGCACGCAAAGAATACAAGCGCATTTACCCAGAAGGTGAAGCGGTTGCCCATGTCGTGGGCTTCACCAATGTAGAAAACATCGGACAAGAAGGCGTTGAGAGAGAGTTCAACAAAGACTTGGGCGGCAAGCCTGGAACACGTCGTGTCATCAAAGATAAATTTGGCCAAGTCGTAGAAGATATTGGCGAAATCATCTTGCCTGAAGACGGTAAAGATTTGCAATTGAGCATTGATAGCAAAGCGCAGTACTTTGCTTACGAAAAAATCAAAGAAGCCGTATTGAGCAACCGCGCTAAGGCTGGGAGCGTAGTAGTCTTGCATGCGCAAACAGGGGAGGTCTTGGCCATGACGAACTACCCCAGTTATGTGCCAGATAAGCGTGGCAATTTGGTGGGCGAACAACTACGCAATCGCGCATTGACCGATACATTTGAGCCGGGTTCTGTGATGAAGCCATTCACCATTGGAATGGCGTTGAACTCAGGACGTGTCACACCTAACTCAGTGATACAAACTGCGCCTGGCTCCATGGTGTTAACTGGAACCACGATTCACGACTCACATCCACACGGTGCCCTAACTGTTGAGCAAGTGATTCAAGTCTCCAGCAATGTAGGCACCACCAAGATTGCTATGCAAATGCAACCGCAAGAAATGTGGGAAACGTTTTCACAAGCAGGTTTTGGACAAAAGCCACCCATTGCTTTTCCTGGCGTAGTGTCTGGCCGACTGCGTCCTTACAAAACTTGGCGCCCTATCGAGCAAGCCACCATGTCGTATGGCTACGGTTTGTCTGCCTCGCTATTTCAGATGGCTCGCTCGTACACCGTGTTCTCGCATGACGGACAAATCATCCCTGTTACTTTGCTCAAGAATGATGTCGCTGTGTCAGGCGAACAAGTGTTCTCCGCCAATACCGCAAGCCAAGTTCGCAAGATGCTGCAAATGGCCGCAGGACCTGGAGGCACAGGAACTAAAGCGCAAACTATGGGCTACTCAGTGGGAGGCAAGTCCGGCACGGCCTATAAACAAGTCGGCAAGACCTATGGCAGCGAAAAAAACCGCAAATACCGTGGTTGGTTTGTTGGTATGGCGCCGATTGATAAACCCTTGATCATCGTCGCGGTCATGCTCGATGAGCCGAGCAACGGCCGTTACTATGGCGGCGATGTGGCGGCACCCGTGTTTAGTGAAGTGGTGCAGCAAACATTGCGCATGATGCGTGTGCAACCCGATATTGCCGTCAAACCGTTGGTGGTGACGCAACTAGAAAAGGAGTCTTTGTGATGCAAAGACTCCAAACACCTGACCAAGCAGCCCAATGGTTGCGGGAGCGCGTCACCGGCGTTTTATGCACTGACAACAGACAAGTGCAAACCAACGATGGATTTATCGCTTGGTCAGGTGCAGCGCATGATGCGCGTCGCTTTGTGCCTATCGCACTTGAGCAGGGTGCCAGTGCGTGCCTGATAGAAGAATCTGGTGCAGATATGTTTGCGTGGAGTGATGTCCCACACATGAGTGACCGTATTGCAAGTTACAGCGGTCTTAAATCTGCGTGTGGTCCTATTGCCGCTATTTTTTATCAACATCCCAGCGTTGACATGGACGTGGTTGCGATTACGGGTACGAACGGCAAAACCACGTGTGCTTGGTGGTTGGCGCATGCATTACAAAACCTTGGTAAACCATCTTTCATGGTTGGAACGCTAGGGTTAGGTCGACCTGACAGTTTGACCACTACAGGCATGACCACACCCGACCCGGTTTTGTTGCAATCGCATTTGCGTGAGATGCTGCATGAAGGCGTTACCAGTTGCGTGATGGAGGCGTCATCTATTGGAATAGCTGAACACCGCCTAGATGGAACGCATGTGCGGTTGGCGATGTTCACCAATTTCTCGCAAGACCATTTGGATTACCACGGGGACATGGCCCACTATTGGCAAGCCAAAGAAGCCTTGTTTGATTGGCCTGAATTGCAAGCCGTAGTGATCAATATCGATGACCCCAAAGGCGTGTTGCTGGCCCACAAGTTACAAAAAACAGGTCAAGTCAAAGTTTGGACCTACGCAACGCAAGAACACGATATCAAGCCAGGTGCGCAACACATCCAAGCTGCAAAAGTTGAATATGCAAATCGCGGGATGCGGTTTGACATAAAACTGGGCGATAGCACTACCTCAATCGAGACCGCCATGGTGGGTCACTACAACGTCAGTAATTTGACGGGTGTGATTGCCTGTTTGTGTTCCCTAGGACACCGCTTAGACGATGCGGCGCAAGCTTGCCTGAATTTACCCTCGGTGCCCGGTCGCATGGAGTTATTTGGAACCACTGGCGATCCTCTGGTGGTAGTTGACTTCGCACACACGCCAGATGCGATTGAAAAAGTCTTGCTTGCATTGCAGCCCTTAGCAGCATTGCGAGGCGGAGACATTATTTGTGTACTAGGTTGTGGCGGGGATCGCGATAAGGCTAAACGTCCCTTGATGGCTTCTGCTGCAGAAATGTATGCACAACATATTGTGTTGACCAGCGATAACCCGCGCAGCGAAAGCCCAGAAGATATCTTGCGCGATATGTGCGCAGGATTGAAAGTGCCGCAATCAGCGCGCATAGTCATCGATAGAGCGCAAGCCATAGCAGAGGCTGTCCAACACGCCACTCAAAAAGATCTTGTTTTGATCGCTGGTAAAGGACACGAGACAACCCAAGAAATAAATGGCGTCAAGCATCCATTTAGCGACCAGTTGCACGCACTGCAAGCGATCCACAAAAGGAGTGTGCATGTCTGATATGCACCTACGCTTGGAAGATGCCGTCAAATGGATAAAAGGTGCGCGCACGATAGGCGATGCATCGGTTTGTATTGAGCGTGTGCATACCGATAGCCGCAGCGTAGAGGTTGGCGACCTATTTATTGCACTCCAAGGCGAACGCTTTGATGGGCACGATTTCCTTGAACAAGTCAGCCAAAGTGGCGTAAGCGCTGCCATGGTGGAGACTGGAAAAGCCGATTTACATTTATCTTGCATTGAAGTGCCCGACACGCGCTTAGGGCTAGGCCAGTTAGCCAAAGGCTGGAGAAGCCATATGCATATTCCTGTGATTGCCGTCACAGGCAGTAACGGCAAAACAACGGTGACCCAAATGCTTGCGAGTATTTTGCGTTGCACTTACGGTGATGGCGCATTGGCAACACAAGGTAATTTGAATAACGAGATTGGTGTGCCGCAAACCGTTTTGCGCTTACGCAAATTTCACCGTGCTGCAGTCATCGAGTTAGGTATGAACCATCCTGGTGAAATTGCTTGGTTGGCTGAAATCGCACAACCCACTGTGGGATTGGTGATCAACGCCCAACGGGAACACCAAGAGTTCATGGCCAGCGTAGAGGCCGTAGCCCAAGAAAACGGCGCAGTGATTACTGCATTGCCTGCAAATGGCGTAGCGGTGTTTCCTGCAGACGACGAATACACGCCGCTCTGGAAAAAACTAGCAGATGTGCGAGCTTGCCTGACTTTTTCAATGCAAGCATCGCAACAAAATACAAAAATGGCAGAGGTGACCTTAGTCCATGCCGATTGGGTTGGCGACCATTGGTTGGTCGATATAAAAACACCCCAAGGCAACTTAAAAACCAAGTTGCATTGCGCTGGCCGTCATAACGTCAGCAATGCTTTAGCAGCTACAGCTGCGGCTTTGGCCGCGGGTATCGATCTTCAAAATATTGCACAAGGCTTAGAAAAATTTGAATCGGTCAAAGGTCGCTCGCGCGCCTATGTAGTGAATATCGCAAGTAAGAAAGTCACCGTGGTGGATGACTCCTACAACGCCAATCCTGACTCGGTCAAAGCGGCGATTGATTTGTTATCTGAATTACCTAAGCCACAAATGTTGGTGCTAGGGGACATGGGTGAAGTAGGCAATCTTGGCCCGGAGTTTCATGGCGAAGTGGGCCGTTACGCGGAACAAAAAGGTATTGATAGCGTGTTGTGCTTAGGTGAACAGACAGCCCATACGGTGCAAGCGTGCCCAATACGCGCGCAGCATTTCAGCGATATCGATGCACTCAATCTGCATTTAAGCCATGGATTACCCATGGTGGCTAGCGTCCTGGTGAAGGGTTCGCGGTTCATGAAGATGGAGCGCGTACTAGAGGCAATTACAAAAATATCAGAACAACACACGCAGGAGACCACGCCATGCTGATCACCTTGGCGCAATGGTTGCAAACCTTGTCGCCCGAATTCGGATTCTTTCGGGTATTTCAGTACATCACCTTCCGTGCGGTGATGGCCGCTTTAACCGCGTTACTGATCGGTCTCTTTGCTGGCCCTGCAGTGATCCGACATTTGGTGGCTTTAAAAATTGGCCAACCTATCCGTGACTACGCCATGCAATCACACATGATTAAAAGTGGTACGCCCACGATGGGTGGTGTATTGATATTGATTGGCATAGGCACTTCCACCTTGTTATGGGCAGATTTGACCAACCGATTTGTTTGGATTGTGATGTTGGTGACCTTTGGCTTTGGCGCTATTGGCTGGGTCGATGACTGGCGAAAGGTTGTGCACAAAGACCCTGAAGGCATGCGTTCGCGTGAGAAATATATGTGGCAATCCTTGATTGGGTTGCTAGCCGCTTTGTATTTGGTATTTAGTATTTCTGAGAGCAGCAACTTACGCGTGCTCGAATTGTTTTATTCCTGGATGCAGTCTGGTTTTGATGTGAACTTGCCGCCCAAAGCTGGCTTGCTATTGCCTTTCATGAAAGAGGTGAGTTATCCCTTGGGCGTTTTTGGTTTTGTCATCTTGACCTATCTTGTCATTGTCGGTTCTAGCAACGCAGTCAATTTGACGGATGGGTTAGATGGATTGGCCATCATGCCGGTAGTGATGGTGGGATCGGCCTTGGGCGTTTTTGCCTACGTCACAGGTAGTTCGGTGTATTCCAAGTACCTGATATTCCCCTACATCCCAGGCTCTGGTGAATTGATGATCTTCTGTGCCGCTATGGCAGGAGCAGGCTTGGCATTTTTATGGTTTAACACGCACCCCGCACAAGTGTTCATGGGTGATGTAGGCGCTTTAGCGCTAGGTGGTGCCTTAGGCACGATTGCAGTGATCGTGCGGCAAGAAATTGTGCTGGCCATCATGGGCGGAATTTTTGTGGTGGAAGCCCTGTCGGTGATGTTGCAGGTGGGCTACTTCAAATACACCAAGAAAAAATATGGCGAAGGCCGACGCATTTTGAAGATGGCGCCCTTGCACCACCATTTTGAAAAATCAGGTTGGACTGAAACGCAAGTGGTGGTGCGGTTTTGGATCATCACCATGCTCTTGTGTTTAGTCGGCATGTCGACTTTGAAATTAAGGTAAGCATTCAATGCGCGCATTGAAACAACTCTCCGTTCTTGTCTTGGGTCTAGGCGACTCAGGGCTTGCCATGGTGCGTTGGTGCGTCCGCCACGGCGCAGACGTGTTGGTCGTTGATACGCGCGAACAACCGCCCCATCTTGTGCAATTGAAAGAAGAACATCCTGGTGTGGTGTTTAAACATGCACCCTTTGATGCGTCATTGGTAGAAGGACAGCCTATTCGTGCGGTCTTCAAGAGTCCTGGTTTAACGCCTCAATCGGTAGCGCCCGTATGGAAAGCAGCCAAAGCAGCAGGTTTGTGGGTAGGTACCGAACTTACCTTGTTTGCACAAGCCTTAGAAGAATTCAAAACAGAACAGCAATACGCGCCCCATGTATTGGCTATTACAGGAACGAATGGCAAAACAACAGTCACTGCATTGACAGGCCAATTGCTAGAGCGTGCTGGTCTCCGCGTAGCTGTGGCAGGAAATATTGGCCCCACTTTGCTTGACACCTTGTCCGCTGCTATGGACCAAGAGAGAGCACAGTGGCCGCAAGCCTGGGTGTTGGAGTTGTCAAGCTTTCAGCTTGATG